>QOUO01000002.1 GCA_003862195.1 Coriobacteriaceae bacterium | reverse complement strand
CCGCCGCGACGGCGTGGTTCCAGATCTGCTCCTGCAGTTGGTCCACGCACCACAGCGCGCCGATGCAGAAGAACCCCACCAACAGGCCGATCGCGAGCGCGAGCAGCAGCACCGTGACGGACACGCGCGCGAGTGCGACGCCGGTGGGGGGCTCCGTGGTGGCGCCAATCACCCGGTTGTCGTTCTTCTCGCCGTTGCCGTTGTCGCCCGTGCGCACTGGTGCCTCCCCTTGCTTGGTCTGGATTCTAACCATGGTAACGCCAACGGCTGTCGGGGGAGGGTTTTGACGCTGTCGCGGCCGCTACTCGCTTCCCGGGTACATGACCATCCGCACGCCCGCCTTCTTGAGGAGGGCGATCTGCTGCTCGTCCGAGTTCTCGTCCGTCACGAGGACGTCCACCTGCTCGGCTCGACCGTAGCGAAAGCTCGAGTTGGTCCCTATCTTCGTGCAATCCGCAACTATTATGTGCATGTCCGAATGGTCAAGCATGAGCGAGTTCACGCTCGTCTCGTGCGAGACGAGCGTCGTCAGGCCGCGGTCGGCGGAGAAGCCCGAGCATCCCAGGATGGCCTTCGCCGCGTTGATGTGACGCACGGTGGAGAGGGCGAACTCGCCCGACATGGACCACTTGGGCAGGCGGATCTCGCCGCCGGTCAGGATGATGGTGACGCCGGGCGGGGGAGTTATCTGCAGCGCCTTGCCGTTGTTTGTCACGATCGTCACGTTCTCGGCCGTGATGTGCTCTATCACGGAAAGCGCGGTCGAACTCGTGTTGATGAAGATGGTGTCGCCGTCCTCGACGAGGGTTGCCGCCTCCTCGGCGATGCTGCGCTTTGCGAGGACCGCGGACGAGCTGATGGGGCCGCCCAGGGGGTCGATTAGTTCGACGGAGCCGTGCAGCCGGCGGACCATGCCCTTCTCCGCCAGCTCGTCGAGGTCCCTCCTGATGGTGAGCGTGGACACGCCGAAGTCCTTTGCGAGCTCGGTGACCTTGCTGCGTCCCCGCTCGCTCAGCTCCTCGACGATGTGAGCGCGGCGGCTCTCGACGATGCTTCTGGACGTGCCCATGCCAGGCTCCTTTGGAATAACCGCTCGGGCGAGAAAAACGACCGTTCGCCGGCAGACAAAGAAATATTAAACCGTGTTCATACGAACACGAACCCATTTTAGACTTCGCAGCATTGCGGAACAATGAGGCAAATCAGCGTTTGTATAAACACTGAAAAGCTTCAATACGAACGATAAAAACGTTAGATACGAAAACTAAACACGTTCAAAACAAAAAATATCGGCGTACTATCCACCTTGAAGAGAGGGCGGAAGGGCCCTCACGCGACCAGGTCCGAAGGGGGGCCAGTCGCGAGCCGGCGGGAAACCAGCCACAAGGCAATAAGCCACGGGGAGGTGAACACACATGCTACTTCGTCAACTGGTTGAACTCAAGCACTACAACTTCGTGGACGGTCCCATGGAGTGGAAGGAGGCCCTGCGCAAGGGAATCGAGCCGCTGCTCGCAGACGGCAGCGTCGAGCCCGAGTACGCGGACTGCCTGATCCAGAACGTCGAGAAGCACGGACCCTACATCGTCCTTCTCCCCGGCGTGGCCATGCCGCACGCGGTCGAGGGTGCCGTCGGAACCAATCGCGAGGCCATCAGCTTCATGCACGTAAAGGAGCCGGTCCACTTTGGCGCCGAGGACGATCCCGACACCACCGCGACGATCTTCTTCACGCTGAGCGACGTCGACGCGGACTCGCACCTGCAGAACATGCAGCAGCTCGCGGCCGTCCTGTCGAACCCGGAGGTCGTCGAGCGCCTGAAGGGCGCCCAGACCCCTGAGGACCTGATCGAGATTGACGCCATGGTCGATGGCGAATAATCGACCCGGACAAGACCCGGACAAGAGTAAGTAAAGGAGAGGAAATTGGACATCTTGCTGTCAGCGGTAACTTGGTTCTCCAAGACCATCCTGTCGCAGCCAGCCTGGATCATCGGCATCATCGTCGTGATTGGCTACGCGCTGCTCGGAAAGAAGTGGTATGAGGTCCTCGCGGGCTTCATCAAGGCCTCGGTCGGCTACATGATTCTTTCCGTCGGCTCCGGCGGCCTCGTCAGCGTGTTCCGTCCCATCATCGTCGGCCTCAAGGGCCGCTTCAACCTGACCGCTATGGTCATCGACCCCTACTTCGGCAACAACGCGGTTGACGCGGGCGTCAAGGCGGCCCAGGCGGGAGACTTCTCGCTGGCAAACGTCTCGTTCCTCAAGGGCGCCAACATCTCGCAGTACATGCTGCTGCTCCTGTTCGCCTACATCCTCAACATCGTGCTCGTGGCTGCCAAGAAGCACACGAAGCTCCGCTCCATCTTCACCACCGGCAACGTTCAGGTTCAGCAGTCCGCAACGGCCCTCTGGCTCATCATGTTCTGCTTCCCCAACCTCGTGAGCGTTCCCGCCCTCGTCCTCATGACGATCCTCCTCGGCCTGTACTGGGCTGTCGGCTCCAACCTCACCATCGGCCCGACCCAGGAGCTGACCGAGGGCGCTGGCTTCGCCATCGGCCACCAGCAGATGTTCGGCATCTTCCTTTCCTCCAAGATCGCCGGCTGGATGGCGAAGCGTGACAAGGTCCGTCACGACAAGCACCCCGAGAAGACCTCCGTGTTCGACAAGAAGCTCGAGGACATCGAGCTCCCCGGCTGGCTCTCGATGTTCAACGAGAACATGGTCTCCACCGCCCTGCTCATGACCCTCTTCTTCGGCATCATCTACATCGTCATCGGCCCCGAGTACCTCATCAAGCTCACCAAGGAGGGCACCCTCACCGGTACCGCCGCCCTCGTCGAGGGTCAGAGCTTCGTCTTCTACATCCTCTACAACTGCTTCCAGTTCGCCGTCTACCTGACGATCCTCCAGCTCGGCGTCCGCACCTTCGTCGCAGAGCTCACCGTCTCCTTCACCGGCATCTCCTCCAAGCTCCTCAAGGGCTCCGTCCCCGGCGTTGACTGCGCCGTCACCTTCGGCTTCGGCTCCACCAACGCCGTCACCATCGGCTTCATGGCCGGCGCTGTCGGACAGTTCCTCGCCATCGGTGCCCTCATCCTCATGCACAGCCCCGTCCTCGTGGTCGCCGGCTTCATCCCCCTGTTCTTCGACAACGCCGTCATCGGCGTGTACGCCAACAACAAGGGTGGCCTCAAGGCCTGCCTGATCCTTCCCTTCATCTGCGGCCTCTGCCAGGTCTTCGGCTCCGCGCTGATTGCCTCCTGGGTCAAGATGTACGCCTTCGGCGGCTACCTCGGCATGTTCGACTGGGTCACCGTCTGGCCGATCTTCACGGTCATCATGAAGTACCTCGGCTGGGTCGGCGTCGCGCTCATCATCGTCTTCCTGCTTGCCATCCCGCAGATGCAGTACAAGGCTGCCCCCAAGGACGAGAACGGCAACAGCACCTACTTCCTCGAGGTCGAGGACTACGAGAAGTACGCGGAGTACCGCGACGCAGCCGAGAAGAAGGCGGTCGCAGCCGCCGAGGCAAAGTAGCAAGGCCTCGCTCCACGAGCTCCATCCGGTTTCAGGCGGCCGGCAGCATTCCCCCTGTGTTGCCGGCCGCGTCTTCTAAAAAGCGTGTTCTAACAAAGGCTCGCGGCATCCAGCCGCGCCGGGAAAGGTCGAAAAATGGCAGCAAAGATTCTGTGCGCGTGCGCTAACGGTTCCGGCACCTCCCTGATGATGCAGCTCACCGTCGAGCGCGTCTGCAAGAAGCTCAACATGGACGTCGCGAAGATTCACCACTGCGCGCTCGCCGAGGGCACTTCCACCGCGACCAGCTACGACGTCGCCTGCTTCCCCCGCAACTTCGAGAACATGTTCAAGTCCGCGGCGGACTCCGGCAAGGTCATCTGCATCCCCCTCAAGAACGTCCTTTCCGACAAGGAGATCGAGGAGAAGTTCGTCGAGGCTGGGCTCGACAAAAAGTTCGCAAAGTAAGCAGTCCCGCCATCGCGTAAGCATCGTTGCCCGAGGAGGCCATTCATGAGGTACGAGAAGAAGGTGCTCGCCACTGACATGCCCAAGTGCTACGCGATCGGCATGGTCGAGGCGGCGGGCGAGAAGAGCTTTGTCGTCGCGACCGAGAAGGCGGGTCCCATCCGCCGCTTCACCCTCGATGGCACGCAGCGCGAGAACGTGTGCGACGGCCCTGGCGGCGTCATGACGGTCATGCAGACCCCCTGGCGCACGGACCAGCTCATGAGCACGTACAAGTTCTTCTCGCCCAACTTTGGCGCGGACGACGCGAAGATCGTGACGTACACGCGCAAGGAGGACGGCTCCTGGGAGCGCCGCGTCCTGTGCGACCTTCCCTACGTGCACCGCTTTGGCGTGGTCGAGGGTGCCGACGGCCAGATGTGGCTCATTGCCTGCACCATCAAGTCCGCGTGCCGCGAGTTCAAGAACGACTGGAAGACGCCGGGTGCCGTGTACGTGGCCAAGCTCCCCAAGGACCTCGAGCAGTTTGACGCCGACCACCAGCTTGAGCTGACGCAGCTCACTAACTGCCAGCTGCAGAACCACGGCTTCTACACCGCTCCCGACCGCAGCTTTGCGCTGGTGGGCACCGCCGCAGGCGTGTTCCGCTACGTGCCGCCCGCGAAGGACGGGGACGACTGGAAGGTCGACTGCCTCGTCGTGCAGCCCACGAGCGACATGACGATGGTCGACCTCGACGGCGACGGCAAGGACGAGATCGTGACCATCTCCACGTTCCACGGCGACACCCTGTCCGTGTGGCATGCCGGCGCCGAGGAGGACACGTACGAGAAGGTCTGGGAGGACCCGGAGAAGCGCCCGTTCCTGCACGCCATCTGGGCCGGCGACCTGGCCGGCGAGCCCTCCGCGCTGCTGGGCAACCGCAAGGGCGGCCGCGACCTCCTGAGGCTCCACTACCAGGACGGCGACTACGCCGTCGAGATCATCGACCACGACCGCGGCCCCGCGAACGTGTGGGTCTTCGAGGACGCGGGGGAGAGCCGCATCATCTCCGCAAACCGCGAGACCGACGAGGTCGCGCTCTACAACGTGCACGCCGAGTAGGCGCGCAAGGCAACGCAGACAGAAATCCGCAAACAAGAGGAGAAACGCATGTCCGCTATCGACGAAGTAACCCGTGAGGGCTGGATCATGAACACGTTCCCCGAGTGGGGCACGTGGCTGAACGAGGACATCGAGAACGCCAAGGTTCCCGAGGGCAACGTCAAGATGTGGTGGCTCGGCTGCACCGGCATGTGGATCAAGACGCCAGGTGACGCCAACATCACGATCGACCTCTGGACCGGCAACGGCAAGCGCACCCACGGCAACGGCCTCATGAAGGTCGGCCACCAGATGGCCAACATGGCCGGCGTCCGCACCATGCAGCCCAACCTGCGCAACATCCCGTACGTGTTCGACCCCTTCGCGTTCAAGCATGTTGACGCCGTCCTGGCCACCCACTACCACCAGGACCACATGTCCAAGGAGTGGGCAGCCCACGTCGTCAAGTCCGGCATGACCACCACCGACGAGGATGGCAATGAGATCCCCGTGCCGTTCATCGGCCCGGAGAAGTCCGCAGACTTCTGGCGCAAGTGGGGCGTCCCCGAGGACCGCATCCACGTTGTCAAGCCGGGTGACAAGATCAAGATCAAGGACATGACCATCGTGGCCATGGACTCCTTCGACCGCACCTGCATTACCACGACCGACTCCACCGGCCCCGACCGCGAGGACCTCGCCGGCAAGTGCCCGACCGACATGGACGAGAAGGCCGTCAACTACCTGCTCGTGACCCCCGGCGGCAACATCTACCACAGCGGCGACTCCCACTACTCCATCTACTTCGCCAAGCACGGCAAGGACATCATGAAGGAGTACGGCGGCGTCGACGTCTGCTTCGGCTCCTACGGCTGCAACCCCGTCGGCATCCAGGACAAGATGGAGGCCACGGACATCCTGCGCATGGCCGAGGCGCTCCAGGCCAAGGTCGTCATCCCCATCCACTGGGACGTCTGGACCAACTTCATGGCGGACCAGCGCGAGATCGAGGTCCTGTACCAGATGCGCAAGGACCGTCTGCAGTACAAGTTCCACCCGTTCTACTGGCAGCCCGGCGGCGACTACACCTACCCGCTCGACAAGGACAAGAAGGAGTACATGTACGACCGTGGCTTCCACGACTGCTTCGAGCACGAGCCCAACGTACCCTTCCGCTCGGTCCTCTAAGGGGTAGCGAACATGATGCTCAAGGAACTGCGCGAGAAGGTCTACGAGGCCAACATGGACCTTCCCAAGCATGGTCTGGTCGTCTTCACGTGGGGCAACGCCTCCGAGATCGACCGCGACAAGGGCCTGTTCGTGATCAAGCCCTCCGGCGTCGACTACGACAAGCTCACACCCGAGTCCATGGTCGTGTGCGACCTCGACGGCAACGTGGTCGAGGGCGACCTCAACCCCTCGTCCGACACCGCGACGCACGCCTACCTCTACCGTACTTGGGAGCAGGTCGGCGGCATCGTCCACACCCACTCCGCGGCCGCGACCGCGTGGGCGCAGGCCGGGCGCTCCATCCCGTGCTACGGCACGACCCAGGCCGACTACTTCTACGGCGAGGTCCCCTGCATGAGGGGCCTGACCAAGGAGGAGATCGAGGAGGCCTACGAGCTCAACACGGGCAAGGTCATCGTGGAGGGCTTCGGCGGCATGGACCCCATGGCCCAGCCTGGCTGCCTCGTCCGCAACCACGGTCCCTTCACCTGGGGCAAGGACGCCGCCGCGGCGGTCTACCATGCCGTGGTCGTCGAGGAGGTCGCGAAGATGTCCCGCGACACCGAGATGCTCTGCACCGCCGCCGGCATCAGGCTCGACGACGCGAAGGCGCCCCAGTACCTGCTCGACAAGCACTACTCGCGCAAGCACGGCCCCAACGCCTACTACGGCCAGAAGTAGGAGCCGGACATAAGGCCGCTTGACGCGGCGACAACGTTGCAAGAGGGGGCGCCCCCCATGGCAGGGCCATGAGGGCGCCCTTGTGAAAGGGGACCAACAATGAGCAGGCAATACAAGCTCGGCCTGTACGAGAAGGCGACCCCGCAGGACCTCACGTGGGAGGAGCGCCTGCAGGTCGCGGCGGAGTGCGGGTTCGACTACATGGAGATCTCCGTCGACGAGTCGGACGCCCGCCAGGCACGCCTCGACTGGACCGCCGCCGAGCGCGCGGCCGTGGTCGACGCGATGCGCCAGACCGGCATCCCGCTGGGGTCCATGTGCCTCTCGGTCCATCGCAAGTGGCCGTTTGGCGCTAAGGACCCCAAGAAGCGCGCGTACAGCCTCGAGATGATGGACAAGGCGCTCGAGCTCGCGTGCGACCTCGGGCTGCACATCATCCAGCTTGCCGGCTACGACGCCTACTACGACGAGGACAAGTGGGACGGCTCGCGCCAGTGCTTCGAGGAGAACCTCGCCAAGGCGACCGAGATGGCCGCAAAGGCGGGCGTGGTCATGGGCTTCGAGACCATGGAGACGCCGTTCATGGACACCGTCGGCAAGGCGATGGAGTACGTGGACGCCATCAACAGTCCCTACCTGGGCGTCTATCCCGACGTTGGCAACCTCACCAACGCGTCGCTCCTCTATGGCAAGAGCGTGGCGGACGACATCGCGCTCGGTCGTGGCCACATCTTCGCGGCGCACATGAAGGCCACCAAGGCCGGCCAGTACCGCGACATGCTCTTTGGCGAGGGTACGACCGACTATGAGGGCGCGCTGAGCCAGCTCGTGCCACAGGGCGTCCGCCGCTACGTGTGCGAGATGTGGTACCTCGGTTCCCCGGACTGGAAGCGCGACGTCGCTCACGCCTCCGAGTTCGTGAGGGAGAAGATCGACACCGCGATGGCGAGCCAGTCCTAGGCTCGGCCCAATGCGGTGCTTAAGCCGCGCGGCGGTCCTTCTCGCCCGCGGAAGCTTGACTTGACGTTTGCGTGCCCTGCCGAACATGCCGGGCGCGACGGTACACATGGGAGAAAGACATGAAGTTCTTTATCGATACCGCGGACCTGGACGACATCCGCGAGGCCGCGAGCTGGGGCATCCTCTCCGGCGTCACGACCAACCCGAGCCTGTACGCGAAGACCGGCGGCAAGCTCGCCGACTTCGAGGACCACATGGTCAAGATCTGCCACATCTGCGAGGGGCTGCCCGTCTCCGCGGAGTCCACGGCCGAGACGACCGAGGGCATGATCAAGGAGGCCGAGCACCTCGCGTCGCTCGCGCCCAACATCGTGGTGAAGCTGCCCGTGACCGAGCAGTCGCTCCCCGCAATCCACCACCTCGCGCAGGAGGGCATCCGCGTCAACATGACGCTGGTCTTCAGCGTGACGCAGGCGCTCCTGGGCGCCCGCGCCGGCGCGCGCTATATTAGCCCGTTCGTGGGCCGCTTTGACGACATCGGTGACGAGGGCCTCGACCACCTTGCCGACGTAGTGACCGCCGTGCACAACTTCAAGTACGGCTACTGGGACGAGGAGGGTGGCCCCGAGATCATCACGGCCTCCGTCCGCACGCCGCACCACGTGACGCAGGCCGAGCTCATGGGCGCCGACATCGCGACCGTGCCGTTTGGCGCGCTCAAGAAGTGCGTGCACCACCCGCTCACCGACCGCGGTTTGGAGCTTTTTGCGGCGGACTGGGCAAAGGTCACCGCGCAGGACTAGGATTGACGCAGGCGGCAGGGTGCACCACGCGCGCCCGGCCGCCTTTTTGACTGTGACAGGGAGGTAGAACCACATGACCGACGACGAGTTGAAGAAGGTCGCCCGTGAGGTCCGCAAGGGCATCCTCGTGGGCACCCACGCGGCGAAGTCCGGCCACCCCGGCGGGTCGCTGTCCGCGACCGAGATTATGACCCTGCTCTACTTCGAGGAGATGAACGTCGACCCCAGGAACCCGCGCGATCCCAAGCGCGACAGGTTCGTGCTCTCCAAGGGCCACTGCGCGCCGGGCCTGTACGCCACGCTCGCGCAGAGGGGCTTCTTCCCGGTGGAGGACCTGGCGACGCTCAGGCACATCGGCTCGTACCTGCAGGGGCACCCCAACATGAACGACACCCCGGGCGTCGACATGTCCACCGGCTCGCTGGGCCAGGGCATCTCCGCCGCCGTGGGCATGGCCATCGCGGCCAAGCACTGGGGCGACGACTACCGCACCTACGCGCTCTGCGGCGACGGCGAGATCGAGGAGGGCGAGGTCTGGGAGGCCGCCATGCTGGCCGGCAACCACGCGCTCGACAACCTCTGCGTGATCGTGGACAACAACAACCTCCAGATCGACGGCACGATCGAGGAGGTCAACTCCGCCCAGCCCATAGGGGAGAAGTTCAAGGCCTTCAAGTTCCACGTCGTGGACGTGGCCGACGGCAACGACTTCGACCAGCTGCGCGACGCCTTCGCGGAGGCGCGCGCGACGAAGGGCGCCCCCACGTGCATCGTCACGCACACCGTGAAGGGCAAGGGCGTCTCGTTCATGGAGAACCAGGTGGGCTGGCACGGCAAGGCCCCCAACGACGAGCAGTTCGCCCAGGCCATGGCGGAGCTCGAGAGGGAGGCGTAGGACATGGCAGACGTCAGGAAGGTCGCGACGCGCGACAGCTACGGCGAGGAGCTCGTGGCCCTCGGCGCGGAGCACGACGACTTCATGGTGCTGGACGCGGACCTCGCGGCCGCGACCAAGACGGGCAAGTTCAAGGCGGCCTACCCGGACCGCTTCCTCGACTGCGGCATCGCCGAGCAGAACCTCATGGGCGTCGCGGCCGGCATCGCGACCACGGGCCACAGGGTCTTCGCGAGCACGTTCGCGATGTTCGCCGCGGGCCGCGCGTTCGAGCAGGTGCGCAACTCCATCGGCTACCCGCACCTGCACGTGGTCATCGGCGCCACGCACGCGGGCATCTCCGTGGGCGAGGACGGCGCCACGCACCAGTGCAACGAGGACGTCGCCCTCATGCGCACGATCCCGGGCATGACCGTGATCGTCCCCTCCGACGACGTGGAGGCCCGCGCCGCCGTGCGCGCCGCCTACGAGGCCGACGGCCCCGTCTACCTGCGCCTCGGCAGGCTCGCCGCCCCCGTCATCCACGGCGACGGCTACCACTTCGAGGTCGGGAAGGGCGTCGTGGAGCGCGAGGGCACGGACGTCACCGTCGTGGCGTGCGGCCTCATGGTCTCCGCCGCGCTCGAGGCGGCCGACCTCCTCGCCCAGAAGGGCGTGAGCTGCGAGGTGCTGAACATCCACACCGTGAAGCCGCTCGACGAGGGGCTCGTCGTGAGCTCCGCCGCCAAGACCGGCCGCGTGGTGACCGTGGAGGAGCACTCCGTGATCGGCGGGCTCGGCAGCGCCGTGTGCGACGCGCTCTGCGCCAAGCACCCCGTGCCCGTCAGGAAGGTCGGCGTGCAGGACGTCTTCGGCGAGTCCGGACCCGCCCTCGGCCTGCTGAGGAAGTACGGCCTCGACGGCGAGGGCGTCGCCAGGTCGATCGAGGACTTCCTCAAGTAGAGAAGTGCCGGGTGAGAAGAACGACCCACGTCACATACGCGTAGGACGCAGGGGCGCCCCGCAGCCAGCTGACACCTTGGGTGTCGTGACGGCTGCGGGGCGCCTTTTTGTGTCGCGGCTTGCGGCTGCCTGACGGCCATGGGGCCGCGCTCTTCTCGCCCGCGAACGACCGAACGCGCGCGCAAAGCTACCTCTTACGAGATTGCTTGCATCGCGTAGATGCAAAGTCTTATATTTCAAAAATGTTACGAGCAATGGCGCGAGGGTCATGTCCGCTTGGGCGTGGCCCTCGCCAGTTTGTGAGAGGGGAGCTTTCGCGATGGAGGCCATTGACAGGCTGCTGCGCTACATCGAGGTCAAGACGCCCAGCAATGAGGAGAACGACTCGGAGTGTCCCAGCTCGAAGGACGAATTCGTGCTCGCGAACCTGCTTGCGGACGAGCTTAGCGAGCTGGGCGTCGAGGACGTCGCGGTGGACGAGAAGTGCTTTGTCTACGCAAAGCTGCCGGCGACGCCGGGGCTCGAGGGTGCCACAAAGCTGGGGCTCATCGCACACATGGATACCGTCTCACAATTCTGCGACGGCACAATCACGCCTGTGATTCATAAAAACTACGACGGTCGTGACCTTGCTCTGGGCACGAGCGGGCGTACGCTCACGGTGCACGACTTCCCGCGCCTGGCGGAACTCAAGGGCCGCACGCTCCTCACGTCCGACGGCACGACCATCCTGGGCGTGGACGACAAGGCTGGCATCGCGGAGATCATGACCGCGCTCGAGCGCATCATCGCGAGCGGCGCACCGCACGGGCCACTGCGCATCGCCTTCACGCCGGACGAGGAAATCGGCACCGGCGTTGACAACTTCGACGTGGAGCGCTTCGACGCGGACGTGGCCTACACGCTGGACGGCGACGCCGAGGGCGAGATCCAGTACCAGAACTTCAACGCGTGCGAGGCGGACTTCGAGGTCGGGGGCGTGAGCGTGCACCCAGGCTCCGCCAAGGGCATCATGGTCAACGCCATGCAGCTGTGCTGCGACATCAACAACATGCTCCCGGGGCTCGAGGCGCCGCGCTACACGGAGGGCTACGAGGGCTTCTATCACCTGCTCGAGATCCACGGGGACGAGTGCGCGGGTGGCATGTCCTACATCGTGCGCGACTTCGACGCGGCGTCGTTCGAGTGCCGCAAGCAGACGCTGCGCCACATCGCCAAGGTCCTCAACGAGCGCTGGGGCGAGGGGACCGTCACCCTCACGATCAAGGACGAGTACCAGAACATGGCCGGCGTGATCGAGGGCTGCATGTACACGATAGACAACGCCAAGCTCGCGTGCGAGCGTGCGGGCGTCGTGCCCAGCGTCACGCCCATCCGCGGCGGCACCGACGGCTGCCAGCTCTCGTTCCGCGGGCTGCCGTGCCCCAACCTGGGCACCGGTGGCGAGGGCTACCACGGCCCCTACGAGCATGCGACCGTCGAGGGCATCGACGCCGCGACGCGGGTCGTGGTCGAGCTCGTGGGCGTCTACGCAGAACAGTAACCATCAGAAAGGAAAGCAATCGTGTCCGAGGACCTTGCCGCCCAGACGGCGGACGCACCAACGCCCAAGAAGCGCCACAAGCTGCACTTCCCAACCGCAATAACCGTGCTCTTCATCGTGATGCTGTTTGCGGCTGCGCTCACGTACCTCATCCCTGCGGGCAAGTACGCCAAGCTCACCTACGACGCCACGCAGGACAAGTTCGTCATCACCAACCCGGATGACAGCACGCGCCTCATGCCGCCCACGCAGGCCACGCTCGACAAGCTGGGCGTCTCGGGCAAGCTGCAGAACTTCACCAACGGCTCCATCTCAAAGCCCATCGCGATCCCGGGCACGTACAAGCGCGTGGCGCAGGCGCCGCAGGGCGTGGTGCAGTTTCTGCTCGCGCCGATCCAGGGCGTGTACGACACGATCGACATCATCCTCTTCGTGTTCCTTCTGGGTGGCTGCATCGGCGTCCTCAACTACATGGGCGCACTCAACGCGGCCGTGGCGGCGCTTTCGCGCGTGACGCGCGGGCGGGAGTACCTGCTCATCATCATCCTTTCGCTCTTGATGGTCATCGGCGGCACCACCTTTGGCCTGGGTGAGGAGACGATCGCCCTCTATCCCATTCTCATGCCCGTGTTCATCGCGGCCGGCTACGACGCCATGACCTGCATCGCCGTCATCTTTGTGGGAGCCTCCGTCGGCACCATGTATTCCACCGTCAACCCCTTTGCGACGGGCGTCGCGACCAAGGCCGCCGGCATCGCCATGTCCGAGGGCATGAACTGGCGCTTCATCGCGCTTGCCGTCGGCACGGTCATGGCCGTCGCCTACATCATGGTCTACGCGCACCGGGTGCGCCTCGACCCCTCCAAGTCCGTCTGCTACGACATGAAGGAGAAGATCGAGGAGCGCTGGGGCCAGCAGGGCAACCAGATCGAGTTCACCGGTCACATGAAGGTCTCGCTCGCGGTGTTCGGCATCTCGTTCGTGGTCCTGGTGTACGGCATCGTCGCGTTCCAGTGGTGGTTCGACTACATGACCGCCGTTTTTCTCGCCTGCTCCATCGTCCTTGCGTTTACCTCCGGGCTGGAGGAGGAGGTCTTCTTCGACAAGTACATCGGCGGCTGCGGAGACCTCATGAGCGTCGCGCTCGTCGTCGGCGTGGCGCGCGCCGTCAACATCCTGCTCGAGAACGGCTTCATATCCGACACGATCCTGCACTTCTTCTCGGGCGCGGTCACGGGCATGAGCCCAGTCCTCTTCATCCTGGTGATGCTCGTGGTCTACATCATCCTGGGGTTCTTCATCAACTCGTCCTCGGGCCTCGCCGTCCTGTCCATCCCCATCATGGCGCCGCTGGGCGACGCGGTGGGCGTCTCGCGCGCGGCCGTCATCGCGGCGTACAACTACGGCCAGGGCCTCATCTCGTACATCACGCCCACGGGCCTCATCCTGGCGTCGCTCGCGATGGTCGACGTGCCGTTCAGCCGCTGGCTCAAGTGGGTGAACCCGCTGCTCATAGCCACCATCGCGCTCAACGCGGCGCTGCTTGTGGCGCAGGTGCTCATAGGCTAGGGAGAAGAACGGGGGCGTCCGCCTGGGGCGCCCCCGTTCGCTTGCGTCTGGCTGCCGGTCGCGCGCCGGTCCACCACGTGCCGGCTGGCTCTCTGTCGGTTACTTGCCGTCCATGAAGTTGGTGAGCGGGCCGCTCAATGGCTCGGGCGGAAGCACGCCCGCCGCCTCGGCGGCCTCCTTCGCCCTCAGCACGTACGCCATGTTCTGCCCGATGGCGCGCATGCAGCGCAGGCCCTCCGCGTCCTTCTCCACGTCCTCGGGCGTGAAGCCGTGGGTCTCGTTCCAGTACGTGCCGGACACGATGAGCATGTTGCCAATGCCAAAGTAGTGGTTGAACTGGTCATACGTGGTCACGCAGCCAGCACGGCGCGAGTTGGAGATGCCGGCGACGGGCTTCATGTAGAAGCGGCTCGACCCCTGCGAGGAGTAGAAGACGCGGTCCAGGAACGAGCGCATCTGCCCGGCGATGGAGGCGTAGTACACGGGCGAGCCAAACACGAAGCCGTCCGCGTGGTCCGCGAGCGCGCAGAACTCGTTCACCTTGTCGTTCATCACGCACTTGCCTGCCGTCTCGCAGTAGCCGCAGGCCTTGCAGCCTCCCAGGTCCCTGCTGCCGATCCAGAAGTCCTCGACCTCGATCCCGGCCGCCTGAAGCGGCCCCGCGACCTCGCGCAGCGCCCGCGCGGTGCAGCCGTTCCTGTGTGGGCTTCCGTTTACCATCAATACCTTCATGTGCGTTTCCCTTCCGCGCCGGGTCGTGCCCGGCCCAACGTCCGTCATCCGCGCGCGGCCCGCCGCTAGTGGCCCGCGACGCTTTCGATTTCCTGCAGCTCAAAGCGCCAGTGCTGCGTGGCGTCCGGGTACTTCTTGCGGTCGACGGGGGAGAGGAACAGCTCCCTCGGCCGTGCCCAGAGCGAACCGTCGCCGTACAGCTTACGGTAGATCACAAGCTCCTCGCCGGTCTCCGAGTAGCGGGCGACGTCCTCCACCAGATAGTAGTCCCCCTTGAAGTGCCGATAGACGCGCCCGCGAAGGACCTCGCGCTCTTCTCCCCTGGCAACGGGTGCCGCCTTGGGCGAGAAGGACGTGGCGTCCGCCGCCGTGGCCGCCGGCTTGCCTGCGGCTGCCTGTTCGGCCGCGACCGTCGGCTCCGCAGTCGTCTCCTGCTCGGCGAGCAGCCGCTTGACCAGCTTCTTCACGGCTGGCTTGCACTTGCCGCACTTGGTGCCGGCGCCCGTCGCCTTGCGAACCTGCTTGAGGCTGGTCGCGCCATTGGCTATCGCCTCGCGGATGTCTTCCTCCGTCACGTGCTTGCATGGGCAGATGTACTTGGATCCAGACATGCGGCCTCCTGGTCTCGCTGCTTCGCATCATGGTACGCCCTGGCACCGCGGGTCGTCGCGCCCCGGCGGTAAACGGGGGCGTCCGATTGGCGTTGCCGCGCTCGACTGGCTGCATGCAGTGGCGTAAGGTGGACGCATGGACAAGAAGCTGACATACGCCGATTACGCCCGCTTTTCTCGCCTTCCGGATAGCGAGCTTGCGCGGCAGTGCCGCGCGGAGGCCTTCCACGCGTCCGGCCCCGGTGGCCAGGGCGTCAACACGGCGGACTCCGCGGTGCGCATGTGCCACGTTCCCACGGGCATCACTGTGGTCAGCAGGGAGTCGCGCAGTCAGCTGCAAAACCGCGAGCTGTGCCTGAAGAAGATCAGGGCCGAGCTGTCCCGTCGCGCAAGAAGACCCAAGAAGCGGCACGCCACCAAGCCGACGCGGGCATCCGTGCGCCGACGTCTGGACGAGAAGAGCAGACATGCCAAGGTCAAGCGCCTGAGGCGCCGTCCCGGCATGGATGACTAGGCGCGTCTACTTGTCAATCATCGGAGAGCTGTCGTTTGATGCCAAACTCATCCAACAGACGAGCGTGCTTCTCCTTATCTTCCAGTGCGGGTATAAGCTCGGAAGATCGCCCTCGCGCTTCCAGCTCTTGCGCAAGTCTTGCCAGCTGGGCATCGTACTCCCTGGCTCCCTTCGCAAGGCCCTCCGCGAAGCCCTCTGCAAAGCCCTCCTCGTAACTCTTCTTAAACGCCTCCTCGCGTCCAGCTCTCATGGCATCGGCGATCTCGTTACGGTACTTTTCGGACCAGAGCATCGTACGTTTCCTCCGCTTCAGTCGTGACGACCCCCGTTGGGCGCGTTGTTCGCGAGCTCCTCGTCTGGATGCTCTTGCATGATGTGGCTAGGCGAGGTGGAATTCATCCAACAGACGGTCGATCTTCTCCCCGTCCTCCAGGGCGGACATGAACTCGGCAGACCTGCCTCTCGAATCCATCTCACGGGCGAGCCGCGCGAGCTGGGCCCCGCACTTCTTGGCACCCTCTTCAAGACCTTCCTTGCGCCCGGCTTGCATGGCGTCGGCAATCTCGTCGCGGTACTTCTCGGACCAGAGCATCCTGAACCTCCTCCACTTGGGGTCGTCGCGGTAGGTTTGGACCGCGTCGTTCACGCGCCTGACGTAATCGCTCCTGATGACAGTATCGTTCGAAAGGTATTGGAGAAACGCGTCAAATCCGTCACCGAGCTCGCCCTTGGTCCCCTTCGCGTTCACGAACACGATGTTGGTCCGGTCGCCAAGCGGGCGTCCGGTCTCGCGGCATTGCCTGGGGTACTCGTAGCGCTTCCACCCGTCCCCAAACGGGTCGTTTGCGCAGATGAAGATCACCACCGCGCCGCCTGCCTCCTCAAAGCGCTGGCCGCGGTCGAGCATGCTCAGGTCGACGAGCGAGAGGTACCTCCGCGCGCGGAAGACGATGTCCGGCGTGGCGACGTTCTGCATCTCGATGTCGTACTCGTTGCCGTCGGCGTCCCGCACCAGCAGGTCCACTATGCCCGCGCGCGAGAGCGGACCCGCGTCGAGCCAGGCCTGGCGTTGCACAAACTGGAGGTCCCGTACCTTGATGCCCAGGATCATCTCAATCAGCCCCCGACAGAGCTCCGGGTCCTGGAACACCGTCCCAAACATCAGATCGTCCGTGATCGTGATGCTCTCGAAGTCAATCGCGTCGCGTGTCATGCCGTGCCCCTCTCCGCTGGTCCAATGGGTGAGGGGCATGATACGCCACGCCGCTTTCGATTAACTTTCCTATGTCTATCGCGAGCCTTTGCGCCAGTGTCACTTCGTGCGGTTTTGCCTTGACGCCGACCCTGTGGGGCTCGCCCGCGCCTACTCCTCCGGCTCGTCCTCAGCCAGGAAGTCGAGCAGGCGCACGATGCGCAGGTCGGGCACGATCCAGAAGGCAAATGCGACGATCAGCGCCACGAGGGCGAGGTGCGACTTGGGCAGCGCCAGCGCCAGCACGAGCCCGACAAGCTCGAACACAAGGGTGAGCCGCTCCTTCAGGAGCGAGCGCTTCTCCACCACGGCGCGTCGCGCAAGCTCCTCCTTGGGGGTGGCGCCGCAGTCGCGCCCCATGGCGTGGCGGATGACGCGCTCGAGGTTCATGTACGTGAGCGATACGAGCATGTTGAGCACGACGTAGCACGTGGTGGGCAGCGGTGCGAAGGAGGTCTTCTGCATCCAGTCGGTCGCCAGCGGGAAGAACGAAAGCACAAAGAGAAACGCAAGGTTTGCCCAGAGCATGCGCCCGTCGACGTGGCGCACGAGCTTGAGCAGGTGATGGTGGTTGTTCCAGTAGGTGCCCACGCCCACGAAGCTCACGAGGTACGCTGCGACGGCGGGAAGCAACCCCAGCAGGTCGCGGAGCGACGCACCATCGGGCGCCTCGATCCCCAGCACCATGATCGTGATGATGATGGCGATCACGCCATCGCTGAAGGCCTCCATGCGCCCCTTGTCCATACTGCTCCCTCCGCAAAGTTTTCTGCAAGAAAGAATAGCGCAGGCCGCGGGGGCGTTGCGCCGTTGGCCGCGGTTCTTCTCGCCCGTTTGTGTAGACATTTAGACAAACATCTAAATACGCAGTTAGTCGGGCGAGAAGAACGGCCGCCAGGGTACGATGCTCGTGACGGAGGTGAGGTGTCATGGTGGGTGACGCGTTCAAGGCGCTTGGTGACCCGACGCGGCGGCGCATTCTTGAGCTGCTGTCCGATGGCGACATGACGGCGGGGCAGATAGCGGACAACTTCCAGATGTCCAAGCCGTCCGTCAGCAACCACCTGGGGGTCCTCAAGGCGGCTGGGCTCGTGACCAGCAAGCGCTCCGGCCAGAACGTCATCTATCACCTCAACACCACGGTCTTTCAGGACATCATGAAGTGGCTCGTGGACGTGAGCCAGGCATCCGGAAGGGAAGGCTGACATGGGGGCGAACGCGAACGACGGGATCCCGCGCTTTGGCAGGCGCACGGTGGTCGCGCTTGCGGTTATCTGCGGCGCGAGCATCGCGGGGCACCTTGCCGTGTATCCGTGGCTTCCCGCTCGGATACCCTCGCACTGGGGCGTGAGCGGCGCCGTCAACGCGACGAGTCCCAAGCAGGTGGAGCTCCTGCTCGACCTGCTGCCCGTGGCGCTTGTCGCCCTGTTCTGGGTGGTGCCGCGCGTGAGCCGCAACTACAGCTTTGGCGTCAAGACGCCGTGGGCGCTTGCGGACCCGGTGGTGTGGCAGAAGTCGCAGCGCATGGGAGGGCGGACGTTCGTGGCGATGGGCGTCGGGCTCGTGGCGCTGGGGGTGCTTTCGCCCCTGATGCCGGACGCGGCCGTGTTCGCGGTCCTTCTCGCCCTGGTCATTGGCGGGTCAATCTGGACAGTGCTGTACTCATACCTGGTGTGGAGGCGGCGCTACCGCTAGCGCGCCGCGCGGGAACGCGGCCGGCTCCCTTGCACCTAGCTGCCGGACTGCATGCGGCGCACGTGGCGCTCCACGCGCTTGCCCACGGCCACCAGCGCCATCACGATCACGTAATAGATGGCCGCCACCAGCACAAACGGCTCGAAGGCGCGGTACGTGAGCGCCTGCACGCTTTCCGCCGCGCGCATCATGTCCGCAAGGCCGATCGTGGCCACGAGGCTCGAGCTCTTGAGCACCGTGATCACCTCGTTCACGAGCGACGGCGCCACGGAAAGCAGCGCCTGCGGGATGATCACGTGCACCATCATGGGCACGTAGCGCATGCCGAGCGAGCGCGCGGCGTCGTACTGCCCCTGGCTCACGCCCTGGATGCCGCCGCGGACCGTCTCGGACACGGTGGCCGACCCGTTGAGTCCCAGCGTGAGCACGGACGCCGTGAACATCGATATCTTGTAGCCCGTCAGCTGCGGCGTCGCAAAGTATGCAATAAACAGCAGCACGATCAGCGGGATGCCGCGGAAGAGCGATGTGTAGAAGTCGAGCACGAGGCGTAGCGGCTTGCAGTCGATCACCTTGAGCACCGCGATCACGAAGCCCAAGGCAAACGCAAGAACCAGGGCGGCCCCCGTCACCTCCAGGGTGACGGCGAGGCCGCTCCAGAACATTGACGCATACGGTTCTACTATCGAGAAGTTCAGGTCCATGGCTCCACGGGTGCTCGGGATGTGCGGTCGCCCTAGTTTACGCCCTTCGTGGCGGTGCCGGCGGCACTCGTGTCGTCGCCCCACTCGAAGTCCTTGCCCACGTACTTGCCAATGTACTTGTCGATCGTGCCGTCCTTCAGCATCTCGCCGATGCACTTGTCGAAGGCGGACACAAAGCTTGCGCCCTTGGTGGCCATCACGCGGTAGACGCCCACGTAGTCCTGGGTGTCCTTGCGGGCAAGCAGGCCCAGCACCAGGCCCTTGTTGGCGTCTCGCATGGACTGGCCCTCCGCGCCGTCGCACAGGTACGCGTCAATGCGGCCGGCAAGGACCTCCTGCAGGCACTGGCTGCCGCCGTCGTAGGTGTGAATGTCGCCGTCCGGCAGCACGGCCTCGATGAACTTGTTCTGCACGGTGCCGGTGGTGCAGGCGATGCTCTTGCCCTTGAGCTCGGACACCTTGGTGATGGCCGTGCCGCCCTTGGTCAGGACGCCCACCAGCGGCTCGTAGTAGCCGCGCGTGAAGTCGAAGGTCTTCTCGCGCTCCGTGTTTGAGGACATCGCCATCGTGAACGAGGTCTTGCTCGACTGAACGGACGCCAGCGTCGCGGAGAACTCCTGCGCCTCGAACGTGTAGGTAAAGCCCAGACGCTTGGCCATCTCGTCCGCAATCGCGATGTCGAGGCCAACGACCTTCTTCTTTCCGCCCACGGTCTTGACGTAGCGGTAGGGGGCAAAGGCGTCGTCGCCCACAAACGTGAGCTTCTTGCCGGCCAGCGCCTTGGAGGACGACTTGGAGCTCGAGCTGGAGCTGGACGAGCTACCGCTCGCGTCGCTACCGGATTCGCCGCATCCCGCGAGCGCG
This sequence comes from Coriobacteriaceae bacterium, assembly GCA_003862195.1. Taxonomy (GTDB): domain Bacteria; phylum Actinomycetota; class Coriobacteriia; order Coriobacteriales; family Atopobiaceae; genus Parafannyhessea. The sequence continues at coordinate 92,333 of QOUO01000002.1, read as the reverse complement.
CCCATCATGCCCATGGTCCCCAGGGCCATGAGGCCCACGAAGCCCCTGCGGTCAAGGTTGGCAGTGCGGATGCTGTTGCGCTCCATCGTTTTCCTCCAAACTCGGGTTAAGAAAGCGTCAGGGTCGATTCTAGCCGCTTGTAAATCCCAGCAATTCAATAGGAAATAACTCGTAACAAACGCGCCCATTCGGACGCGGCGCCAGGGGAGGGGAGAAGGACGCTGCGGGCGAGAAGGACGATCATCCCGAGCCGGTCACGGCTAGGGATGGACGATCTTCTCCACCGGCTTGCCGTGGGCGAGCTCGTCGACCAGCTTGTCCAGCACACGCATGTCGCGCGTCATGGGGTCCTGTATGTCCTGCACGCGCACGCCGCATATGCTGCCCCTTACCTTGAGGCGCTCCGGGTTCATGTGCGGGGCACCGTGCAGGAAGTCGCCGTAGGTGGCGTCGCCTGTGGCCAGCGCCTCGAGCTCCGCGCGGGTGTAGCCCGTCATCCACTGCGTCACGGCAAACACCTCGTCCTCGGCGCGGCCCTTGCGGACGGCCTTGTTCACCAGGCACTGCCACACCCTGCCAAAGTGCATGCCAAACACCTTGTCCGTACCCGCCATCGTCGCCCCCAAGCTTGCGTCTGCCTGTGCCGCGCGCCGGCCGCGCGGCTGCGTCCTGGTCACAGGCTATCAGACGTACCGCTTACGTGTGAGCTGCGTGAGTGGCACATCGCTTGCACCTGCCTGCCGCCCCTCCTGCTATCCTGTTAGGCACAAAAAACGGGGCTGCACGAGGAAACGGGGCACGCACATGAAGGAGCTTGAGGACCGCATACTGAGCGAGGGCATCGTCCGCGAGGGCGACGTGCTCAAGGTGGACAGCTTCCTCAACCACCGCTGCGACACGCAGCTGTATGACCACATGGGCGCCGAGTGGGCGCGTCTGTTCGCGGGCGAGCCGGTGGACAAGATCCTCACGATCGAGGCCTCGGGCATCGGCATCGCCTGCGTGGCCGCCCGCCACTTTGGCAACGTGCCCGTGGTGTTCGCGCGCAAGACCGAGTCCATCAACCTGGACGGCTCGCAATATCGCACGCAGATACATTCCTACACCCACGGCCGCGACTACCACGTGATCGTGGCGAAGCGCTTCCTGACCCCGGGGGAGCACGTGCTCATAATCGATGACTTCCTTGCAAATGGCTGCGCCCTCAACGGCCTGCTCCAGATTTGCGAGGACGCGGGCGTCAGCGTGACGGGCATCGGCATCGCGGTGGAGAAGGGCTTCCAGCCGGGCGGCAAGAGCCTGCGGGAGCGCGGCTACCACCTCGAGTCCCTCGCCATCGTGGACTCGATGGACCCCGCCACGGGTAAGATCACGTTCCGCGAGCAGTAGCCACGCCCAAGCGCTAAGGTGGGGATGAGAACAACGATTGGCCTTATAAGGAGACTTCACATGTATGACAAGCTTCCGGTACCCGGACGCAACGATGCCTGCTGGTGCGGCAGCGGCAAGAAGTACAAGAAGTGCCACGCCGCCGAGGACGACAGGCTCGACCAGCTCTACCACGAGGGCGAGGAGGTCCTGCCCCGCTCGCTCATCAAGACCGCCAAGGACATCGAGGGCATAAAGGCCTCCGCTGCGGTCAACATGGGCGTGCTCGACCTGGTGGGCGAGCGCATCTGCGCCGGCACCACCACCATGGACATCAACGAGTGGGTCGAGGAGTACCTGGGCGCGCACGACGCGGTCTCCGCGGACCTCAACTTCGAGGGCTACCCGTACAGCGTCTGCACCTCCATCAACGACGTGGTCTGCCACGGCTTCCCCAACAAGGAGGACGTCCTCAAGGACGGCGACATCATCAACGTCGACATGTCCACGATCAAGGGCGGGTACTTCTCGGACTCCAGCCGCATGTTCTGCATCGGCGACGTGAGCCCCGAGCGCAAGCGCCTGGTGGACGTGTGCCACGACTCCGTCAAGGCGGGCCTGGCCGCGGTCAAGCCGTGGGGCCACCTGGGCGACGTGGGCGCCGCCGTGAACAAGGTGTGCCAGGACGCCGGCTACAGCGTCGTGGAGGAGTACGGTGGCCACGGCATCGGCGTCGAGTTCCACGAGGACCCGTTTGTGGGCTTCACGACCGAGGCTGGCACGGGCCCCATCCTCATGCCGGGCATGTGCTTCACCATCGAGCCCATGGTCAACGCCGGCAAGCATGACATCACCATCGACCGCGAGAACGGCTGGATCGTGCGTACGGCCGACGGCAGCGACTCCGCCCAGTGGGAGGTCCAGCTGGTCGTGACGGACACGGGCTACGAGCTGCTGAGCTGGTAGGCGGTAGCGCCCCGCGAAGGCGTCCCGCACAGATCAAGGCGCAAGCATGGATGCGGCGGCAACCCGAGGAGGGTGGCCGCCGCATTTGCGTCGCGCTGGGGAAGAACCCTCTCGCTCAGCTGGTGCTTTCGAGCGAGGCAATCCCGCTTTGGAAGTTCGAGCTCATGCGCTGGATTGAGGCTTCGGATATTCCCTCGCCTCGCGCTATGGCAGGCCATGCTTCCAGGACGTGGGCGGTTTTTCTCATATAGGCCTTTGCCTGGTCCTCGGACACGCGGAAGTAGTCTGACACCTCGAGCGCAATCCTTGGGTCGGCTTCGGGCCTGTCGAAGTCAAGCGCGGTGGCAAGATACTTCTGGTTGTCGCCAGGCGTTGGGTTGACATCGAATGCCGGAGAGAGCGCCCATCCGCTCCCGTTCCACAAGAAGCCGTAGTTGCGCAGATGGTTATCGGTATTCCCAACTGCGCAGGAAAACGCCGCTCTTCTCCACAGCTCCGGAAGGTCCCTGTCCGGATTTGACCCAGACTCCTCGATAAACTCCGCAAGCTCGAGGTAGGAGTAGCGCTCACCATCATCGCCCTGCACTGCGGTCAGGCCGCTTATATAGGGGACCCTCAGCTTTTCACGGCGATCGAATCGCGCGAGGAGAAGCACGGAGCGTCCCTTAATGCGCGTCAGCCTCGAGGGGGGAACCGCTATCCCGCAGGCTTTCATCAGGCGGAGGCACACGTGTTCCCAGGCGCAGACATCCTCGGCTTGGCTTTCGCTCGCCTTTGGGAACTTGGCGATGAGGAGTGTGCCGTCCGTGTCTTGTATTGATGCCTTTGGCCTCGCTCCGCCGAGGCTTGACCCCGCGGCCACGAGGTCCCGAACGTCTGCGTTCAGGTCCTCGACCGCTAGGTCAGCGGAACTCAGGAGGGCGGGGAGCTCAACCTCGCGCGGTACGCCCGCGGACTCCTTGGCAAGTGCCTCCCTGCCGTCCGGACTCCAGATGCGAAGGGCACCTTGCCGGGTGAAGTCGCTCACGCCGCAGAGCATGTCGGCTTCAAAAAGGGTCCGCTCGGTACGCTGCTCGAGTCGCGCTTGATTTCGCTCCGATCGCATCAGGAGGTTGCGGCCCCATCGATCGGGCATGCAGTCCTCGAACGCCCGGAGGTTACGAAGTCCGGACGAATGGAACGTTCCCGGTCCCAGCGGCATGTCTGGACACAAGGCAAACGCCTTGGGATGCGACAGATAGGAAGGGTCGTAGGAGAACGTGGTCGTCTCCTCGCCGTGGCGAACGTTCTGAAAGAGCCTTCCGCAGGAGATGTCCTGGCCGCCGATTTGTACTGTGACCAGGCATTCCATCAGTTCAGCCTCACACGTTTGGGCACGTCTTCCTCGGCACGGATGCGGCCAATGCCGGTTCGAAGCGGGTCCGTGGCCTCGACGACGCCGTCGAGGAAGCCCAGCAGTCGGGCTATACGCAGGAAATTCTCAAACGAGCCGGACCCCTCGTTGAGCATCTTTCTCACCGTGGGAACGCTGAGGTTTGCACGGTTTGCGAGCAGCTCGACGGTGATTCGCTGCTGGCGCCGTGCGAGGTCGAGGTTGGAGGATATGGCACGCATCGCGCGAGAGACGGGTATGGGGGTGCGTCCAGCCATGAGCTATGTCCTTAACAAAAATAGATATTTCTGTTGAACAGAATTATAGAAATATCTGTTACGTTTAACAAGTTCCCTGTGGGAGGCGATGCAGCTTTTTGACACTTGTTCGCATGTCAAAATGCAACTTTTTAGCACCCACTTGGGCTTCGTATTGCAACTTTTCCGCAGTCGGCTACGCCACGACATTGCTCGCGATGTGGTGCTTGGCGTCGAGCTCGCGCGGCGCGTACCTCTGGTCCGTGAGACCCAGCGCGATGGAGCCCACCGGCGCAAAGCCATCCGGAAGGTCGAGCGCGGCCACGAGCTTGGGGTCCTGCGCCAGGGCGCGCGTGGCGCCGTAGATGTAGCAGCTGCCCACGCCCTGGTCCACGGCCGCGAGCGACATGTTCTGGATGACGGCGGCGACGTTTGCGCTGGCCACGTTGCCCTCCGCGTTGCTCGAGACGACTACGAGCGTGGGCGCGTTGTAGAGCGGGTGCGCGCTGGGGTCGCCAAAGAGCCTGGCCGCCGCGGCGTCGATCGCGGCGAGCAGCTTGCGGTCAGACACGATGGTGAGGTGCAGGCTGTCGTAGCGGCCCATGCCGACGGGCGCCTCGCTCGCGGCGGCGAGTATGGCCTCCATCTGCCGCGGGTTCGCCGGCTCTCCCGTGTAGCTGCGAACCGACGTGCGCTGGTTGAGTGCGTCCAAAAGCTCCATGGCTCCTCCTTGTTTGGCGGTTGTTCTTCTCGCCTGTGTATATGCCCGTTTGCCGGGGAGAAGAACGGCGGCCTCTGCCGAAAAGTGCGCATGCGGGCGGGGCGGATGCGTAATAGAATCGCCCCGTACACACTTCGAGGCTTGGAGGAACGCATGAGGGTCGCTGCAGTTGGAACGGGGTTCATCGGCAAGCTCGTGACGCCAAAGCTGGCGGCGTGGGGGTACGACGTGACGTACGTGGTATCGACGCCGCGCTCGCTCATGAAGGCCGAGCAGCTGGCCGCGCAGGTGGGCGCGCTCGCGAGCTGCGACTACGACGCCGTGCTGGCCTCGGACAAGGTCGATGCGGTCTACCTGGGGATTCCCAACGACCTGCACTATGACTACGCCACGCGCGCGCTGCTGGCGGGCAAGCACGTGATCCTGGAGAAGCCCATGTGCTCCAACTACGAGGAGGCGCGCCGCCTGGTGGAGCTTGCGGACGAGAAGGGCCTCATCCTGTTTGACGCGACGACCACGCTGTACCAGCCCAGCACGCTCAAGGCGATGGAGTGGCTGCCACGCGTGGGCACGGTCAAGATGGCCGTGGTCAACTACAGCCAGTACTCCAGCCGCTACGACCGCTTCAAGCGCGGCGACATCGCGCCGGCGTTTGACCCGGCGCACTCCGGCGGCGCGCTCATGGACCTGGGCCACTATTGCCTGTCCTGGCTGTGCCGCCTGTTTGGCGAACCCAAGGACGTGACCTACCTGGCCAACGTCGAGCGTGGGATCGACACCTCGGGCGTGACGCTCTTGGACTACGGCGACTTCAAGGCGACCGCGATCGCGGCAAAGGACTGCGGCGCCCCCAGCTACGGCATCGTGCAGGGGACGGAGGGCTACATCCGCATGGACGGCAAGCCCAACGCGCTGTGCACCGTGGAGCTGCACCTCAACGACGGCACGGTGGAGAAGTACCTGCCCCCGGAGCAGGACCAGTACCGTGCGGAGTTCGAGGCGCTTCGCGGCTTTGCGGAGGGCGGGCGCTACGGCCTGGAGCAGTGCCAGAAGATGGACGAGCTGGGGCTCGTGGTGAGCAAGGTTCAGACGCAGGCGCGCAGGTCTGCGGGCGTGACCTTCCCGGCAGACGAGCGCTAGGCCAGCAGCTCCTTGAGTGCGGCCTCCGCCTGACCGCGCGTGGTGGCCCAGCTGCCCTGGACCATGTTCGGCTTGCCGCCGCCGCGCCCGTCGAGGCGCTTGTTCAGCTCCTTGCAGACGGGACGCAGGTCGAGCTCGGCGCTGGAAATCGCGAAGTTGATGCGGCCGTCCGAGCCCTCCATGGGGGAAAGCGCCGCGACCACGGGGGCCACGTTCTTCTCCATCACGCACTCGCACAGGTAGCGGAGCTCGTCCATGTCCGCCGCGTCGCGGTAGCTCACGAGGGCGCCGTCCTGCTTGGGCATCGTCGCGACCTCCTGCTCGATCGCCTTGCGGTTGGCTGCCTTGAGCTGGTGCTTGAGCTCGTCCTTCTCGCCCGAGAGGCGACGCACGGCCTCCGGCACCTCCTCGTCCGCGACGGAGAGGAAGTTGCTCACGTCGCGCAGCTGGTCCATGCGCTCCTCGCAGAGCTCGAGCGCGCGGCGGCCGCACAGCAGCTCGAGGCGGGTCTTCTTCTTTTTGGTGCCGATGCGCAGGATCTTGATGAGGCCGACCTGGCCGGACGTGGAGACGTGCGTGCCGCAGCAGGCGCAGGAGTCCACGCCGTCGATCACGACCACGCGGATCTGGCCCTCGTGGTCCTTCTTGCTGCGGTAGTCCATCGCCTCGAGCTCGGCGGGCGAGGGGAGAAGTGCCTTCACCTTTACGTTGTCTCGCACGGCGGCGTTGGCGCGGCGCTCCACGTCGAGCGCCTGCTCGGGCGTGAGGGTGCCGTCGAAGTCGACCTCGATGCACTTCTCGCCCATGTGGAAGCCGATGTTGTTGTAGCCGTAGAGCCTGTGCACGATGCCGGACACGATGTGCTCGCCGGTGTGGGCCTCCATGTTGTCGCGGCGCCACGTCCAGTCCAGCTTGCCGTGGACGGCGGCGCCCACGGGCAGCGGCGCGTCCGTAAGGTGGACCACCTGGCCGGGCTCCGCGCCGGGGACGGCCTCGCGCACGTGGGCAAGGGTGGGCTCGGGCTCGGCTTCACCGTCGGACCCGGACTCGGCGTCGGCCGCGGTGGCCTCGTCCTTCTCGCCCGTGGCCGGGGCCTGCGCCGCCGCGGCGTCCGCCAGCGCAATCGTGCCGCGGTCGCCGGGCTGGCCGCCGCCGGTGGGATAGAAGGCGGTGCGGTCGAGCTCGATCGCAAAGCCGTCGTCCGTGGGCGTGCACGACGTGACGTGCGCGTCGAACTCGCGCGCGTAGGGGTCGGTGTAGTAGAGCTCGTCAAAGGTTTCCATGCGGGATCCTCCATGTTCGCGGCGCCGCCCGCGCCGGCGCGTGCCAGTGCGGGCGGCTCGATTTCCAACGACCCATGATAGGCGATGGCGGCGATGGCCGTGGAGGATGCGGCCTGCGGGCGCGGATGCCGCGCCCTTCTCGCCCCTTGCGCTTGCCTTACTCCAGCGTCAGGAGCAGCGCCATCTTGAAGCGCTTGTCCGCGCGCACGAAGTGGCGGCCATTCTTGTCGAACTTGAAGTTCTCTCCCGCGTGGATGACGTGCTCCTCGCCCTCGTAGCCGATGACGCCCTCGCCGTCGAGCGCGAAGATGAGCGCCTCGCCCGGCGCGGAGTGCTCCGAGAGGCCGGTGCCCGCGTCGAAGCTCATGAGCGCGAGCTTCATGCCGGAGTTGTGCGCGACGTCCATGTTGACGATGGTGCCCTCCTGGTAGGGAAGGAGGTCGGCCAGCTTGAAGACGTCGCCCGCCTTGATCGCGTTGTTCATGGTGGTTTCCTTTCTCATGATGACTTCCGTGTAGACGCAGCCCGTCTCGCTGCGCATGCCAACCGGCACGTCCGTGGGCGTGACCATGCCGTCGCCGGCAGAGAGCTGCCAGGTGCGGCCGTCCGTCGCGTACGCCTCCATCGAGCCCGCGGCCACGACCAGCAGCTTTGGGTCGGGATGCGTCTCGGCGCTGATGTCCGTGTCGGCAGCCAGGCTAAAGTGAATCACGGCGAGCGCGTCGGAATCGTGCACGCCGACGGAGGTGGTGCACCCGGGGACGGGCTTCCTGTCCTGGGCGATGCTAAAGACCTTGCCTGCGGTTTCCTTCATGTCGACCTCCTCGCTGTTGTTGTTTTGCCTGAGCATACGCGAGGGGAGAAGAACATGCCGTTGCCGTCGCAACAATTGTCACTAATGCAGCAACAATTAAGCAGCACAGCTGCGTTGCCCGGAGCCGTGCCGCCGGCGACGGACCTCCGGTGCCGCAGACCCTACGCCTCCGGGAGCACGCCCTTCTCGCGCATGTGGCCCTTGAGCTCGTCTTCCATCCGCACGAACTCGTGGCGGGTGTCGTCGCGAACCCAGGGCCGCTCCATCATCTGGAACACGTACCCCTGCCGCGCGACGATGCGCAGGCTTTCCGGGTAGGCGAGCTCCCACGCAAAGCAGACGTGGCCCAGCAGGACGTCCGCGGGGTGGTGGCGCGCCGCGCGCGGGATGGTGGAGTGACGCCAGAACCACGACGTGGCCTCCGGCGAAAGCTCGCTCGCGAGCAGCGCCTCACGGCCAAAGGGATAGATGTCCTCCACGGGGCTCGTGCAGTTGACCTTGAGGATGTCTGCCTTGTCCGCGTCGCGCAGCACCTCGCACAGGGCGCGCGTCCGAGCGGGCAGGTCGGGCGGCAGCCGCCACGAGCTGTGCAGCGACACGGCCGTGCGCAGCAGATCGTCCTCGGACGCGTCGTCCACGTAGTCGCGGATCGTGGGCGCGGCGCCGTCGAGCCCGTCAAACAGCACCTTTGCGCCAAGCAGGGCGTGGCTCGTGGAGTCCGCGTCGGAAAACGTGCCGTAGCGGCGCACCTGCTCAAAGCGGCCCACGTCGTGCAGGAGCCCGAGCAGCCAGGCCAGGTCAACGTCCTCCGGCGCGGCAAGCTCGGGCACGGTGGCCGCGATCTGCTCCGCGAGGGCAGCCACCCGCAGGGTGTGGTCCCGCTTGAGGGCGATCTTGGGGTCGGCGGCGTCAAAGCGCGCCACGTAGCCGTCAAACGCCGCGGCGGCGCGGTCCCTGTCTATGCGCATGGGGCTCCCATCTCCGCAGACCCGGCGCGCGTGCGGCGTGGGGCGCGGTCCTTCTCGTCCGTATCGCCCGCATTATACGTGCGCGGCGCGTGCGGGTCGTGAAGGCGGCGCGCCCCGGCCGCCTCGCCATGCGATACACAATCTGGCAACGATGCCGAAACCAGACTCGCGACGTTTGGCGCCCGCGGCGTAACGCTCCATAAACAGCCGCTCAACCTGCGGGGACTACATTTTGGGCATCGGATGAAGCGATGCCGCCCCGCCCGCCGGACCAGCCGGCCGGGCGCCGCGGGAGGAGAGGAGCCAACCATGCCCATGAAGTACGAGGACTACAAGCGCTACCTGAGCCCCGCGCTCGCCAAGACCACCGACCTCGTGATCGAGCGCGGCGAGGGCGGCTACATGTACGACGTCAATGGCGAGAAGTACCTCGACTTTGTCCAGGGCATCGCCGTCAATGCGCTGGGCCACAACGACCCGCACGTCCGTGCCGCCATCCACGAGCAGGTTGACAAGCTCGTCAACGGCAGCTTCAACATGGTCAACTTCCCCACGACGCTCACCCTGGCCGAGCGCCTGGCCCAGATCGCGCCGGGCAAGCTTGGCTGCACGTTCTTCTCAAACGGAGGCGCGGAGGCCACGGACGGCTCCATCAAGCTCGCGCGCGCCTACACCAGGCGCCCGTGCGTCATCGCGTTCCGCGGCTCGTTCCACGGCCGCACGCTGGGCGCGCTTTCCGTCACCGGCTCCGCCGCGCACTACCGCGAGGCGTACCAGCCGTGCATGCCGGGCGTGTACTTTGCCACGTACCCGCAGAAGGACCTCTGCCCCAAGGGGATGGACGCGGAGGAGCGCTCGGCCTACTGCCTTGACGACCTGCGCCAGATCTTCGACTACCTGGTTGAGCCTGAGGAGGTCGCGGCCGTGATCATGGAGCCCGTGCAGGGCGAGGGCGGCTACTTTGTCCCGCCTGCGAGCTTTGTGCAGGGCGTCCGCAAGATGTGCGACGAGCACGGCATCCTGCTCATCTTCGACGAGATCCAGAGCGGCTACGGCCGCACGGGCAAGATGTGGGCGGGCCAGAACTTTGGCGTCACGCCGGATATCATGAACCTGGGCAAGGCCATCGCCGGCGGCATGCCCATGAGCGCCGTCGTCTCAACGGAGGAGATTATGAGCAAGTGGCTGCCCGGCATGCACGGCGGCACCTTTGGCGGCAACCCCGTGGCCGCCGCGGCGGGCCTCGCGGTGCTCGACCAGTTTGAGGAGCAGCACATCCTGGACAACGTGGCCGAGAAGGGCGCCTACCTCGCCGGCAAGCTCGACGCGCTGCAGAAGGCGCACCCCGTGGTGGGCGACGTGCGCGGTATCGGGCTCATGCGCGCCATCGAGTTCGACCACCCCGAGGACGGCTCGCCCGCGCCCGAGATCTGGAAGGCCGTCAAGGCGCAGTGCCTCAAGAACCACATGATCACGCTCAACTGCGGCGTCCACGGCAACGGCATGCGCTTCGCCACGCGCCTGAACGTCACCACGAAGGAGCTGGACGAGGGCGTCGGGATCCTGGACCGCTCCATGACCGAGCTGGGCTACTAGCCGCCGGGCTTCCAGCCGCAGGGCCATCAACCACGTAGGAGGCCGTCATGCCACGCATCGCATACCTGGGAAGCGCCGTTCCGCTCGATCAGGAGCGGAGGATGCTCAAGGACCTTGGCCGCACGGACGTCGAGGTGTACGAGGTCGATTCCGACAACGCCGGGCGCCCGCAGCGGGGCTCGCTCGACGGGGCCGACGCCCTCGTGATCGAGTGGGGCAAGGCTGACGCTCGCACGTTTGACGACGCGCCCCAGCTGCGGTGCGTGAGCATGATGGCCATCGGGCACGACAACATAGACGACCGCGCGGCCTCGCGCCACGGCTGCTGGGTCACCAACGTGCCCGACTACTGCACCTACGACGTGGCCCTGCACACGCTTGGCCTGGTGGTCGACCTGTACAAGAAGATCACCTGGTTCGACCGGCAGGTGCGCGACGGCGTGTGGGACGACATGGCCGGCTACGACGCCCCGCGCCCGCAGGGCCAGACGGCGGGCCTCGTGTTCTTCGGCTCCATCGCGCAGACGGTCACGCCCATGCTGCAGGCCATCGGCATGAACGTCATGGCCTACGCGCCAACGAAGTCGCCCGCGTTTCTCGCCAGCCACGGCGTGACCAAGGCCCAGAGCCTGGAGGAGCTGCTGCAAAAGTCTGACGTGGTGAGCCTGCACTGCCCGCTCGTGGACGCGACGCGCGACATCATCTGCTCGCGCACGCTGCACCTGATGAAGCCGACGGCGTTCCTTGTCAACACGTCGCGCGGCGGCTGCGTGGTGGAGGACGACCTGGCCGAGGCCCTCACGGACGGCACGATCCGCGCGGCGGCCGTGGACGTCAAGCGCGACGAGACCAACGCCCAGAGCCCGCTCGTGGGGCTGGACAACTGCATCGTCACGCCGCACTGCGCGTACCATTCGTCCGACTCCTATACGGAGATGCGCACCCGTGCGCTCAAGAACGCCCTGCAGGCGCTGGATGGCGAGAAGCCCGAGGACGCCGTGAACGAGCTCTCGCTCGCGGGGTAGGGCGCGGGCCAGTCGCGGCCCGGTCGCGGGCCGGCGGCACGTGGCCGCCGGCGGCGTTTCGGCCCGCGCGGCATTGCTGCCGCAGGGGGCGGCGCGCCTACCCCCTGCGGCAGCGGCGACGGCTACCTGGCCTCGCTGCCCGAGGCAACGGCGCTGGGGCGGACGAGCGCGCCAAACGCGCCGCGCACGATGGGGCCGGCCACGAAGAACTGCCACAGCAGCGCCATGGGCAGGTTGAGGAGGGTCGTCTGGATCCACGTGGACACGATGTCCGGCGCGGCGGGGCGCTTGATGACGAGCGTGGCGACAAGGCTCATGAGCGGGCACATCATCTGCACGCTGAGCGCAGAGATCGCCGCGACCATCGCGAACGGCGTCTTGGGGTTGGGGCCCACCAGCTTCTGGGCGCGGCGGCCTACGACGGGCGAGACCACAAACAGGTCAAGGAGGAACGCGACCGGCCCCATGAACGCGAGCTCCGGCAGCCCGGCGGCAAAGACAAAGTTGGAAAGGCCACCAACCTCGAGCGAGACGTTATAGCAGATCATGCCATAGACCATGACGATGACCATCATTACGGTAAAGACGAGCTTCTGGGTGCGAGTTTGCGGCATGTATACCTCCCGGTTGTGTGCAGTGTTGTTCGTTATCACCCGGGAGGGTGTGCGTTTCCAAAGGATACCTGCAGCTAAGAATATGGCCTAGGAACGTTACCACGCGCGGTGCCGCCGCGCGTGCCCGCGTTTGCGAGGCAGTACAAACACTCCACAGGTCGCCTGGGGCGTCGGGGCGTCACGTGCTCCGGAGGCGCTCGAGCCGCGCGAGGCCGGACCGCCGCCCTTGCTGTCTTGCCGCGGAGCCGTATCATGTCCCCTGGACAGGCGGAGAAGAACGACTCCCACGGGACGGTGGCGGTTTCATGACTGATGGCAACAAGCTGGGCGTGCGGGACGGGATCGCCGTCTCGAGCATGCTCTTCGGGCTCTTCTTTGGGGCCGGCAACCTGATATTTCCCATCCACATGGGCCAGCTTGCGGGCAGGAACGCGTGGTGGGCGCTGCTGGGCTTCCTCGTGACGGGAGTGGGGCTTCCCATACTGGGCGTCGCGGCGCTGGGCGCCAGCCGCTCCAAGGGCCTCCTGGACCTGAGCTCCAGGGTGGGGCGGCGCTTTGGCCTGGCGTTCACGTGCGTGCTGTACCTCACGATCGGGCCGCTGTTTGCCATACCGCGCTGTGCCACGGTGGCCTACACCGTTGGCATCGCCCAGTCGCTTCCCGCGGGCGCGCACGGCCCGTGGCTCCTGCTCTTCTCGTTCGCGTTCTTTGGCGTGGTGCTGGCGCTTTCGCTCAGGCCGGGAAAGATCCTGACGTGGGTGGGCAAGGTGCTGACGCCGGGGTTCCTGGTGTTCTTGGGCATCCTGGTGGCCGCGGCGCTCGCGTCGCCGGCCGCGCGCGTGGCGGACGTGGTGCCGCGGGGCGCGTACGCGACGTCGCCGTTTGCGACGGGCCTGCTCGAGGGATACAACACGATGGACGCGCTCGCGGGCCTGGCGTTTGGCATCGTGGTGGTGGGGGTCGTGCGCGACCTTGGGGTGAGCGACCCCGCCAACGTCGCGCGGGACACGATCCTCTCCGGCGTGGGGAGCGGCCTCATCATGGCGGTGGTGTATGCGCTCGTGACCGTCGTTGGCGCCCAGAGCAGGGGCGCGCTTGCGCCCTCCAGCAACGGCGGCGTCGCGTTTGCGCAGATAGCTCGCCTGTACCTGGGCGATGCCGGCCTGGTGGTGCTTGCCGTCACCGTGACCGTGGCGTGCCTGAAGACGGCCGTTGGCCTGGTGACGAGCTGCTCGCAGACGTTCGTGGGCATGTTTGGCGGCAGGGTGACGTACCGGGGCTGGGCGGTGGCGTTCACGCTCGTGTCATTTGCGCTGGCAAACGGTGGGCTTGACGCGCTCATCGCGTGGTCGCTTCCCGTGCTTTACGTCATGTACCCGCTGGCCATCGTGCTCATAGCGCTGGCGCTCGCGGGCGGGGCGTTTGGGTACGACCGCGTGGTGCTTGCGTGGGCGGAGGGCCTGACGCTTCCGGCGGCGCTGCTGGGGGCGGCCGGGTCCGCTCCCGCGGTGCTGGCCGGCACGCCCGTCGTGCGCGCCATGTCGCGCGTTGCGGCGGTGCTGCCCCTTGCCGCCTGGGGCTTTGGCTGGGTGGTGCCCGCGGCGGTGGGCCTGGGCGTGGGGCTCGCGGTCCACGTGACGCGTGCCCGCGGCAACGTGCCGTCATTGTGAGAGGCGCCGCTTCCGGGCGGAGGGGGCGGCTCTTCTCGTACAATACGATGGTTACGCCATCTAAGGAGAATGCATGCCAAGCCTGTCCGACCAGATCGCATCGCGGCGAACCTTCGCCATCATCAGCCACCCCGACGCGGGCAAGACGACCCTGACCGAGAAGCTGCTGCTGTACACCGGCAGCATCCAGACGGCGGGCTCCGTCAAGGGCAAGGCGAGTGCGCGCCACGCAGTGTCCGACTGGATGGACATCGAGAAGGAGCGTGGCATCTCGGTCACGTCGTCCGTGCTGCAGTTCACGTACGAGGGCAAGTGCGTGAACATCTTGGACACCCCGGGCCACCAGGACTTTTCTGAGGACACGTACCGCACGCTCATGGCGGCGGACGCCGCGGTCATGGTGATCGACGGCGCAAAGGGCGTCGAGGCCCAGACCAAGAAGCTCTTCAAGGTCTGCACGCTGCGCCACATCCCCATCTTCACGTTCGTGAACAAGCTCGACCACGACACCCGCGACCCCTTTGACCTCACGGAGGAGATCGAGACGGTCCTGGGCATCGGCACGTACCCCATGAACTGGCCCATTGGCAGCGGCCGCAACTTCCGCGGCGTGTTCGACCGCAACTCGCGCCACGTGATCGCGTTCGAGGGCGACGGCCACGCCAACGCCACCAAGAAGGTGAACGAGATCGAGGCCGAGCTGGGCGACCCCGCCCTGGACGAGCTCATCGGCGAGGAGAACCACCGCACGCTCATGGACGACATCGAGCTCCTGGACGGCGCCGACAACGAGTTTGACCTCGAGGCGGTCCGCACCGGCCGCCTGACCCCGGTGTTCTTTGGCTCGGCACTCACCAACTTTGGCGTGGAGCCCTTCCTTAAGGACTTCCTGCGCCTTGCCCCGGAGCCCCTGGCGTACACGGACGTCCTTACGGGCGAGAAGGTCGAGCCCTCTCGGCCAGATTTCAGCGGCTTTGTGTTCAAGATCCAGGCCAACATGGACCGCCACCACCGCGACCGCATCGCCTTTGTGCGCATCTGCTCCGGCAAGTTCGAGCGCGGCATGAGCGCCTACCACGTGCAGGGCAACCGCGCCATCAAGCTCGCGACCGGCACGTCCATGATGGCCGACGACCGTGCCATCGTGGACGAGGCCTATGCGGGCGACATCGTGGGCCTGTTCGACCCTGGAATCTTCTCTATCGGCGACACCGTGTGCGCTGGCAAGCCCCACGTGCAGTTTCCCCAGATCCCCACGTTTGCGCCGGAGCACTTCGCACGCATCACGCAGGTGGATACCCTGAAGCGCAAGCAGTTCATCAAGGGCGTGGAGGAGCTTGCGCAGGAGGGCGCCATCCAGATCTTCCGCGAGCTTGGCATGGGTATGGAGAGCGTGATCGTGGGCGTCGTGGGCGTGCTGCAGCTCGACGTGCTGGAGCGGCGCCTCAAGAGCGAGTACGGCGTGGAGGTGAGCCGCCACCCGCTGCCCTACCATGAGATCCGCTGGATCCAGAACGACCCGGAGGAGCTCGACATGACGAGCCTGAACCTCTCGCGCGATACCGGCCGCGTGGAGGACATGCGCGGCGGCCGCCTGCTGCTCTTCACCAACGAGTTCAACGTCCGCTGGGCGGAGGAGCGCAACCCCGAGCTCAGGCTCTCGGAGTTTGGCAACGTCACGTTCTAGGACGCGGCAGCGGGCGAGGCGGGGAGTCCTTCTCGCCGCGGTCGGATGGATGGGCCCGGTCTTGGGCTCCGAGGTGACGACACGGACTGGAGGCGCCATGCCCACGCTCCTTCTTCTTGCACCGTTCTGCGACGAGCACGTCGACGCGTTGCGCGAGGCGGCGGGACCTGGCTGGGTCATCGAGCGGCATTGGCCGGCGGACATGTCGACGCCCAAGGCCATGTGCTCGGGCAGGTACGACCTTTCCGACGACGAGCTGGTGGCGGCGCTCGAGCGCGCCGACGCGGTGATAGGGGAGCCTGCGCTCCCGCTCCTGCGACGCGCGGCGGACGAGGGCTCGCGGCTGAGGCTCGTGCAGGCGACATGGGCCGGGACGGACCGTTACACCAGGGGTGACGTCGCGTTTCCCGCGGGCGTGAGCCTGTGCTCCGCCGTGGGCGGCTTTGGGCAGCTGATCTCTCAGTACGTGGTGGCGCAGGTCCTGGGCCTCATGCAGAACCTGCCCGCGTACCGAGACCGGCAGAGAGGCGCCAGCTGGGAGGATCTGGGCGCCGTGGGGTCGCTCGACGGGGCGCGCGTGCTCGTGTTTGGCGCGGGCAACATAGGCGGATGGGTGGCACGCCGTCTGCGCGGCTTTGACTGCACGGTGACCGGCGTGTGCCGCGACCCCTCCCGCCCGCGCGAGGGGTTTGACCGGCTCGTCACGCTGGACGATGCCGAGGCGGAGCTTGCCGGCGCGGACGTGGTCGTGGGCGCGCTCCCCAACACGCGATCGACTGCCGGCTGGCTGGACGGGCGTCGGCTGCGGCTCATGGGGCCGGGCGCCGTGCTCGTGAACGTGGGGCGCGGCAGCTTTGTGGACTCGAACGCGCTTGCGGAGGTGCTGGCAGAGGGCGCAATCCGCGGCGCGGCGCTCGACGTGACCGCTCCCGAGCCGCTGCCGGCCGGGCACCCGCTCTGGCAGGAGCCGCGTTGCTTCATCACGCCGCACGTGTCCGGCGGCTCGTTTGGGCGCCACCGCCAGACGGAGGACAACATCTGCGCGATCTGCTGCGACAACCTGCGCGCGCTGGCTGCGGGCGGGCCGCTCAGGAACCTGGTGCCCGCGAGTGCCTTCGAGGTCGCGCCGCGCTAGGACGCGGCCGCGTCGAGCAGACCCCGCACCGCACTTCATGAAGTGCGGTGCGGGGTCTGCCTGTGTTTGCCCAGTTGAGCGGGTTTTGCCTCCCATCGCACTTCATGAAGTGCGGTGCGGGACCGCGCTCGGAGGCCCGTGCCCGCGACAGGAGGCCCGGCAGCCCGCGGCCCGCGACTGCGACCGCGGTCGCGCACCCCGTCCCAACTCGAAACACGCGCACAAGCTTCCCGTAACCTGGCGTGCCACGCCCCGCAACCACGGCAAACTACCATGGCCGCAGGCGACGCGGCGGTGGCCGCGCCAGACGCACGCACAGGGAAGGACCTCACGATGCCCTCGGATAGCTTCAGCCTCTACGCACCAACCCGCCTGCTCTTTGGCCCCGGCCAGCTCGGCCACCTGCACGAGCAGCCCCTGCCCGGCAAGCGCGCCATGCTCGTGATATCCAACGGCAAGTCCACGCGCGCCAACGGCTACCTGGACCGCACGCTCGAGCAGCTGCGGCTCGCGGGCGTGGACGCGGTACTGTTCGACAAGGTGGCGGCCAACCCCACCAAGCAGGTGGTTGAGGAGGGCGCCCACTTCGCGCGCGAGCACGGCGTGGACTTCATCGTGGCGCTGGGCGGCGGATCCGTAATGGACGCGGCCAAGGTGATGGCACTTCTCGCCCCGCAACCCTCCGACGACCTGTGGGACTACGCCACGGGCAGCACGGGCAAGAACCTGCCGCTCCAGAAGCCGGAGGTGCCGTGGGTGGCCATCACCACCACGGCGGGCACCGGCTCCGAGGTCGACCGCGGCGGCGTCATATCAAAGCTGGACACGCACGAGAAGATCGGCATATCCTCGCCCAACAACTTTGCCAGGATCGCCGTGGTGGACCCGGAGCTCATGTTGAGCGTGCCGCCCAAGTTCACGGCGTACCAGGGGTTCGACGCGCTGTTCCACAACATGGAGGGCTACATCTGCAACATCGCCAACCCGTTTGGACAGATGGTGCAGCTTGAGGCCATGCGCAACATCGGCGCGTGGCTGCCCGTGGCCGTGCGCGACGGCTCCAACCTGGAGGCGCGCACCCACGTGGCGTTTGCCAACACCATGGGCGGCTACTCCATGGACGTGGCGTCCAACTGCTCGGAGCACTCGATGGAGCACGCGATGAGCGCCTTCCACCCGGAGCTCCCGCACGGCGCGGGCCTCACCATGATCAGCCTCGCGTACTTTGGCTACTGGGTCGGCCGCCACGTGTGCGACGAGCGCTTTGTGGCGATGGCGCGCGCCCTGGGCAAGACGGGCGCCACCAAGCCGGAGGACTTCCTCGAGGCGCTGCGCGACCTGCAGGTGGCCTGCGGCGTGGACGGCCTTCGGATGAGCGACTACGGCTTTGCGGGCACGCGCGAGGAGGCGCTCCTGCTCGCCCGCACCGCGCGCGAGACCATGGGCCGGCTCTTCGCGGCGGACCCCGCGCCCACCACGGACGAGGACATCGCGGGCATCTACCTCAAGAGCTACCGCTAAGGGGCGGGCCGTCCGCCCGGCGCCGTCGCGGCGCCGCGGAACAACGTTGTGACAACCGACGCCGGGACGGGACGCGCCGCCCCGGCGCTATCATGGGAGGCGTCGATGCAACCAGGAAGGTACCCCTTGGAGCGAGAAGAACTCAGGTCCCTGCTAGATGCCGTGGCGGCGGGCACCGTCACCTCGGACGAGGCGTGCGCCCGCCTGGGCGGGGCGTCGCTCGAGGGTCCGGGCTTTGCGGACCTGGGCTACGCCAAGCCGGACGTCCAGCGCGGCGTGAGGCAGGGCGTGTCCGAGGTCATCTACGGCGCGGGCAAGACGGCCGCCCAGATCGCGGGCATCATGCGCGCGCTGGTCGAGTCCGGGCAGGAGCGCGTGCTCGTGACCAGGCTCGACCCCGCCAAGAGCGACGAGCTCCACCGGCTGCTGCTGTGCCAGAGCCTGCAGATGGTCACGGGCTACCGCTACCACGAGGTCGCGCGCATGGGCGTGTGGGGCAACCCGCCAAAGCCCAGCGGCCACGGCTACGTGCTCGTGGCGTGCGCGGGCACGAGCGACCTCTACTGCGCGGAGGAGGCCGCCCTCACGGCGCGCATGCTGGGGAGCGAGGTCCGTCGCGCCTACGACGTGGGCGTGGCCGGCATCCACCGGCTCCTGGCTCAGGCCGAGCTCATCCAGAACGCGTCCGTCATCGTGGCGGTCGCCGGGATGGAGGGCGCGCTCGCAAGCGTGATCGGGGGCCTCGCGGCCTGCCCCGTGATAGCCTGTCCCACGAGCGTGGGCTACGGCGCCTCGCTTGGCGGAGTCTCCGCGCTGCTCAGCATGCTCAACTCGTGCGCGAGCGGCGTCTCCGTCGTCAACATCGACAACGGCTTTGGCGCGGGCTACCAGGCGAGTCTCATCAACCACGTGGGAAGGTAGAACATGGCGGCAGGTCCAACGGAGGCGCGCTCGGCAGGCGCCAGGACGCTCTATCTTGAGTGCGAGAGCGGCATCAGCGGCGACATGGTGGTCGCGGCGCTGCTTGATGCGGGAGCGAGCGAGAAGGCCGTGCGCGACGCGCTCGCGAGCCTGCCCTTGGGCGGATACGACGTCCGCATCACGCGCAAGCCCGCCAACGGGATCGACTGCTGCGACTTCGACGTGGTACTGGACGACGCGCACCAGAACCACGACCACGACATGGCCTACCTTTACGGCGACCTCGACGGCGTGCACGACCATCACGACCACGCGCACGACCATCACCACCATGAACATGACCACGACCACGCGCACGATCACGAGTACGACCACCACGACCACGCCCATCACCACGAGCATCGCAACCTGTCCGACGTGCTCGCCGTGATCGACGCGGGCAGCCTAACGCCCGGCGCGCGCAATCTGGCGCACCGTATCTTCCAGATCCTGGCGGATGCCGAGTCCAAGGCGCACGGCGTGCCCGTCGACCAGGTCCACTTCCACGAGGTGGGCGCCGTCGACTCCATCGTTGACGTCGTGGCCGCGGCCGTCTGCCTGGACAACCTGGGCGTGACCAGCGCCGTCGTGAGCCCCCTGGCCGAGGGCCACGGCCGCGTGCGCACGCAGCACGGCGTGCTTCCCGTGCCGGTGCCTGCCGTGGTCAACATCGCGGCGGCCCACGGCCTCACGCTCGCGCCGCGCGACGCGCAGGGCGAACTCGTGACCCCCACGGGCGCGGCCATCGCGGCGGCCATCCAAACGGCAGACGCGCTCCCGCCCGCATACGCGGTCAGGGCGGTGGGCTACGGCCGCGGCAAGCGCGCCTACGAGCCCGTGAGCATGGTGCGCGCGATGCTGATCGAGCCGCGCCCTGCCCAGCCGACCTCCGCACCGGACGTGCTTATAAAACTTGAAACCGAGGTTGACGACTGCACCGGCGAGGCGCTTGGCAACGCGCTCGCCAAGCTCTTCTCGGCCGGCGCGCGCGAGGCCCACTACGTGCCCATCTACATGAAGAAGAACCGCCCCGCCTGGCAGATCGAGGTCCTGTGCTCGCAAGACCGCGTCGCGGCGTGCGAGCGCGTCCTCTTTGAGGAGACCACGACCATCGGCGTGCGCCGCCATCCCGTTGAGCGCACGGCGCTGCCCCGGGAGGAGAAGGACGTGCGCACGCCGCTGGGTCCCGCCCAGGTCAAGGTGGTCACGCTGCCGGGCGGCGCCACGCGCGCGTACCCGGAGCACGATTCCGTCGTGGCGCTCGCGGAGAGCGCGGGCGTCAGCTACCAGGACGCCTACCGCGCCGTGCTGGCCGCCGCCTCGCAGGCGGAGTAACTGGGGCGGCAATGGGCGAGCACGTAACGAACATGCCAGATCTGCCCGCGGGCCTCTCGCTCGAGCGGGTGGACGGTGCCCTCACGCTCGTGTCGGACGACGGGCTCTCCATGTGCGGCGACTTCACGCGCGACCTCAGGCGCCTTCGCCCCGCGAACCTCTCTCACGAGCTGCTCGTGCGGGCGGCGCGCGTGCGCGGGGTCGAGCATCCCCGCGCGTTTGACGCCACGGCTGGCATGGGGGAGGACTCCCTGCTGCTCGCCGCCGCGGGCTTCATGGTCACCCTGTACGAGCACGACGCCGTGATTGCGGCGCTGCTGCGGGACGCGCTCGACCGTGCCGCGCGGTACGAGGCGCTTGCGCCCGTGGTTGCGCGCATGAGCTTGGTGCAGGGGGACAGCGTTACCGCGCTGCGTGAGCTCGCCAATGCCGACGAAACGCTGCGCCCGGACGTGGTCCTTCTGGACCCGATGTTTCCCGAGCGGCGCAAGAGCGCCTCGGTGAAGAAGAAGGCGCAGCTGCTGCAACGGTTGGAGCGCCCCGCACAGGACGAGCGAGAAATGCTGGATGCCGCGATTGCGGCACATCCGCGCAAGGTGGTCATCAAGCGACCGCTCAAAGGCCAGCTTCTGGCAGGAATGAAGCCTTCCTACCAGATATCTGGCAAGGCGGTACGCTATGACGTGATTGTGCCAGCTTCGATCTAGGGCCCGACTTTGGTTGAGGGGGTAGATTCGGGGAATCCGCTAGTAGTATTCTCACGCCACCGCAGCCGAAGGAGGTTTATGTGTGCTTTGGTGCTCTGGAAGCTGTTGGAGAACCAAACGGAACCCCACACAACCCTCCCCGGAGTGCATGTGGGGAGGGTTGTGTGGGGTTTGATGACTTGCTATTGGGGGACGAATGTCGGTATTGCGCTTGGGACGGGCTTCCAAAGCACACACAAACCCGTTTAAATTGCAGATGACCGACCTAAACCGTGTGGATGCGCTTCTCGTCGTAGCGCTCCGCGCCGTGCGGGGTCACGTCGTCTGCGGGGCGGCCGACGGCAATCAGGCAGAAGGGCGTCAGGTCGTCCGGCAGGTCGAGCGTGGCGCGGACCTTCTCCTCGCGGTCGCGAACGGGGTTGATCGCCATCCAGACGGCGCCCAGGCCCAGGTCCGTTGCCTCGAGCAGCATGTTCTGGGTCGCGGCGGCCATGTCGAGCGGCGCGCACTCGGGAAAGCGCACGTTCTGCCTGAAGCAGGGGACCACCACGAGGGGCGCCTTGGCGGCGGCAAGGGCGTAGGGCGACGCCTTGGAAAGCGCGGCGCGCGCCTCGTCGTCCCACACGAGGTAGAACTCCCACGGCTGCTGGTTGCCTGCCGAGGGCGCGGACATCGCGGCGTGGAGAAGGGCCTCAGCCTCAAAGGACGTGACCTTCTCGTCCGTGAAGTTGCGCACGCTCGCGCGCCGGTACATCGTGTCGAGCGCGCCCATGCTACTCGCCATCCTCGTAGGGGTCCTCGTCGGGCACATAGTCGGTCAGGCAGGCGTCCAGCTTGGCGATGATGTCGTCCTTGTCCATGTGGCGGCCGATGATGCAGAGGCGGTTCTCGCGGTCGCCCACCTCGGGGTCCCAATTGTCCATGATCTCGGGGTTGTCCGCGATGATCTGCTTGAACTCGGCCTCGGGGGCCGTGGCGACCCAGAGGCCGTTCTCGTTCAGGCGCACCTGGTGGCCGGCCTGCTCGAAGATGTAGCACATCTCGGGGTTCTGCTGCGCCCAGAACGTGCCCTTGGTGCGGATGATCTCGTCCGGGAAGTTCTGCAGCAGGTCGTTGAACTTGTCCACGTCAAAGGGCTTGCGGCGCGCGTAGACAAAGGTCTCGATGTCGTACTCGAGCACCTCCGGGTCCTCGTGCTCCTCGGGGTGCTCCATCGCGTCGATCCACGCGGCGGAGTTGTAGGCCTTCTCGAAGCTGAAGCGGCCGGTGTTGAGGATCTGGTCCATGGGGACGTTACCGTTTTCTGCCTCGACGATCACGGCGTCCTTCTGGAGGCTGCGGACGATGGCCTTGAGCTCGGCGATCTGGTCCGGGTTCACGAGATCGGTCTTGTTGAGGACCAGCGTGGAGCAGAACTCGATCTGCTGGATCAGCAGGGACTCGATGTCCTCCTCGTCAATGTTGTCGTCCAGGAGGTCCTTGCCGCCGTTGAACTCGTCGTACATGCGGGCGCAGTCGACCACGGCCACGATGTTGTCCAGGTCGAGCGGCGCGTTGCCGTTGAACTTGCTCTGGTCGCAGAACTGGCTGATGGTGTAGGCGATGGGGATGGGCTCGCAGATGCCTGACGCCTCGATGATGATGTAGTCGAAGTCGCCGGACTCCGCGATGCCGCCGAGCTGCTTGGCCAGGTCGTCGGAGAGCGTGCAGCAGATGCAGCCGTTGGTGAGCGGGATGAGGCTGTCGGTCTGGTTGAGGCCGCCGTCCTTGATGAGGCTCGCGTCCACGTTGACCTCGCCGATGTCGTTCACGATCACGGCGGCGCGGATGCCCTGGTCGTTGGCGAGGATGTTGTTGAGGATCGTGGTCTTGCCGGCGCCTAGGTAGCCGGTGAGCATGACGATCTTTACGGGATTCTTCTGGGGCATGTGCCCTCCTCAACTGGCCCTGCGGGGCCTTTCGCTTGTCTGCCGAATGGAAGTCTAGGGGTTCGTACCCAAATGCGCGGACGTTGCCACCGCTTTCACGTTCAATACACGGACTCGCCAGGCGTGGCGCGGGCGGTACGCCTGGCGGGCGAGAAGAACGTGCCCCCGCGGCCCACGCCGCGTGGCTGGCGTGCATCATATATAGTTTTCGCAACGGACACGCCGGCAGCCCCGCCGCTGCAGGCAGCTTTGAACGGGGGGCGCCATGGACTTCTTGCAGCTGGCTCGCGAGCGCTACAGCGTGAGGAAGTACGCGTCGCGCGCCGTGGAGCGCCAGAAGCTCGACCTTGTGCTCGAGGCGGCCCGCGTTGCCCCAACCGCCTGCAACCTGCAGCCGTGGCGCGTCCACGTGCTCCAGGGTGCGGACGTACTCGAGCGCTATGACGAGCTGACGACCATGCGCTACGGGGCGCCCACGGTGCTCGTCTTCACCTACGACGTGGCGGAGGACTGGAAGAATCCCCTGGAGGAGGGCGTCCACTCCGGCGAGCAGGACGCCTCCATCGCGGCGACGCACGCCATGCTCGAGGCGCAGGGCCTGGGCCTCGCCACGCTCTGGTGCAACTACCTGCCCAACGCCGGCGTGGCCGAGCTGCTGGAACTGCCCGCATCCGAGCGCGTGGTGCTGGCGCTCAACCTTGGCTACGCCGCGCCGGAGGCGCATCCCGCGCACCTGCACGCCAAGCGCAAGTCCCTGGGCGAGCTGGCGGACTTCCGCTAGGTAAGGCGCAGCGCCGTCGCGCGATAGACAACGGGGGAGAAGGACATGGCGCCTCTGCTTCTGGCCGCGCTCGTGATCGTGGGCGGCGTCTTGCAGACATGCTTCATACGGGCCGACCGCGCGCACCGCTATGGCGCCGCGGCGGTGTTGAAGGGCCTTGCCGCACTTGCCTTTGTGCTGGTGGGTATGGTTGGGGCCGCAGGTGCGCCGAGCCCGGAGGCCGGTACCATCTGCCTGGGCCTGGCACTGGGGGCCGTGGGGGACGTCCTGCACGCGCTGCGCTTTGTGTGGCCCGCGCGCAAGCGGCTACTCTTCAACGTCGGGGCTGTCTCCTTCCTGCTGGGGCACCTTGCGTACCTGGTGGCCGTGGTGCCCGCGTGCCTGGCGCCGGCCTGGGGCCTTGCCGCCTCGTGCGCGCTCGCGCTTGTGGTGGACGTTGCGGTGCTGCCGCGCATGAGCGTGCAGAGCCGTGCGGAGTTCGTCGCAGGCGGCGCCTACCTTGCGGTTACCTCGGCCGTGGTGGGCTTTGCCGCGGCGGGTGCCGTCGCGGCGGCGCTCGCGCCAGCCGTGCCTGCGGCCCCCGCGCGGCTTGCGCCCAGGGCCACGCTTGCGGTGGGGACGGCCGCGTTTCTCGCCTCGGACGTGATGCTTGCCGTCAACAACTTTGGGGGAGTCGACAGCCAGCGCCTGAGGGCGGCCAGCCTGGGGACGTACTACGCCGGGCAGATGCTCATCGCGCTCAGCCTTGCGCTTGCCTAGCGACGTGTCGGCTCCGTGGGATGCTGCGAGCGCGGTGCGGAAGCGCTACAGTAGGCGGTGTTTCTCGCATGGGTCTGCGGAGGGAGCAACATGGACGTGAGGGTGCTGGAGCTTGTCGAGGGTGCGCGCGAGGCGCGCGGGCTCACGGTGGTGATCGACGTGTTCCGCGCGTTCACGCTCGAGTGCTACCTGTTTGCGCAGGGTGCGAAGGCGATCTATCCCATCGGGTCCGTGGACGACGCGCGGGCGCTCAAGGCGGAGCACCCGGACTGGTTGTGCTTTGGCGAGCGCGGCGGCTGGCAGGTGGAGGGCTTTGACTACGGCAACTCTCCCTCGCAGGTGGCTGGCGTGGACCTGACGGGCCGCACGTGCATCCACACCACGAGCGCGGGCACGCAGGGCATCGTCAGCGCCACGGGCGCGTCGGAGGTCGTGACCGGCAGCCTGGCCAACGCGCGCGCCGTGGCCACGTACATCCAGCACCGCCAGCCGGCGGAGGTCTCCATCGTGGCGATGGGCACCTCCGGCACGCAGAGCGCGGGGGAGGACGTGCTGTGCGCCCGTTACATAGAGGCGCTGCTCAAGGGCACGGCCGCGGGCTTTGACGTGGCCGGCAAGGCGGCGGCACTCCGCGACACCGCGGGCGCGAAGTTCTTCGACCCGGCACAGCCCCAGTACCCCGCGGCGGACTTTCCGTACTGCGTGGACTGCGACCGCTTTGACTTTGTGATCCGCGTGGGGAAGGATGCGGAGGGCCGCCTGGTCAACACGCGCTTCGACCTGTAGGCCGCGGCGACGCTACGACTGCGGCTCGAGCGTGGCCGTGAGCGGGACGGCGCTTCTATCGGCTAGCTGCGGCCAGTCGTCCCCCAGCCAGATGCGGCTCTCGCCGGGGCCAAGTACCAGCGGCATGCGGTTGTGGACTTGCGCCACGCTCGCGTTGGGCCGCGTGGTCACCACGGAGAAGCGCTCGCCCTCCCACACGCATGCCATGAGGAAGATGCTGTGACCCGAAAGCCCGTAGCGAACCTGCGGGCGCGGGGCCTTCTTGCGTTTGCCTGCGCCTGCGGGCTCGCCATCGGCCGTGCCGTCCGCGGCCACGGGCACCTCGGGCGGGTTGGGTTGCGTCCACCACTCGTAGAACGCGCGAACGGGTACCAGGCAGCGGCCGTACCGGATGGGCTCGGCCCACATGCCGCGGCCGGTGTGTGCCTGCTCCAGAGCCGTCTCGATCCTGGTGTTGAAGACCAGGCGAGAAGAGCTGCCCTGCCCAGAGGGGCCGTTGCCGCGGCTGCCGCCGCTCCTGGGCTGGAACCCCCAGGTGAGCTCGCGGGCGGTGAGGTTGTTCTTCTCGTCCGGAACGAAGAGCGGGACCTGCGTGCCTGGGTAGGCGTCCGGCACCACGACGGAGGGGTCGCGCCGCGGCACGTGCGCGTGGCCCGTGACCTGCATGTACTTGAGGCCCTCCTGCAACTCGCGCAGGAGCAGGGGTGACATCCTGTGGCACATGGCCGGCTCCCCTCGACGGTGGTTGTGGCGGATGGTAGTATTGAAACCATGATATCAATGGCGAAAGGCGCGCATCATGACGTTTGCGACAAAGCTCACCAAGGGTGGCCAGACCACCGTTCCCAAGGAGGTTCGTGTGGCCTTGGGCATCACGGACGAGTCGCGGGTCTACTGGCAGCTGTCTGACGGCCGCGCGACCGTGACCGCCGAGCCGCCCGTTCCCAACGAGGTCTGTACCTCGGAGGAGTTCTGGGACGGCATCGCGCAGGCCCTGGACGAGGCGGGCGCGGGACAGACGCGCGCGGCCAGTGAGCTTTCCGCCGATCTGAGGGCGCGGTATGGCCTCGCCTAGCTACGAGGTCGTGGTCACGCCGTCGTTCGAGAGGGACCTCGATGCGGCGGTGCGCTACTACCTCGAGCAGTCGGGTCCCATCAGCGCTGGGCGCCTGATGGACGAGTTCGACTCGTTCCGCAGGCTCGTGGCGGCGCTTCCCGGGCACGGCTCCAGGGTGGGTGACTCGGGGCTGCGCTGGCGGCGGCTCGGCGTCTTTGTGGCGGTCTACGGCGTGGACGACGATGCGCATGTGGTGACGCTGCTGCGGCTGTGCTACGTGTCGTCCGACTGGCGCAGGCGCGTGCTGGGCGAGGCGTGACCGAGGGCGGCCTGGGCTCGGGTGTCTGCCTGCGCTACCTGCTGTGCTTGCGGGCCTTGCGCTCGCGCTCGACCTTGGCGACGGCCTCGCGCAGCTTGGCGGCGCGCGCCTCGCGATGCTCCTCCGAGTAGTACTTGATGCTCTTGAGCGTGCGCCTCTGCACCAGGGACATCTCACGCGCGGCGCGGTGGGCGGCGGACTCCAGCTCCTCTGTTGCGTGCTCGCGCGCGATCTGCCGGTCGACCTCGAGCGGCTTGCGGCCGGCTGCGATGTCGTCCACGGCGGTCTCCATCACGGCGTCGAAGTTGGACTTGTCCTGCTGGACGCGCTTGTCCAGGTTGGTGAGCGCGGACAGCGTGAGCGCCAGGTCCGCGGACATGAGGCCCACGGTCAGGAGCGCGAGGACCTCCCACGCGGTGAGCGGCAGCGTGACGGTGGCGCCGCCGATGAGCGGGCAGACAAAGTAGTACAGGAGCGTCCCGACCGCGCCAAAGCAGAGCGCGAACGGCAGGCAGATGCGACCATTGAGGTTGAGCGGGATGTTGCTGTAGTCCCACCAGCGCGCGTGGAAGCACTTCTCCAACACGTAGGACGTGGTGTACTCGAGCACGGCGCTGCCCGCGGCGGCGCACAAAAAGACCTGCCACCATGGCACGTTTGCGCTGCCGGCGCCGGAGGCGGAAAGCGCCTGCGCGGCAATCACCAGTGCAGACATCCCAAAGCCGTAGATGGGACAGACGGGGCCAAACAAAAAGCCGCGGTTGTCCCACCGCTTGGTGCGGATGGCGCAGTAGGTGCACTCGTACACCCAGCCGAGCACGCTGTAGAGGCCAAACCAGGCCACGTAGCTGCAGATGTCCATGCGAGCCCCCTTGCGCGCGGCGCTACGCGCTGGCGGGCGGCGGGGCCAGGGGTGCAGGCGCTGGCTTGCCCTCGGCCTCGGCCGCAAGGGCCTGGCGCAGGCGCTCGTAGTGCAGAAAGACGCCATCCGCGGCCAGCGCGTCGATCTGCTCGCGCGTGGCGAGCTGGCACCCAATGGCCTCGCGCTCTTGCAGGCGGACGTCTTCGGGGCGGAAGCTCAGGTGGAAGTGGTAGATGTCCACGATGTAGTTGTCGCCGCGGTCCAGGTCAACGTTGCGGTAGCGCCAGACGGGCACGAGGGGCTGGCCAGACACGTCGAGTCCGGTCTCCTCACGGACCTCGCGCACGACGGCCTGCGCGGAGGTCTCTCCCGCGCTGACTCCGCCGCCCGTGACCTCCCACCAGCCGGCCGCCCAGTGCTTGTCCAGCGCGCGACGCGTGATGAGGAAGCGCCCGTCCTCGCTCTGGATGATGGCGAGCACGTACAGCATGTACTCGCCCTCGGGCAGGCGCGCGCCCTTGCGCACGAGCGTCCGCCCAGTTGGGGTGCCGTCCTCGGTGTAGATGTCGATCAGCTCTTCCACGTTCTTCTCGCCTTCGCCTTGGTCGTTTGGCAAGCATTCTACACTGCCGATGCTGCCGCCAGGTTACGGGGCGCCGGGGGAGAAGAACGGGCGCGCCGACCCCGCGTGGGAATCGGCGCGCCCGGTTGTGCTGGCTGCGCGTGTTTCTGGCAGATGGCTGCCGGCTGGCTGCCTGCCGCGCTTAGTGGTGGAAGAGCCTCATGTGGGTGAAGCACATGGCCATGTTGTACTTGTCTGCGGTCTCGATCACGTTGTCGTCGCGGATGGAGCCGCCGGGCTCGGCGATGTAGCTCACGCCGGACTTGTGGGCGCGCTCGACGTTGTCGCCAAACGGGAAGAAGGCGTCGGAGCCCAGGGTCACGCCGGTCTGCGTGGCGATCCAGGCGGCCTTCTCCTCGCGGGTGAGGACCTCGGGCTTCTCCGCAAACCACTTCTGCCACTCGCCGTCGCGCAGGACGTCGTCGTGCTCGTCGCTGATGTAGACGTCGATCGCGTTGTCGCGGTTGGCGCGACGGATGCCATCCACGAACTTGAGGCCGAGCACCTTGGGGTGCTGGCGCAGGTACCAGGTGTCTGCCTTGTTGCCGGCGAGGCGCGTGCAGTGGACGCGGCTCTGCTGGCCGGCGCCCACGCCGATGGCCTGGCCGTCCTTTACGTAGCAGACGGAGTTGGACTGCGTGTACTTGAGCGTGATGAGGCTCACGATCATGTCGAGCTTGGCGTCCGCGGGGATGTCCTTGTTCTTGGTCACGACGTCCGTGAGCAGGTCCTCGTTGATGCGGAAGAAGTTGTGTCCCTGCTCGAACGTGATGCCAAAGACGTCCTTGGTCTCGATGGGGGCGCACTCGTAGTTAGGGTCGATCTGGACGACGTTGTAGTTGCCCTTCTTCTTCTGGGAGAGGATTTCCAGCGCCTCGGGCGTGTAGCCCGGCGCGATGATGCCGTCGGACACCTCGTGCTTGATGTACTGGGCGGTGCGGGCGTCGCAGGTCTCGGAGAGCGCGGCCCAGTCGCCGTAGGAGCTCATGCGGTCCGCGCCGCGCGCGCGGATGTAGGCGCACGCGATGGGCGAGAGCTCGCCCTCGTCATCCACGAAGTAGATCTTCTTATCGGTATCTGACAGCGGCTTGCCCACGGCGGCGCCGGCGGGGCTCACGTGCTTGAAGGACGCGGCGGCGGCCATGCCGGTCTCCTTCGCGAGCTCGCGCACGAGCTGCCACGAGTTGAGCGCGTCCAGGAAGTTGATGTAGCCGGGGCGGCCCTGGAGCACCTTGACGGGCAGGTCCGAGCCGTCCTTCATGTAGATGCGGGCCGGCTTCTGGTTGGGGTTCACGCCATACTTGAGCTGCAGTTCGTTCATCTTGTTCCTCTCGTCCTGATAGCGGGCTAGTCGCCCAGGTTCTTGTTGAACAGGCGCACGGTGCCCGCGACGTTGGCGTACAGGCTCACCTTGTTGTCCGCGTTGAGGGCGGCCCAGACCTCGGTCGGCTCCGGCATGGTGACCTCCACGGGCTCGCCGGCAAAGCTGGGCAGCGGGTTGCCGTCGCCCTGGTAGGTGCTGATGAAGTAGCCGTGGCCCTCGTCCGCGCCCTCGTAGCAGAAGAACTCGCGCACGCAGCGGCCGCCGTCGGCCAGGGCGTGGTCCTCCGCCTTGAGGATGCTGAGCTCAAAGCTGCCGTCGGCGTTGACGATGCAGCTGATGCGCGGCGTGAAGTTGGGGCCGTCGGGCTCGAACTTGCGGGCCATGCAGCCGTCGCGGAAGCTGTTCTTCTCCACGATGGTGTCCGTCTGGTCGCCGTTGGTGACCACGAGGGCGTCGCCCATGGTGCGGACGGGGTGGTAGATGATGAGGCTGGGGTCCTCGAGCTTGGTGGGGTCGTAGGCCTCGGTCCTGATGCCGTCGTCCGTCTTGGTGAAGACGCGGTTGCGGCTGTTGGAGCTGCGTCCCATGATCCAGTAGTAGACACGGCCCTTGCCCACGACGATGCCGCGGCCGGGGTAGGGGTTGTTGCGTAAGAGCTCGAGCAGGTCCTGCATGGTCTCCCTTTCTCTTGGCGCACCCGGGAGGCCCGCCCGCCACACAAAAGGGCAAGGCACCCCATGCGGAATGCGCTTGCCCAGACGGTCGGCGGTAATGTTTCACGCTGCTTCCCCGTGGTAGCCCACGATTATCCGTCAGTAACAGCGCGTTCTTGCATCCTACTGTAGCACGGGGGAGGGGCGGGTCGGCGGCTGGCCGCAAGAGGTTGCGAAGTTATCCACGTTTTGGGGGTGGGGTGGGCTTGCCTCGTTTTGGGATAGGGGCCCGCTATCTGGCGAGCCGCCCGAAGACGTCGGCATACTCGTCCATGAAGCTGGCGGCTGCGGCCTCCATGCTCGGACTAGAGGTTTCGACAGTGGGGGAGCTGCCCGTCATGGGCTTGCCGTTTTCGGAGATTGCGACGGGCCTGTCGGAGTGGCTCTCTGCAGTGGTGAAAGGGGACATATTGTGATCGACTGGGCCGTTCGTGCTTTCGCGCATGTTCGTTCCTTTCGCCATGGAGGCTACTGTAAATGCAGGTGCGATTGATTCTCATGCATTTGCGCAGCGTACGGAAGCGGGCCACACTACGAGACGATTCTCGTGATGTGGCCCGCTGTGTGTATTGGTACGCGCACCTTCGATTTGTTACGCCGTGCTATTGAGCGATAATCACTGGCTATTCATCAGAGGTGTCGAAGTAATCCACGCTTGATTCGACGCGCGTGGGGGCGCTTTGCGCATACGCTTCAAGCTTGATGGTCTCTCCAGCCTTCCACGAGTCGACGGAAGTGTAAGTCTCCTGCTGCTTCACGTTGTTCTGATCATATATGGAGAGGACGATGCTGAGATCTTTGATGTTGTACTTGGTGTTGTTCTGTGCGGTTGCTGTGAGGGTGTAGTTCCCGTATCCGTCGTCAGTCGTAGTCCAAGCGAGGGAGGATACCAGCGCGTTGATGGCGTCCTTCTTTTCGGTTTGCGATTGTGCGGCTTTGCCGTTATCGACGAGCTCCTTCAGGGTCTTGGAGTACTCCTTGCTGACCTTGAGATCGTACTTGTCTACGAACTTCTTGATGAGTGCAGTCCTCTTGTCGTACGTCTCGCTCCACTTGGTCCAGAAGTCAAGGCCTGACATGGGGTACTTGTCGACAACAGTCTTGGATTCCTCAAGAACGTTGATGTAGTCGATGACGTCCTTTTGCATGGCCGAACTCTTGAACTTTTCGTTCCTGAGTGACTTATCAATCTTGAGCTCGGCGTTAATCCAATCCTTGTAGTCGCTGGCGGTCGCATCCTTGCCGGCGGAGTCAAACTCATCCGTAAGCTTCCAACGAGCCTCGAGGCCGTTCGCGATTACCTGCATGGCCTTGCCATCCGCGTAGTTGTTTGAAGAGCTTGCGTCCTTGCTGTCGGCGCCGTTGCTGCATGCGGCGATTCCAACGACCAGCAGGAGCGCCGTGCAAATCCTGAGCAGTTTGTTCCCCATGGGACCTCCAAGTTCTTTAGGTCTGGCAGTGCATGACACAAAGATACCTGAAGCTCGACGGAACATTACTTGAAAGGATGGTCCAATCGACGAATTGTTGCGTCCGAAAGCGGACGGGTTGTACCGCATTTAAAATTGGGGTCGATCGTGACTCGCTGCGACCCTGCTCCAACTTGGCGTGTTGCACTGATGGCCTAAGAGACGTTTCCCATGTGCCACGCATGGGAAATGGACGGCAATCGGGCCGCGCCGCGAGGATGCCCCCGCGACGTGGCCCGATACCGCGCACTGTTGTTGGCCGCCACTAGCGGCTGCCCGTCAGCCCGCTACTCGTCCTCCTTCTTGCCGGAGAAGAGCGCGCCCAGCCGCTCCATGAACGATGAGCTCTTGGAACCCTCGTCCTCCTTGGAGGACTTGGACTCGGACTTGGAGCTGCTCTTGGAGTCACTGCTCTTCTCGCTCGAGGACTTGGCCTCCTTGACGCCGTCCACCACGTAGACGAACTGCACCTCGCTCACGTTGGTGTTGGAGGGGTCCACGAACGAGTGGATCTGGTAGTCCTGGCCGAGCTTCTGGCGAATGGTGCTCTTGAGCTTGTCAATCACCTTCTGGTCGAGGCCGCTCGTGGACGAGGCGAGCGTGTCGAGGCCGCTCGCGAGCGTGGCGGAGCCGGAGTGCGCCTGCGAGGCGCCGCTGGCCAGCGTGCCCAGGCCGCTGTCGAGCGTGTGCGCGCCGGACGCGAGCTGGCTGGCGCCGCTGTCGAGGCGCGTCGCGCCGGAGTCGAGCGTGTCGAGCCCGTTCTTGAGCTGGGACGCGCCGCCCGCGACCTGGCTTGCGCCGGACGCGACCTTGCCCGCGCCGCTGGCGACCTGGTTGGCACCGGACGCCGCGGAGTCGGCTCCGCTGCTGAGCTGGTCCGCGCCGCTCGCGAGGCTGCTCACCGCGCCGCCAATCGTGGTGGTGCCGCTCGTGGCCTTGAGCGAGCTCACGAGGGAGCTCACGCCGCTGGATACCTGTGCCGCGCCGTCGGACAGCTGCTTGAGCTGGCTGAGGTCAAAGCCGGACAGCTGCTGCTGCGTCTTGTTGACGAGCTGCTGCGAGCCGTCGAGCACCTTCTGCGAGCTGTCGAGCACGTCGGCGGACTCGCCGGTCACGCCCTTGATGCCGGCCTGCATCTGGCCGAGCGTGGACTTGAGCGACTCGGCGTCCTTCTGGAGCTGCGCGCCAGCGGCCTGCATGCCCTGCAGAGAGGAGCCAAGGCCCTTGATCGTGTTGAGCGCGGAGCCCGAGTCCTGCGCTGCCTTGCCGGCATACGTGGAGGCGGTGGCGGCGTACTGCGACGCCGTGCCCGCGCCCTTCTCGGCCGCCTTGGCCTGCTCGTCAGCGGCCTGGATCTTGGCCTTCTGGTCGGCGGTCAGCGTGGTGTCGGAAAGCAGCGCATCGAGCTGGGAGCTGGCCGACGCGGCGCTGGAGCTGGCCGCGTCCGCGGCCTGCTTGGCGCCGTCCGCCGCCTGCTTGGAGCCCGTGGCTTCGGCCTGCGCCGTGCCGGCGGACTGGCCGGCCTGGCCCAGCGCCGTCGTGAGGCCGCTCGCGCCCTTCTCGAGCGTCGTGAGGTCGCTCTTGACGGCCTCGGCCTGCTGGATGGCGCCCTGCGCCGCGG
Organism: Coriobacteriaceae bacterium; assembly: GCA_003862195.1. Lineage (GTDB taxonomy): Bacteria > Actinomycetota > Coriobacteriia > Coriobacteriales > Atopobiaceae > Parafannyhessea. The sequence continues at coordinate 58,953 of QOUO01000002.1, read as the reverse complement.
AGGACATGCTGCCCGCTTGCTGCTTGATGGTCGCGAGCTTCTGCTGGATGCCCTCGAGCGACGCGCGCGTCTGGTTGAGGCCCTGGTTGACCTGCAGGAGCTGCTGCGGCAGCGTGGCGGAAAGCGTCTGGTACAGCTGCTGCGTGCCCTGGGACACCTGCTTGGCGCCCGAGTCGAGCTTGGTGAAGTTGCCGTTCTGGCTCTGGAGCGCGCCCTGCAGGGACTTGGCGCCCTGGCTCAGCTGCCTGGCGCCGGTGGCGAGCCTGCCGTTGCCGGACGCCAGGCTCCTGCTGCCGGACGCGAGGCTGGCGCTGCCGGACGCCAGGCTCGAGCTGCCGGACGCGAGCGTGCCCGCACCGGAGTCCAGCTTGCCCACGCCCGCCTTGGCCTCACGCGTGCCCGCAGCGAGCTGGTCCGCGCCGGACGCGAGCGTGCCCGCGCCGGACTGTGCCTGGCCGGCGCCATTGGCGAGCTCGCCGAGGGCGTCACGCAGCTTGGCGCCGCCCTGGTCGAGCTGCGCGACGCCGCTCTGCAGCTTGTCCGTGGCGCTCGTGAGCTCCGAGGTGTCGATCTTGCTCGTGTCGAGGTTGAGGTCAAGCGGCATGGCGGCTATCTGCCAGCCGCTGTAGGTGAAGTCCTTGGCCTTGCCCGTGATGTGCCAGTCGCCGTCCTGCCCGGGGATGAGTACGTAGGTGAGGACGGTGTTGCTGCCGCTCGTGGCGACGGTGGCGTTGTTGGCCTGGTCGAGCTTGAAGTTCTGGTTGGGGAAGGTGCCCTGCGCCTGCAGCAGGAAGCTCTTGGCAAAGTCCGCGGTGGCGGAGTCGTCGACCAGGCCGGTCACCTTGAGCTCGATGTCCAGCTTGCCGTCCTTGCCCGCGAGCTCGCTCGGCTTCACGACCTTGCCGTCGAGCCTGTAGGTTATCTGCACCGTCCAGGGGAGCGTCGTGTCCTTGTCGAGGTTGCCCTGGTAGTAGAAGGGCTCGCCCGCGACGGTCGTCAGGTCGACCTTGCCGTCCTTCTCCTCCAGCTTCTTGTTGGTGGTGAGGTTCGTCAGCTTCTGGTAGCTGCCGGGGTCCTGGATGTTCGTCTTGGTGGGCGTGTCGAACGCGTTCACCACGTACGAGCCGGTGGAGGAGCCGGAGGCGTTGGTCCTCGTGTACACCACCTCGCGCTTTGCCGTGGTGGCGGTGCTGGCCCCGTGGGTCACGCTCTTCTCGCCCGTGTCGGAGGCCTCCTCCGCGATGGCCTGTGTGGTGCCAAACGGGATGGTCATGCTGAGGCTCAGCACCGCGCCTATGGCGCCGGTCGCTATCCGCTTGCCGAGGGGGATCTCGCTTGCGTTTGTCTTGCTCATGTCTGTCACTCCGTTCGTGTGGTTGTGCCTGACGTGCGCCGTGTGGGCGCTATGCGTTGGCGCCTTGGCCGGCGCCCTGGTTGGGGTCTGGGTTGCCGCTGTCTGCGGCCGCGGTGTCCTGCTTGGGCTCGCCGCGATAGAAGCCGATCTTGTAGCTGGTGACGCGCACGAAGCCGTCGAGCAGCCTGAAGAGCAGCGGCAGCACGAAGAAGATCAGGATGACGCTGATGAGGGCGCCACGGGCGATCAGCATGCCCACCTGCTGGATCATGGGGCTCGACACGCTGAAGTAGATGCCCAGGCACGCGAGGATCAGGATCGAGCTCGATGTCATGATGGGCTGCGCGGTCTTCTCGACCGCCTGGAAGGAGGCGTCGCCCTTGGGCATGCGCTTGCGGCGCGCCAGGTACTCCTCCGTGTAGATGATGGCGTAGTCGACCGCGGCGCCCAGCTGCACGGAGTCGATCACGAGGAAGGCCACGAAGTTCATGGTCTGCCCCATGAGGTAGGGGACGGCCTCGTTCATCCAGATGGAGACCTCGATCGCCATGATGAGGATGATGGGGATGGAGATGGACCTGAACATGACCAGCAGCACGGCGCCGATGGCCAGGATCGAGGCGAGCTTGACCGTGGTGTTGTCGCTGGACGTGACGGACTTGATGTCCGAGTAGCTCACGGCGTTGCCCACGAGGCGGTACCTGTTGCCATAGCGCGCCTTGCAGAGGCTGCGGACCTTGTCGACCAGGTCAAAGGCCTGCTTGGACTCGTCCGGGATCTTGGACGTGAGGACGATGCGGCTGTAGCCGCCGCTGAAGAGCTGCTTTATCTGGCTCTTGTCAGCCAGCTGGTGGGGCATCGCGGAGCTCGCGATGGTGGAGTAGGAGAGGACGCTCTTGGTGGTGGGGAGCTTCTGCAGGTCCTCCACCAGGGCGTTCTCGTCGCCCCAGTGCTCGGCCGGGACCATGATGGCCCACGTCTGCTGCTGGCCGAACGCCTTGTTGATCACGTCGCCGTCAAGCTTGACCTGCGAGGTGGGCGACATGTTGGCGGCAGACCCGTACGTGAAGCTCACGGACTGGGAGGCCAGGAGCGCCGGCACGGCCACGACGGCCGCGATGATGAGCGCGGGGACGGACAGCGCGTGGCAGACCTTGGCCATGCCATGGAAGCTGCGGAAGAACGGCTTGTGCGTGGTCTTGGCCACGAGGTTGCGCATGTTGTACAGGATGCAGGGCATGAGGAGCGTGATGGAGAAGAACGAGCACACAATGCCCTTGGCCAGCGCTATGCCCATGTCCGCGCCGATGAGGAACTGCATGGCGGAAAGCGACAGGAATCCGAAGAACGTGACGGCCGCGGAGCTCAGGATGACCGGGAACGACTTGGTCATGGCCGCGACCATGGCCTCGAACTGGTCGTCCGTCTTCTGCTGCGCGCGCCCGAAGTTGGTGAGAAGGACGATGGAGTAGTCCATGGAGACCGCCAGCTGCAGGACGCTCGCCACAAGCTGCGTGATGGACGAGATGGTCCCCCTGAAGATGTTCGTGCCCATGTTGAGGATGATGGCCACGCCTATGGTGAGCAGCATCACGATCGGGTGCAGGTAGCTGGTGGTGTTGAGCGCCACCACGACGAGCACCACGATCACGGCGATCGTCATGATCTTGCCCATGTCGGTGTTGATGGTGGCCATGTTGGCCGCGTCGTCCGCGGCCGATCCGTCGATGGCGACCTTCTTGGCGCCGGGGACGGCCTTGGCGACCTTGCGGATGTGGTCGATCTGGCTCTGCTTCACGCCGGACTTGAGCACGGCCTGGAACAGGTAGCCCTTGCCGTCGTACCAGTCGGATATCGTGTCCGCGTCCTGGGTCTCAAGCGGCTCGCTCACGTCCACCTCGTCGCCGAGCCACGTGACCGAGATCACGTCCTTCTCGCCCTTGAGGCGCTTGTCGAGCGCCTTGGCGTCGGGCAGGCTGATGCCCGTGACGTAGACGCGTGCGTTGGTGATGTCGTTGCCGTAGATGCGCTTCATCGCGTCGAGGTCCTCGGACGACTTGGCCGTGGGCGGCAGGTAGTCGCTCATGTTCGCGTCGATCTTGACCTGCGGGATCAGGCACGCGCAGATGACCGCAAGCGTCACGAAGACGCCGATCACGATGCCGCGGTGCTTCAGGACCCCGCGAAACAGCCGTTCCATTTCCTGGTGCCTCCCTCTCCGCGCCCGCCGACGACTTTTCTCGTTGCTGGCGAACGACCGTTTGAGTATGTCCAAATGTGGTAAAACATACACATGTTGGAAATTACCCACATCAGGGCTGAAAAGGGTGTGGGGGAGCTATTTGCACAGCATTTTGAATGCCGTTCAAATAGCGACAATTTCGCACTTGTGTGTGCGAGAATGACACGGCACCGGCCGGCGCATGGGTTTGGGGGAAAGATGGCTGCCACCAAGAATCGCAACGCCCTGAGGTCGATACGCCTGCTCGAGGAGGCGCTCACGCTTCTCATCGCGGAGAAGCCGTACGACAAGATCACCGTGACGGACATCACGCGCCGCGCGGACCTCAATCGCGGCACGTTCTATGCCCACTTCCAGAGCGTGGACCAGCTCATGGACCAGACGATGGACGACCTGACGGAGCGGCTCTCCGCCTCGCTCAGCCCGCTGGTGAGCCGCTCGTTCTTCCAGGACCCCATGCCGCTCCTGCAGCGCCTGGGAGACTTCGTGTGCGACAACCTCTCGCTCATCCGCAAGCTCGTGGACAACGACCGGCTCGGGCCCTTCCTCACGGCCATCATGAACCGCATCGCGGAGCGCCTGCACCAGATGATCAGGCAGGAGTTCCCGGATTCCGGCAACTACCCGGTCGAGGTGGTCGACTTCGTGCTCGGCGGCGTGCGCGACGCGTACGGCTCCTGGCTCGAGGGCACGTACGGCAGCGAGACCGTGGAGGAGCTCAACCAGAGCCTCTGCCGGCTCATCGTGGCCGTGGGCTCCACGCTATGCGAGAAGGGCGAGGCCTCGGGGCCCGAACGGGAGGCCTAGATGGATTCCAAGTGCACGGACGCCGCCGAGAAGGGGGTGGCCAAGCTGAGCCGCGAGCAGCTGCTTGACCTGGACGTCGGCGCGGACTTCTGGCGCACCAGGGCCTATCCCGAGGCCGGCATCCCCGCGCTCACGGTGAGCGACGGGCCCAATGGCCTCCGCTACCAGAGGCCCGGAAACGACGTGCGCGGCGCGGGTCCCGCCGAGCCCGCCACCTGCTTCCCGTGCCTGGCTACCGTGGCCGCCACGTGGGACGCGGAGCTCGCGGGCCAGATGGGGCGTGCCATCGGGCACGAGGCGCGCTCGCTCGGCGTGGGCGTGGTGCTGGGGCCGGGCCTCAACATCAAGCGCAGCCCGCTCTGCGGCCGCAACTTCGAGTACCTGAGCGAGGACCCGTACCTGGCGGGCACGCTGGGCACAAGCTACGTGAGGGGCGTGCAGTCCACGGGCGTGGGGTCCTGCATCAAGCACTTTGCCGTCAACAACCAGGAGTACAAGCGCTTCAGTAACGACTGCGTGGTGGACGAGCGCACCCTGCGCGAGGTCTACCTGCGCGCCTTCCAGATGGTGGTGCGCGAGGCCAGGCCGCAGATGGTCATGAGCGCCTACGTGATGCTGAACGGCACCTATTGCAGCGACAACGACCACCTGCTTCGCGACATCCTGCGCGACGAGTGGGGGTTCGACGGCGTGGTGGTGACGGACTGGGGCGGCATGCATGACCGCGCCGCCGCCTACGAGGCGGGCTGCGACCTGGCCATGCCCGGCGGCACCAGGCACCTGCAGGCCCAGGCGACCGCCGCGCTGGACGCTGGGACGCTCCGCGAGGGGCGCGTGCGCGAGTCTGCGCGTCGCCTTGCGGCGCTCGCGATCTCCCACGCGAACGACGCCCAGGGCGCGCCCGCGGTGGACGTGGAGGCAAACCGTGCCGTCGCGCGCCGCGTCGCGGCCGAGGGGCATGTCCTTCTCACCAATAACGGCGTGCTGCCGCTTGCCGCGGGTACGAGCGTGGCGCTGGTGGGCCAGATGGCGGACAGGCCCCGCTACCAGGGCGGAGGCTCCAGCCACATCAACGCGCGCCACGTGAGCAGCATCCGCGGGCTGCGTCCCGGCTGGGCCTATGCCGCCGGCTACGACGCACGCACCGGCGCCACCACGGACGCGCTGGTGGCCGAGGCCGTGCGCACGGCCCGCGGCGCGGACGTGGCCGTGGTGGTGTGCGGCCTGCCCGAGACCGTGGAGTCCGAGGGCTACGACCGCGACGACATGCGCCTTCCCGAGGGCATGAACCGCCTGGTGGAGGCCGTGGCGGTCGCCAACCCCAACACCGTGGTGGTGCTGCAGTGCGGAAGCCCCGTCGAGCTTCCGTGGGAGAAGGACGTGGCCGCGGTGCTGTACGCGGGCCTGGGCGGCGAGGCCGGCGCGGAGGCGACGGTCGACGTGCTGGAGGGTGCGGTCAACCCGTCCGGGCGCCTGCCCGAGACCTGGCCGCTCACGGCGGACGACGCCCCCTGCATGGGCTGGTGGGGCAGGCCGCACCGCCAGTCGCAGTACCGCGAGGGCGTCTTTGTGGGATACCGCTACTACCAGACGGCGGGCGTGCCCGTGGCGCACTGCTTTGGGCACGGCCTCTCGTACACGAGCTTCTCGTATGCCAACTTGGAGCTTGACCCGGGCGACGGCCGCGGCCACGGCGCCACGGCGAGCTTCGACGTGACCAACGTCGGTGCGGTCGCCGGCGCGGAGGTCGTGCAGGTCTACGTGGGCGCGCCCGAGGGCGGGCTGCCGCGACCGGCGCGGGTGCTCGCCGGCTTCGCGCGCGTGGAGCTGGCCCCCGGCCAGACGAAGCGCGTGAGCGTGCCCCTGGACACGGCGGCGTTTGCCGTGTGGGACGGCGCGCGGAAGACGATTGGCGGCATCTACCAGGTATTTGTTGGGGCCTCGGTCGAGGACGTGCGACTCGCGGGCGAGCTCGCGGTCTCCGGCAAGGGCATCGCGCGCCCGGCAAGGCTCTCGGGCACGTGGTACGTCGCGCCCCACGGCAAGCCGGGCAGGGAGGACTTCCAGGCACTTCTCGGCCGACCCATCCCGCCGGAGGCACATCACAGCAGGGGCACTTACGACGAGACGGACTCACTGCTGGAGATGGGCAGGACCTCCGGCGTCTGCCGCTTTGTCGCGGGCCAGATCAAGGCCGCCGTCGAGCGCGGCTACAAGGACAAGACCGACCCGCAGTGCCGCATGTCCATCATGTCCAGCGCGGGCTGCGCGTTGTTTGGGCTGGTCAACAGCTCGGGTGGTGCCTTGTCCGCGGGAATGGCGCGGGTGCTCCTCAACGTGGCCAACGGCCGCGCGCCGTGGCACAAGGGGTAGGCGAGCAGGCGAGCCGCGGCTCCATAGTATGACTTAGCGAATAACTCATACTATGGAGCGTTCTTATTATGAGTTAGCGCCGCCCGCCCTACGCGTTGCGCCTGCGCCACTCGCTCGGGCTCATGTCGCACCACGAGCTGAACGCCCGCAAGAAGCTGTTGAGCTCCAGGTATCCCAGCAGGTAGGCGATCTGGTCGGTTCCCATGGCCGTGGTCTTGAGGTAGTGCTTGGCCAGGCGACGCCCCAGTTCGGGCTCGAAGTAGCCCCACATGGCATCGTTGTGGCTCACAAAGGGGACGTCCATGTCCTCCGAGCGGAAGGCCAGCGCGTTCTGCGGCCCGGCCTTTGGCTCGCATCCCAGGAAGGTGGAGAAGGACGTGCCCTCGGGAGGTTCCTGCATCAGCGCGGACGCGGCGTCCACGCCAGGCGCCAGCTCGCCCACGGCCTGGACGCCGTAGCGCTGGCGCATCTGCTCGGCTTGGGCGTCGAGCTTCTTCTGGCTGCGGCCGACCAGGATGAGTCGCCGCCCTTTCCGGCATGGATGTTCACGAAGCAGGTGCCGAGCCCGCCGTAGGAGCCGGTGACGAGTGCCGCGTTCTTGAGGCTTGCGTTCTGCATGGTGTGGGTCCCTTTCCTCCGTGCGGCACCCGTGGCCGCCGCTCTCTTGACGATGAAGAGAGTACGGGAGCCGCCCGTGCCAAAGAACATCAGCACGCGCCAACGTGCTATCAGATCGCGCCACGCGTGGCGGGGGGAGAAGGACGTGGCGCTTGGGCTGACGTGTCTTGCAATAAAGAGATGTGAAAGATAGTAGAGAGACAGTACGTAGAGAGTAACTGTCTCTATGGAGAGAGTAGTGGGTATACTGGACAGTAGATTGTCCTTCGCGTGGGGAGGGGGAGGCATGGACGAGAAGAGCCTGACAAAGGTTGTCGAGGCGCTTCGGCTGTCCGGAAACGACTCGCAGCGCGTCGAGGTGAAGGAGGCGGCCGGCGGGCTCCCGAAGTCGATGGGGGAGTCGGTCTCCGCACTCGCCAACGGCTCGGGTGGCCTCGTCCTTCTCGGCCTGTCGGAAAAGCACGGCTTTGCGCCGGTGCCGGGGTTCGACGCTCGTGCCCGCGCCGACGCGCTTGCGAGGCTCTGCGCGGACGACCTCACGCCTCCCGTGCGCGCGGAGGTCGAGCAGGTGCCCTTTGAGGACGGACAGGTGGTCGTGGGCACGATTCCCGAGCTTCTGCCAGCGGAGAAGCCCTGCTACGTCAGCTCGCGGGGCATGTACCGGGGCTCATTTATCCGGACGGGTGACGGCGACCGGCTGCTTACGCAGTACGAGGTCGACCGGCTCGTGGAGGAGCGAACGCAGCCGCACCACGACCTGGACGTTGTGGAGGGCGCCACGCTGGACGACCTGGATCAGGGACTCGTGAGCGGCGTGATCCGCAGGCAGCGGGAGATTCACCCGCGGATATTCGCGCGGCTTTCCGACGAGGACGCCCTGCGTGCGCTCAACGTGCTTGTGCGGAAGGACGGGCGGAACTGCGTCACGCTTGCGGGGCTGCTGGCCCTGGGCACGTATCCACAGCACTTCTTTCCGCGGCTCACCGTCACGTTCGCGTGCTTTCCCGGGAGGGACAAGGCCCCGCAGGGGAGCGTCAAGTTTCTGGACTCCCAGAGCATGGCCGGGCCGATCCCCGCAGTTTTGGTGGACACCGTTGCCGCGGTGCGCAGGAACATGCGCGTCGGCGGCGTGCTCGAGGGCGGGCTCAGGTACGATCGGCCGGACTATCCGCTCGACGCGGTGCGCGAGGCCGTCTGCAACGCGCTCATGCACCGCGACTACTCGCCCATGGGACGCGGCTCGCAGATACAGGTGAACCTGTACGAGGACCGGCTCGAGGTGCTGAGCCCCGGCGGGCTGTACGGCGCCGTGACCGTGGAGACGCTCGGCGAGGTCGGCGCGTCATCCACGAGGAACCCGTCCCTTGCGGCGCTGCTCGAGACCACGCCCTACGAGGACGGCGGGTACGTGGCGGAAAACAGGGGGACCGGATTTGCCCTCATCAGGTCCGAGCTCGCTGCGAGCGGCATGCCCGGGCCCGAGGTGACGGACAGGCCGTCGCTCTTCCAGATTGTGATGCGGAGGCGTGGCGCAGGCGATGCCGCCGAGGCCGGGGCGGTGCCGGGGGCGAGGCCGCACCAGGACGTTGCGGGCTTCCCGGGGACCGAGGGCGCCGTCATTTCCGCACTTGGGGAGCTTGGCCCGGCGCGGACGTCCGAGATCGCGGAGCGCGCCGGACTTGGCCGGAGCACGGTCGCCAAGGTGCTGCGGCGGCTGCTGCAGCGGGGCATGGTCTCCGTCACGCCAGGCGCGGCCACGAGTCCCACGCGGCGCTACATCCTGACGCTCTGACGTTGGTGCCGCGAGCGAGGCGCCTCGTTCTTCTCGCCTGCTTTGTGACAGTGCTGCGCTGTTTCAGGCTGTCTCCAAAATGTTTCGTGCGAGCGCGCTGCGTTGTGCAACCATGACCGCGGCCGCGGCTCGCCGCGGAAGGACTCAACCAGCGAGGAGCGCACATGAGCTTCAGGAACTCCAAGGTCGTGATCGTCGGCGCGGGCAACGTCGGCTCCACCACGGCGTTCAGCATCGTCAGCCAGGGTCTCTGCGAGGACGTCTGCCTCATCGACATCAACAAGGAGGTCGCGGAGGGCCAGGCGCTCGACATGCGCGACGCCGTGTACTTCATGAACCGCAACATGCACGTCCACGCCGGCGACTACGGCGAGTGCGAGGACGCGGACATCGTGGTCATCACCGCCGCGGCGCCCATGCCTAAGGACTCCAACGACCGCCTGGAGATGCTCAAGCCGAGCCTCCACGTGGTGCGTGATGTGGTGGAGAAGGTCATGGCCTCGGGCTTCAACGGCATCTTCATCGTGGTGTCCAACCCCGTCGACGTGATGACGTACTACACGTGGCGCGTCTCCGGCCTGCCGCGCGAGCGCGTGATCGGCTCCGGCACCAACCTGGACACCGCGCGCCTGTGCCGCGCGCTTTCCGACATGTACGACCTCGCGCCCGCGAGCGTTGAGGCCTACGTCCTGGGCGAGCACGGCGACTCCGAGATCGTGAGCTGGAACAGCGCGACCATCGGCGGCAAGCGCGTGGACGCCGTGCTGCGCGACAACGCGCCCCGCACCAAGGGTACCACGCTCGAGGACCTGCGCAAGCGCACGGTCCAGGCGGGCTGGGACGTCTTCAGCCGCAAGGGCAACACCTGCTACGGCATCGGCGCGAGCGTGACGTCCATCGCCAAGTCGATCCTGTTGGACGAGGGGCGCATCATGCCCGTCTCCGTCTACGTGGACGGCATGTACGGCATCAACGGCACCTACCTGTCCGTCCCGACGATCCTGGACCACACCGGCGCCAAGGAGATCGTGGAGATCGGCCTGCAGGAGGACGAGCTCTCCGCGCTGCAGAAGTCGGCGGAGCTCCTGCACTCGTTCTACGCGAGGCTCGACGCCTAGCGTCTGACCAGGAAAACCCATCTAGGGGAGAAGAGCGGCGGACGGCACCCGGGCATCGGGGCCGTCCGCCGCGCTCTTCTCGCCTGCGCTACTCGTTCACGTGCACGTGCGGACGGTCCGCGTAGCCGTGGAAGTCGCCCATGTAGACAAAGTAGTCCGCAAGCTCGTCCGCGAGCGACTGGTCGTGCGTCGCCACCACGAGCGTCTTGCCGGCCCGCTTGAGCTCCTTGAGGAATCCGAGCAGCCACTCCTGCGTGCGTGCGTCGAGCGCGGCCATGGGCTCGTCCAGGCAGAGCACGTCCGGGTTGAGGGCCAGGACCGCGGCTATGGCAACCTTCTTCTTCTCGCCACCGCTGAGGTTGTACGGCGCGCGGTCGCGCAGGTCCTCGATCCCCAGCAGGCGCAGGCAGTCGTCCACGCGGCGTCGCTGCTCGTCGGCGGGCAGCCCCATCTGCGCGGGACCGAACGCGACCTCGTCCTCAACGCTTGCCGTGAAGAGCATGGCGTCGCTGTCCTGGAAGACGAAGCCCACGCGCTGGTGTAGCCGGCGCGAGAAGTCCGCGTCGCGCATGGATGCCGCGTCCACCACCTGTCCGTCGAAGCGGTACGTCCCAACCTGCGGGTGGACGAGCCCGCTCATGGCCTTGAGCAGCGTGGACTTGCCCGAGCCGTTGTCTCCCATCAGCACCACGGAGTCGCCCGCGTCGATGGAGAGGTCGATGTGACGCAGCACCGGCCTGTCCCCGTAGGCAAAGCAGAAGTCGTCAAAGCGCATGAGCGGTGGGCGAGAGTCCCCGGCGTGCGGATGGTGGAGTCCCAGCGGGTGTACGTTGCCATGCATCTATACCAGTCCCTGCAGGTAGAAGAAGAGGACGAGAAGGACGAGGCCTCCCGCCAGCCACGCGGCGTCCACCGCGCGGGCATGCGGGCGGGTGGCGTCGGGCGCCGCCTGGTACGTGCCGTCGAAGCAGCGGCAGGCCATGGCATCGGCCGTGTCGGCCGCGGAGCGCCCCGCCTTGAGAAGAAGCACGCCTCCCACGCCCCCGATGGAGGAGCGCTTGTCGCGGTCGCGTCCCACGCTGCGCAGGCGCAGTGCCACGAGCACCTCTGACGCGGTGCGACCCAGCTCCACGATGCTCCTGAGCGCGAGGTCGAGCGTGAGGATGGCCGTTGCGGGAACGCGGAGCGTGCGGAGTGCGCGCGTGAGCCGTGCGGCAGGGGTGGAGAGTGCGACCCCCATGGCCACGAGGCAGGTGGTGAGGACCTTCGTGCCCAGCAGGAGCGGGGAGTGCGCCTGGCCCAGGAGGAGCGCGGGGGCCATCAGCAGAAAGGTGAGGCCCGCCGCCGCACAGGCCACGGCCATGGAGCGACGCAGCGCGCGCAGGGGGAGAAGCGCGGCCCTCGCCAGGGCAAGGCAGAGCACCACCAGCACGAAGGCGAAGTTGCCGGAAAGCGACGTGAGCAGGATGAGGCCGAGTCCCAGCACGAGCTTGAGCGGGGTGGAGGGACTCACCGGGGTTGACTGGCCGTCGTCCAGGCGCATGCGCGCGAGCACGCCCGCGAGCGAGAGCAGGCTCTTGGTGAGGAAGCCGTCGTGGTCCCGCGGGGGATCGTAGCTCTCGCCCTGCGTGAGCCAAGCGGGTATCTGCGCGTCACGCGGGCTAGTCATCGTCACGCGGTCCAAAGTCGACCTTGGGCGTGGATGCGCCTGACAGCAGGCGGAAGGCTATCAGCAGCAGGGAGACTCCCGCGACGGCGCTCAGCACGTAGCCGAGCCAGCTGGGAAGCGCCCCGAGGGAGTAGTCGGGCATGAGCGACGACCACTCCCAGCCGCGTGCCATGCCCGAGGGCGTGTATCCCACGCGCGTGGCGAGGTCTGCCGTGGACCACTCGCCCCAGGCATCGCCTGTGGCGATGAGTCCCAGCGGCGTCGCAATTGCGAGCGCCGCCACGAGGCCGAGCACCGGCCCCGCCGCGCGCACGGTGCGCACGGGAGCCGGCTGCGCGCCCACGTCGTCGCTGGCGCCCGCCAACCCCGTCCCGCCAAAGCGCGCGAGGCCAAAGTCCGGCGCGACGCGCCGCACGAAGCCCAGGATCCCCACCGTGAAGACGACCTCCGCGGCGCCCCACACGGTGAGGTGGCCAATCATCATGGCGGGCACGCTCACCCAGAGCGGGTAGGGGCAGAAGAGCGCGCGCCCAGCCGCGTCGTGAAAGAGCAACGGCTGGATTCCCAGCTCCAGGGCGCAGCAGAGCGCCGCGGCGTTGATGCCCACGTACGAGGCGATGCCGGCGGCGCGAAGCTCCTGGCCAAGGCTCGAGGACCCGGAGCCGCCGTCCTTCTCGCCCGCATGGCGCGCCTGGCGCCTGCGCACGAGCGAGAAGACCGCGTAGCCGCACATGGGGAGCACGAAGGCCATGTTGAGGCAGTTGGCCGGCAGGGCGAGTATGCCGCCGTCGCCAAAGAGGACCGCCTGGATCGCGAGGGCGATGCTGATGGCGATGCAGGCCGTCCATGGGCCGAAGAGTATGGCCACCAGCGTGCCGGCAACGGCGTGGCCCGTGGTGCCGCCGGGGAGCGGGATGTTGAACATCATCGCGAGGAAGCAGAACGCGGCGGCCACGCCCACGAGCGGCATCTTCTGGCGGGGGACCTCCTCGCGCATGTGCCGGGCGGCGCGCACCCACACGGGCACCATGGCCACGGCTATCACGCCGCAGGTCTGCGGGCTCAGGTAGTTCTCTGGGATGTGCATCGCGCCTCCTTCCAAGGGACAAGCGCGATGGGCTCCCTGCCCCGCGCTGTCGAAGCTCTAATGTAGCCCAGCCGACGCACCCGCGCCACATGACGAATGTCACCAATTTCCCGCCCGCCCGACTCGGTGCTCGGACAGCACGCCTTCGGCGTGAACTGCGCCCGAGTCGGGCGGGCGGGGCAACGTCATATAATCGGGCACGATTAGCCATCAATTCTGAGGGGCCAAATGGAAAGTTTGACGTCAGACCCTGTATTTCCCTTGCTCATAGCACTTCTCTGCGTGGCGCCGGTGGCGTTTGCCATCGTGCGCGTGCGAGAGGAGCGCACCCTCTGGCTTGGCTTCTGGGCGCTGGCCGGGGCGGCGTCCCTGGTGGTGCTGATAGAGGTGCTGATTGTGGGCTACCTGCCGCTGGGCGACCATCCCCTCGCGCAGACGGCGAACCTCGTCGTGATGGGGATCCTGCTCGTCATGCTGCTCGCGTTCCCAGCGGTGCTCGTGGTGACGCTCATCGTGTCGGGCGTGCGGCTGATCCGCCGCGAGGGCGCGCGACCGGCCAACCTGCTCTCGCTGGGACTGGGCGTGGCGATGGTCGCCTATGTGCTGGTGTGGCCGCTGCTGCGCGGGCGCCTGACGGGGCTGCCCGTGGTGGGAAGCGTGCTTGACCTGCTGTTTGGCATCTCGGCGGGCCTGATCGGCGTGGCGGGCGTCGCCTTTGCGCTCTACACGGTGAGCGGCCTGGTGGCGCAGGTGCCGCACCCGATGAGGCGCTATCGCTACATTGTGGCGCTTGGCTCGGGGCTCATCGACGGCCGACGTGTGACACCGCTGCTCGCGCACCGCGTGGACCGAGCCATCTGGGCGTGGCGGCGCAACCCGGGCTCCAGGATCGTGATGTCGGGCGGGCAGGGCCCGGACGAGGCCGTGAGCGAGGCCAGCGCTATGCGCGACTACGCGCTCGGGCAGGGCGTTCCCGCCGAGGCCATCCTCTGCGAGGAGCGCTCCCGCAACACGCGCGAGAACATCCGCTTCTCGCGCGACCTCATCCGCGCGACCGCGACTGGTGGGGGAGAAGCGCGCGGGCCCAGGGGAGAAGGACGCATCCTCGTGGTGAGCGACGACTACCACGTGTTCCGCGCGCTGCTGCTTGCACGCGAGGCCGGCGTGAGGGCCGATGGCCTTGGCGCGCACGTGAGGTTGTACTTCTCGCTCAACGCGCTCGTGCGCGAGTGGGTGGCATACGTGGTGCTGCGCAAGCGCGCGTTCACGGCGATCACGTTCGTGGTGCTCGCGGTCAACGTGCTGCTCTGGGTCGTGACGAACCTGGCGTAGAGGCTGCGGCACCGTCGACCTGGCCACGTGCCGGCAACCAACTGCAAACGGCCCTCGACATGGCTCCGCCCGCCCGACTCGGGCGCAGTTCACGCCGAAGGCGTGCTGTCTGAGCACCGAGTCGGGCGGGCGGAGCCTCTGCCAACGGATTCTGCTACTTGCTGGAGCCTGCCGCGAGCGTGCGCGTCGCGTTGAGGACGCACAGCACCATCACGCCCACGTCGCCAAAGACCGCGAGCCACATGGGTGCGAGGCCGAAGACCGCGAGCACCAGGATGGCCACCTTGACCGCGATGGCGAACACGATGTTCTGACGCGCGATGGCAAGGGTTCTGCGTGCGATGCGGATGGCGACGGCGACCTTGGAGGGCTTGTCGTCCATCAGCACCACGTCCGCCGCCTCGATCGCGGCGTCGGAGCCGAGCGCGCCCATGGCCACGCCCACGTCCGCGCGGGCCAGGACCGGCGCGTCGTTGATGCCGTCGCCCACGAATGCGAGCGTGGCGTCCTCGCCCTTCTCGCCCATGAGACGCTCCACCTGCGCGATCTTGTCCTGCGGCATGAGCTCCGCGTGGTACTCGTCCAGGCCCAGCTCCTTGGCGACGGCCGCCGCGGCGGGCTTGCGGTCGCCCGTGAGCATGACGGACTTGGCGACGCCCTCGGCCCGCAGGCTTGCGATTGCCTGCGCGGAATCGGGCTTGACCTCGTCGGAGATGTGCACGTGGCCGGCGTACGTGCCGTCCACCGCCACGTGGACGATGGTCCCACCCAGCGTGTGGCAGGTCACGGGCGTGGCGCCCACCGTCTGCATCAGGCGGTCGTTGCCCACGGCGACGCGGTGGCCGTTCACGGTCGCGATGACGCCCTCGCCGGCGCGCTCGGTCACGTCGGATACCTTGCAGTCGTCACCGTCGCAGGGGAAGGCCTCGCGCAGCGCCGCGGCGATGGGGTGCGTGGAGCTTGCCTCCACGTGGGCGGCCAGGTGCAGGAGCTGCTCGTCGGAAAGGTCGGTCGAGTGCACCTGCGTCACCTTGAACGTGCCCTTGGTGAGCGTGCCCGTCTTGTCGAACACGACGACCCTGGTCTTGGCGAGCGCCTCCAGGTAGTTGGAGCCCTTGACGAGGATGCCGCGGCGGGACGCGCCGCCGATGCCGCCAAAGAACGTCAGCGGTACGGAAAGCACGAGCGCGCAGGGGCAGCTCGCGACCAGGAACGTGAGCGCGCGCAGCAGCCACGTGGCAAACGTGCCGGCAAAGTCGCCCGAGAAGAGCGGCGGCAGCAGGGCGACGGCGATGGCCAGGTACACCACGATGGGGGTGTACACCTTGGCGAAGCGCTTGATGAAGTTTTCCGACCGGGACTTGCTCTTGCCCGCGTTCTGCACGAGGTCGAGGATCCTGCTCGCGGTGGACTCGCCAAACGCCTTGGTCACGCGGACGCGCAGCAGGCCAGACACGTTGATGCAGCCGGATGCGACCTCCTGGCCCACGGTGACGTCGCGCGGCACGCTCTCGCCGGTCAGGGCCACGGTGTCCAGACTGGACTCGCCCTCGGTCACGACGCCGTCGAGCGCGACCTTCTCGCCCGGGCGTACCTGGATGACCTCGCCAATGCGCACGTCGTTGGGGTCGACGCTCACCACCTTGCCGTCGCGCTCCACGTTGGCGACGTCGGGACGGATGTTCATGAGGTCCGCGATCGAGCGCTTGGAGCGGTCCTCGGCCAGGCCCTCGAAGAGCTCGCCAACCTGGAAGAACAGCATCACGAAGACGGCCTCGGCAAACTGGGGCTCGCCTCCCGGGACAAAGCCGATGAGCAGCGCGCCCAGGGTCGCCACGGACATGAGGAAGTCCTCGTCAAACGGGTGGCCGGACGCGACGGACTCCGCGGCCTCCTTGAGGACGCTGCCGCCCGCCACCAGGTAGGCGGGGAGGTACGTGACGAGCTGCACCCAGAGCGGCAGGCCGGGCGCGACCAGGTCGTTCACCACGACGGCCGCGACCAGCAGGACAGCGGAAAGTGCGATCTTCCTCTTGAGGACGGCGGGGTCCTCGTCATCGTCGTCATCCTCGTCCTCATCCTCCGGCTCGACGTCCGCGTCGTGGCAGCCGTCGCAATCACAGCCGTCGCCGTGTACCGGCGCGCCCGGGTGGGACTCGAGCTCCTCGTCGTCGTGTTTGCAGCACTTGCAGGACATGGCGTCTCCTTTGGCCTGTGCCCCGGTTCCCTTTACCCCAGAGGTCTGCTTACGCGAACTTGAGTATGAAGTGAACACATGAGCAATAGTTCATAAGTACTGATGACAGTGTTGCATCTGCCTTTGGCACTGTCAAGCGTCAGAAGGATGATTTGCCAATTGTCTGGTACCGTGCGGCCCCGGCAGGATGTGTGCGAGGCCGCCGAAGCGGCACGCCGCCTAGATCCCGAGCGTCCCCTCGGACTCCGCGCGGAACTCCTCCAAGAAGTCGCGCACCACGTAGTCCAGCGCCTCGCGGCACCTGCCGCATCCCGTGCCCGCGCCGGTCACGCGAGAGACCTCGTCCGCGGTGGTCGCCCCGCCGCGGATGGCCTTCATGATGTCCGCGTAGGTCACGTCGCGGCAGTTGCAGAACTTTTTGCTCATCTTCATGGGGGCTCCCATCGGGCGTGCGGCCAGTGCGGCAATCATAGCGTTTGCCTGCACGGCCGTCCATCGCCCCGCAAGGCAGCGCGCGCGACCCCCGCCCGGCCTTGCAGCGTTCGTGCGGAGGTCTCCCAGCGGAGGGCTTTGTGTCCGGAACCTGCGTTAGACTCTTTCGGTACAACAATGAGGCTATAGGAGAAGTACATGCCCTTTGACCAGCAACAATCCCTCTTTTCCCTAGCGGGCGGCCAGCCGGCGCCCGGCGGCGCGGCGGCGCAGCCCGCCTCCGCGCAGGCTCCGGAGCCCGACCTGGTGCCGCTCGACGCCTATGGCGCCGCGCCCGAGCCTGAGGAGGAGTCCGCCTATCAGGACGCCGCGTCCTTCTCGCCCGCGCCCGTCCCCGCGACCCCAAAGGTCGACCTGGACGGCCTGAACAACGAGCAGCGCCAGGCTGCCGAGTGCACGCACGGTCCGCTCCTGGTGCTTGCCGGCGCGGGGTCCGGCAAGACGCGCGTGCTCACGTACCGCATCGCGCACATGATCGCGGACGAGGGCGTGCGCCCGTGGCAGGTGCTGGCCATTACGTTCACCAACAAGGCTGCGGCGGAGATGCGCGAGCGCCTGGGCAGGCTCCTGCCCGGTGGCACGCGCGGCATGTGGATCTGCACGTTCCACGCCATGTGCGTGAGGATGCTGCGCGAGGATGCGGACCTCTTGGGCTACAAGCCAAACTTCACCATCTACGACGACGATGACTCGAAGCGCCTGGTCAAGAGCATCATGAGCGACCTCGACATCGACTCCAAGCAGTGCCCGCTGCCGGCCATCCGCTCCAAGATCAGCCAGGCCAAGAACGCGCTCGTCAGCGCGGAGGAGATGAGCTCCCAGGCGCAGTCGCCCGTGGAGCGCGCCGCGGCCCGCGTGTACATGGAGCTGGACCGCCGCCTGGCCCGCGCAAACGCCATGGACTTTGACGACCTGCTGGTCAAGACCTTCGAGCTGCTGAGCAAGGAGCCGGAGGTGCTCGACCACTACCAGGAGCGCTTCCGCCAGATCAGCGTGGACGAGTACCAGGACACCAACGCGGTGCAGTACGCGATCACCAACCTGCTGGCGCGCAAGTACCGCAACCTCATGGTCGTGGGCGACGACGACCAGTCCATCTACAGCTGGCGCGGCGCGGACATCAAGAACATCCTGAGCTTCCGCAAGGACTACCCGGACGCCGTGGTGGTCAAGCTCGAGCAGAACTACCGCTCGTACGGCCACATCCTCAACGCGGCAAACGCCGTGGTGCGCAACAACTCCAAGCGCGAGTCAAAGCGCCTGTTCACGACCCGTGGCGACGGCGAGAAGATCAAGGTCTTCCAGGCGGCGGACGAGCGGGACGAGGGCCGCTGGATCGGCTCGGAGATCGAGAAGCTGCACGACCACGGCACGAGCTACGACGACGTGGCCGTGTTCTACCGCACCAACGCGCAGTCGCGTACGCTCGAGGACATGTTCCTGCGCGCGGGCGTGCCGTACAAGATCGTGGGCGGCACCAGGTTCTTCGACCGCGCGGAGATTCGCGACGTGATGGCCTACCTCAAGCTCGTGGTGAACCCGGACGACGACGTGAGCGCGCTGCGCGTCATCAACACGCCAAGGCGCGGCATCGGCACCACGTCGGTCAACCGCATCAGGAACTATGCCACGGAGCACGGCATATCGTTCTTCTCGGCCGCGGAGGCCTGCGTGACGGAGCCGGGGCTCATTGGGGCCAAGGCCAGAAACGCGCTGGCGGGCTTCACCAACGCCATCGAGGCGGCGCGCCACTTTGACGGCGAGCTGGCGGACGTGGTGCAGATGATAATCGACCGCACGGGGCTTATCCAGGCGCTCGAGGCGGAGCAGACCGTCGAGGCGGACAGCAGGGTAGAGAACATCAAGGAGTTCTTTGGCGTCGCGCAGGAGTTTGACGAGACGCACGACGACGCCGTGGCCACGCTCGAGAGCCTGGAGCAGCTGCGCGAGGCCGGGGCGCTGGACGCCCAGGGTGCGCAGGGCGCCGCCGGCTCCCCGGAGGGCGAGTCGCGAGCGCAGCGAGCGAGCGAGGCGACGCAGGAGCCGAGCGCCGAGCCCACAGGGGAGGCGGGGGCTGCCCTGCCCCCGGTCGCGGCGCAGAAGCTCCCGGCCTTCATGGAGTGGCTCGCGCTCAGGAGCGACCTCGACTCCCTCGCGGGCCAGTCGAGCGCCGTCACGATGATGACGATCCACTCTGCCAAGGGCCTGGAGTTCCCCGTCGTGTTCGTGGCCGGCATGGAGGAGGGCATCTTCCCGCATCGCGCGCACGAGGGCGACGCGGAGTCCATCGAGGAGGAGCGGCGCCTGGCCTACGTGGCCATCACGCGCGCGGAGGAGCGGCTCTACCTCACGTATGCCGTCACCAGGCGCATGTTTGGCTCCGTGCAGACCAACCCGCGCAGCCGCTTCCTCAACGAGATTCCGGCAGAGGACGTGGACGCCATCGGCGTGGGCTCCTCCGGCTTCAGCGGCGTGGGATGGGAGAAGCGCGGCGACCGTCACGGCACGTACGGCTCGGGCCGCGGGTCCGAGGTCTATGGCGGGCACGTGTTTGGCAGTCACACGCGCTCGACCGGCGGCCGGCCGCAGGACACGGGCCTGCCCACCTGGCCCGGCAGGCCCACGGGGTCCAAGGCGACCCTGGGCGGGCACGGCGGCTCGGGCACGGTGCCCGGCTCTTCTCGCCCGGCGATGCGCCCCGACCGCAAGAAGGCGGCGGAGACCTTCGCGCCCGGCGACCAGATTTCGCACAAGACGTTTGGCCCCGGCGTCGTGAAGGAGGCACAGGGCGACACCATCACGGTGTACTTCACGCGCACGGGCAAGACCAAGAAGCTCATGAAGGGCTTCGCGCCCATCGTCAAGATCAGCTAGCGGGGGGACGTGCCCATGGACTGGAACGATCTTTTGGGGAGGGTGGTCTACCTTGCCGTGGCCATGGCGGTCACGGCGCTGGTGGACTGCGGCGTCACGCGCGTAACCCGGCGCGTGCTGGACGCCTCGTCCATACCCTCGGCCTCGATCTTCGTGAACATCATCCGCGGCGTGATCTGGGCGTTTGGCCTGCTCTCCGTGTTGGATCCCGTGTTTGGCATCAAGGCCACGGCCTTTGTGGCCGCCCTGGGCGTCACGTCCGTCGTGCTGTCGTTTGGCCTGCAGGACACGGTGTCAAACGTGTTCAGCGGGCTGGGGCTCATGCTGGGCAAGGTGGTCCAGCCGGGCGACTACGTGGAGGTCGCCGGGTTCGAGGGCTTCGTGACGGACGTCAACTGGCGCCACACCACGGTGCAGGACCGCCTGGGAAACCAGCAGATCATCCCCAACAGCGTGCTCAACAAGACGGCGTTCACGCGCAAGAGCGCCTCCTCGGCGGGCAGCTGCGGCGTCGACTTCCTGGCTCGCCCGGACGCGGACCTTTCCGCCGTGACGGCCGAGGTGGCGCGCGACGTGGCGGTGGCGCTCGAGGGCGTGGCCGACCCCGCGTACGAGGTAAGCGTGAGCTTTACCGGCATGGACGCCTACGGCACGCACGGCACGGTGTGGGTGCACGTGAAGGAGGACGCGACCTTCTCCGCAGCGCAGGATCGCGTGGCGCGCGTGCTGCAGGGCAGGCCCTGGCTTGCGGATGCGATCGCGGACGGGGACGACGCGGGCGAGAAGGTCGTGCCCTCGCGCTAGCTGCCGCGACCCAACGGCGCCCGGCGCGGGCGTCCCAACCACTACGACTACCTGGAGGATTGCATGAAGATCGGAATCATCGGCGCGATGGACGTCGAGGTGCGCCACCTGCGCGACGCGGTGCAGGATGGGACCACCACGACGGTGGCCGGCATGGTGTTTGACGACGGGACCATCGGCGGCACGCCGGTCACGGTCGTGCGCTGTGGCGTGGGCAAGGTCGACGCCGCGATGTGCGCGCAGGTGCTGATCGACCGCTTTGGCGTGGACCGCATCATCAACACCGGCGTGGCGGGCTCGCTTGATGCACGCCTCAACATCGGCGACGTGCTCGTAAGCACGGACGCCGTCCACCACGACGTGGACGCGACCAACTTTGGCTATGCGACAGGTGAGGTGCCCAGCCTGGGCATCAGGTTCTTCCCTGCGGACGCGGGCCTGCGCGCCGCGGCCGTGGAGGCCGTCCGCGCGGCGGCGCCGGACGTGGCGTGCGTGGAGGGCCGCGTGGCCTCGGGCGACCAGTTCGTTCGCACGCAGGACCAGAAGGACCGCATCAAGAGGGAGTTCGATGCGAGCTGCGTGGAGATGGAGGGCGCGAGCATCGCGCAGACGGCGTGGCTCAACGGCGTGCCCTTCGTGATCGTGCGCGCCATAAGCGACAAGGCGGACGGCTCGGCCGAGGTGGAGTACCCCGTGTTCGAGGCGAAGGCCGCCGAGCACTGCGCCAGGATCGTACGCCACATGGTGGCCCACCTGGCGTAGGAGCGAGCCGGGTATCGGCCCATACGGGTTTGTGTCAGCAATACGACTGTCCCTGTCCCACGTGTGGGGACAGGGGCAGCTCTTTACTTCGTGGCCGTGTAGCGGACGCGGGCACCCTCGTGGACGGCTGACAGCCTGCCGTCGCCCAGCATGGCCGTGACGACCCTGCGCAGGCGCTTGCTCACGCTCTTGTATCCCAACTGGCGTGAGAGCTCGGACATCAGTAGGGGATGGTCCTGTAGCTGAGCCATGATCTGCCGCTCGAGGGCGTCGTCCTTCTCGCCCTGCTTGTCGGTTGGCGCGAAGGCCGGGTGCACGGGAATCTCCACGCCGAGGTAGCTGCGCGCTGGGTCCATGTGGAACCTGGGCAGGGGGGAGCCGTTCTGCCGTAGCGCCCTGAACGTCGTGGGGAAGCCGGTGTTGCACCCCTCGATCAGGTGGAGCTCCTTGAGGAAGTCTCCGATGCGCCGGTTGCGGTAGATGCGTGACTGGATGTGCAGGTTGGCGATGTCGTCGTCCGTGATGCTGCGGTCGAAGCCGGGATAGCTCGTGACCTCCATCGACTCCGGCGTGATGCGGACCACGATGGGTTCGGATATCTGATACGAGCGGTGGTACACGGCGTTGGAGAGGATCTCCTCCACGGCGGCGTAGGGGTAGTTGAACACCGTGACCGCCTCGGCCTGGTCGGGCCTCTTGAAGGTCATGCTCCTGATGGCGTAGTTCCTCAGGAAGAGGAGGGCGTCCTTGAGCTGGGCTTGGATGGGACCCGTGAACACCTGCTCCGTCATGCCCTCGCCCGTGGGGTCGGGAAGGTCCACGACCTCGATGCGCGCGTACCTGAAGTAGCGCTCGGTGTGATCCGAAAACATGAGGAGGCCGACGTTTCGTGGGTGGCGGTCCTCTGGCGGGCCAGACAGGAGCTGCAGGTCGTTTGCCAGCTCCTCCAGCGTTAGCCCCTCGGAGTCGCTATAGAGCGCGCTTCCGACGGACCGCAGGTAGTCGCGCATGCGCTCCTTGCTGAGGGCCTCCGGGCTCGCCGTCAGGTTTGGCCTGTCGTCAAACGGGATGTCAGACGACACGTAGAACAGCTCGCGCTCCTCTTGGGGCGACGCGATGACCGTGCTTGCCATCTTGCGGATGTAGTAGCGCTTGTCCGAGGTGTTCTTGTACACGTTCTTGGCCGCCTGGTACGGACGGCCGAAGCCGCCGGGGCACCAGATGACGATGACGTACTTGCCGTCAAGGAGCCGTGGCTCGACGATGGGTTGGTACAGGGGCTCGATGCAGTGGCAGAACCCCTCGAGCTTCTTGAGGATGGGGTCGATGCGGGACTTTGGGATGCCCCTGGGCGGCAGTTGGGGAACGGAGTCCCTCTCCTCCACGCCGATGATGATGTAGCCTCCGCCGATGTTGTCGATGTCGTTTGCGAAGGCGCATATGGTGTGGACGATGGGCTCGGGATTGAAGTCGGTCTTGAACTCGATGCGAGTGGATTCGACGGTCGTCCCGTTTACGAGCTCTGCCATGTCAACCGGTATGGCCATGGCCACCTCGCCTTTCGATGCAAACGCGACAATGCGATGATATCAGCGTCGCATATGCGACGCAAGTTATGTCGCATATGCGACGGACGTCTTGTCGCATCGTCGCACTTTTGCGTCGAGGAGCGCGACCCCCAGGCCGGCGGGCACGCGTCGCGTACTAAAGGAGAAGGACGGCCACCTTGGGTGAGCCGTCCTTCTCGCCTGATGCGTCGTGCCTTGCGGATGCCTGCGGCGCTGCCTACGCCAGCTTGTCGAAGAGCGGGGCGGAGGCGGTGCAGCCGTCGTCAATCTGCTCGGGCAGGGCGGGCACCATCTTATTGATGAGCTCGCGCAGGAGGTGCAGGTTCTCGTTGAAGACCTTGAGCACCTGGTCGTTGGTGACGGCCGCGTACTTGCCCAGGCCGGCGTCGTAGTCGGTCACCAGGCTGATGTTGCAGTAGTGCATGCCCAGCTCGCGGGCGAGCCACGCCTCGGGGTACTGGGTCATGTTGACGACGCTCCAGCCCATCTTCTGGAACCACTCGCTTTCCGCCTTGGTGGAGAAGCGCGGCCCCTGGATGGTGACGACGGTGCCGCCGTCGTGCACGGGGATGTACAGCTCGCGGCAGCAGTCGACGGCCACCTTGCGCATCTCTGCGCAGTAGGGCTCGGCGCCAGGCAGGTGCTGCACGCCCAGGCCCAGGTCATGCGTGAAGAACGTGTCCGCGCGGCCCTTGGTGCGGTCTACGAACTGGTCGCATACCACAAAGTCGCCGGGGTGGATGTCAAGCGAGAGCGATCCCACGGAGCAGGGGCCGATGACCTGCTTGACGCCCAGCATGTGCATGCCCCAGAGGTTGGCGCGGTAGTTGACCTCGCCGGGGGCAAACGTGTGCTTGTGGCCGTGGCGGGGCAGGAACGCGACCTTGCGACCCGCGATGGTGCCCACGGTGTAGACGTCGGACGGCTGGCCCCAGCGCGTGTCGAGGGACACCTCCTCGTAGTCGCCCTCGAAGAGGCTATAGAAGCCCGAGCCGCCAAAGATGCCGATTTCTGCCTGCGGGAGGTCTGCCATGATGCGATTCCTTTCTCGTTTTATGTACCGTCGCGCGGGGCGACGGGTGCGCTACCTAAAGAGGGCTGCCAGGGACTCCGTGTACGGGGGACGGCAGATGCCCTTCTCCGTGATGATGGCCGTGATCAGGCTGTGGTCCGTCACGTCGAAGGCCGGGTTGTAGCACTTGACCTCGGGCAGCGCCTTGGGCTCCGCGTACCACATGGTCTTGATCTCGTCCGGGTCGCGCTCCTCGATCTTGATGTCGTCGCCGGTGGGGCAGCCCTGGTCGATGGTGGAGGTGGGTCCCAGCACGTAGAACGGTATACCGTAGTGCGCGGCCAGGATCGCCACGCCGGAGGTGCCGATCTTGTTGGCGGCGTCGCCGTTCATGGCGACGCGGTCGCAGCCTACCATGCAGGCCTGCACCCAGCCGTTCTTCATCACGATGGACGCCATGTTGTCGCAGATGAGCGTCACGTCGATGCCGGCGCGCTGGAGCTCGTAGCTCGTGAGGCGCGCGCCCTGCAGGAGCGGCCGCGTCTCGTCAGCAAACACGTGCACGGTCTTGCCGTGGTCGTGCGCGTAGAAGAGCGGCCCCTGGCCTGTACCGTAGCCCAGGCACGCGAGCGGGCCGGCGTTGCAGTGCGTGAGCACGCCGTCGCCATCGTTGAGGAGGCTCGCGCCCAGACGGCTGATCTCCTCGGACATGGCGAGGTCCTCGCGGTGGATGGCCACAGCCTCCTTGTGGAGAAGGTCGACGATGCCGGCTGGGGCCTCGCCCTTGTGCGCGAGCGTCACGCCGTGCATGCGGTTGAGCGCCCACGAGAGGTTGACCGCCGTGGGGCGCGAGGAGTTGAGGTAGGCGCGCTGGGCGTCCATGGCGGAGGCGAAGTCGTCATAGGAGCTGGCGCGCTGCGCCTCCTGGCGGGCGAGCACGTAGTAGCAGTAGCCCGCGCACACGCCGATGGCCGGTGCGCCGCGCACCTTGAGCTTGAGGATGGCGTCGTACATCTGCTCCGCCGTGGTGAGGCGGATGTGCTCGAGCCTGTTGGGCAGGAGCGTCTGGTCGATAATGACCACGGCGTCGCCCTCGGGCGCCAGCTCCACGGCGTCCACGTTCGTGACGCCCGTCGACGCGC
Organism: Coriobacteriaceae bacterium; assembly: GCA_003862195.1. GTDB lineage: Bacteria > Actinomycetota > Coriobacteriia > Coriobacteriales > Atopobiaceae > Parafannyhessea. The sequence goes on along the minus strand of QOUO01000002.1, from coordinate 33,710 downwards.
TCGCGCCCGCCTTGGCCGCGGCTGCGGCCTCGGGGGAGCCTGCCGTCACGGCGCCGTCTTCCTCGTTAGTTGCCACGTTCTTCTCCTATTCGCCTTTGTTCTTGCTGCTGTTTGCGGTGCCCGCGTCGTCGTCGCGGTGCGAGGCGCGCTTGCGATAGAACTCGTGCATGCCGCGCAGGTGGTCCACCTGGCCGGGCGTGAGCTCCACGCCGCCGCCCAGGTCGTGCACTGCCTTGAAGATCTTGGCGCTGTGCTCGATGGTCTCCATGAGGTCGAAGGCCGCCCAGACGTCCTTTCCCCAGGCCACGGCCCCGTGGTTTGCGAGCAGGAGGCCGTTGTAGTCGTGCACGTAGGGCAGGATGCTGTTGGGGACCTCGTCCGTAGAGAGCATCGCGAAGTCTGCCACGGGAATCTTGCCAAAGTTGAGGATGAGCTCGGGGAGGTACGGCTCCTCGAGCGCGTGCCGGCAGATGGCGAAGGCCGTCGCGTATACGGGGTGCGCGTGCACCACGGCGCGCACGTCCGGCCGGTTGCGGTAGACCGCCAGGTGCATCTTTACCTCCGAAGAGGGAAAGCGGCCTGACGCATCGCCCGCGACCACGTTGCCCTGCAGGTCGCAGCGCACGAGCATGCCGGGGTCCATGCGGCCCTTGCTCACGCCGGAGGGGGTGATGATCAGCTCGTCCTCGCCGGTGCGGACGGAGATGTTGCCGTCGTTGGAGGCCACGTAGCCGCGGTCGTACAGGAGCCTTCCCACCTTGCAGATGTCTTCGCGAACGTCGCTCTGCATGTCCTTCTCCATACGGCCTCCCGCCGTCTTGTGGCGCCGTGGCCGTGGGGCGGCGTGCGCCGGGTTTGCTTGCTAGGCCAGCTCCGCGTTCTGCACGCCCAGGCCCGCCATGTCCGGTCCGGTGTGGACCAGCAGGTCGGCCGAGAGGTCGTGCCGCTGGATGCTCTCTATGTTGTCGAGCGCGTCGCGCAGGCGGTCCTCCAGCGGCTTGTACAGGGCCGAGGTCGCCGTGGAGCAGCACACGGCCAGGCGCGCCCTCTTGTAGGCACGGGCCTTCTCGCACGCGAGGCTCACCATGGTGTCGAGCGCGCGGTCCCAGCCGCGGGCCTTCTTGGCGATGGCATAGTAGCCGTCCTCGTCGCACGTGAGCACGGGCTTGATGTTCAGGACTGAGCCTATGCGATATATATGACCGTTTATGCGGCCGCCCTTGTACAGGTAGTCGAGGGACTTGACCGCAAAGAACACGTGGGACTGCCTGGCCACCTCGTCGAGCCTGGCCTCCAGCTGGTCAAAGGGCACGCCCTTCTCCACCAGCTCCACCGCACGCTCCACGACCATGCCCGCGACCATGCCGATGGATTTGGTGTCGATCACCAGGGTGGGGAAGTCCTCCATCTGACTTGCGACCATGTGGGCCGTCTGGTTGGTGGCGGAAAGTGCGGACGCGATCGTGACCACCACGGCCTTCTGGTAGCCGTCCGCCTTGGCCTGCTCGAGCGCGGCCTGGATCTGGTGCGGGGAGGGGAGGCTCGTCGTCGGGATCTCCTTCTCCAGGCGGCGGACCACCTCGTCCGCCGTGATGTCGACCCCGCTCTGGAACGTGCTGCCGTCGGAATAGTTGATGTGCAGCGGCATCACGCGGACGTCGTGCGCCTTGCAGAAGTCTGCCGGCGTGTCCGTACCGGAATCCGTGATGACTGCGATCCTCTGGTCGTTCATGTTGCCTCCGAGGTCTGGTGTCCGCATCGGCCGACGTGTCGGCGGCGTGCGGCGTCGCGCCCCAAGCAGGGACATACCTACTATAGTTCCCCTCCCCGCACGCTCGCATACTTGGCCCCGACAAACTCCGCGGGCGCGGGGGCGTTCTTCTCGCCCAAGGCGGGTGCGCGGGCACGCGGGCGAGAAGTTCGGCGGTGACTGTTGGAGACGCTCTGTAGTCGGATTCCAAATCGGCCGGCGGCAAATCGGCGTACCGTATGCTCTTGGTAGGGGCCTCGCCATGCGGCGGGCCGCCACTCGTTCACGCTTTGGAGGAGATTCTTACTCATGACACAGGGCAAGGTTCGGGAAAGGGACGTCGCAGCAACCAAGAACGCGCAGGTAACGGGCGCCTCGGGCGAGAAGGACCGCCGCCGCGGCAGGCGCAGCGCCATCATCCGCGAGCCGGCCGTCGTGCGCCGCCAGGACCAGCGGCTGGCCCTGGGCAAGGTCACCTCGAACGGCACCGTGGCCGCCGCGGTCATGGTCATCGCGGCGCTGCTTGCCGTGATCGTGGCCAACTCGCCCGCCTACGGGGCGGTTCACGAGTTTTTGGAGATGCCGCTGGGGCTGAGGATTGGCCCGGCCTTTGTGGGGATCTCGCTCGAGGGCTTCATAAACGACTTCCTGATGGCGATTTTCTTCCTGCTCGTGGGGATCGAGCTCAAGTACGAGATGACCGTGGGCCAGCTGCGCAAGCCCCGCCAGGCGGCGCTGCCCATGCTTGCGGCCGTGGGCGGCGTGGCCGTTCCCGCCATCATCTACCTGCTCTTCAACCATGCGGGTGCGCCGCACGGCTGGGCCATCCCCATCGCCACGGACATCGCCTTCGCGCTGGGCGTCATGTCGCTTCTGGGCGACCGCGTGGCGCCCGAGACCAAGGTCTTCTTCCAGACGCTCGCCATCGCGGACGACATCCTGGCCATCGTGGTGCTGGCGCTGTTCTACGGGCAGACGCCGGACATCGCCTGGTGCGCGGCGTCGCTCGTGGTGGTCGTTCTTCTCGCCTGCCTTAACAAGGCGCGCGTGTACTCCGCCAAGCCGTACATGATCGTGGGCCTGGTGCTGTGGGTGTGCATGTACAACAGCGGCATCCACGCCACGCTTGCCGGCGTGATCCTGGCGTTCTTCCTGCCGTCGCGCTCCGACGTGCGGCTGGGCAACCTGGGCGAGTGGCTGCAGTCCAAGGCGACCAAGCTCGAGGACGACTACGATGACGCCACGCACATCCTGGGCCAGCACGACTTCACGGCGGCCGCCAGTAGGGTCGAGCACATCATGCACCACGTGACGCCGCCGCTGCAGCGCGTGGAGCGCAACATTTCGACCCCCGTCAACTTTGTGATTCTGCCGCTGTTTGCGTTTGCCAACGCGCAGGTGCGCCTTGTGGGCGTTGACCTGGGGATGCTTCTGCACGACCCCGTCACGCAGGGCGTGTACCTGGGCGCCGTGCTGGGCAAGCCCATCGGCATCATCCTGGTGACGCTGCTGCTGGTCAAGATCGGCTTCGCCAAGCTGCCGCACAACGTGAGCTGGGACCAGATCATCGCCGTGGGCATCATGGGCGGCATGGGCTTCACCATGTCCATTCTCATTGCGGGCCTCGCGTTCCCCAACCCGGAGGAGGTGCTCGGCGCCAAGTGCGCGATTCTGGCCGGCTCCATCACGGCTGGCCTGCTGGGCATCGTCTTCGTGCGCGTGCACGACGCGATCATGAACCGCGGGCAGGACTCGGATGACGGTGACGACGAGCCCGACCCCGAGGACGAGATGGCCGACCAGGTGGAGGACATCGGGTAGGGTTGGTAGATTGCTCTTTTGTAAGGGCGGCGGCAATTAGACTGAATCAGATTTCGTGATATAATTCGTGTTACGAAATTGGAGGTGAGGCCTGTGCAGAACATCTATGTGCATCCCCATGCTCTGAAGCACGGCCTCTCTGAAGACGAGATTCTGTATGCATGGAACAACTTCGTCAGAAGCCAATTTCGAAAAACTCCACGTGAAGACCAATGCGTAAGAATCGGTTACGGAAGACATACTTCTGGTGCGATTCAAATGGTTGGCATCGTAAAGGAATTTGGGACGCTCATTATTCACGCAATGACACCACCTCAACCACGGGTTCTGAGGGAGTTGGGTATTCGAGGGAGAAGGGGGGACAGACTATGAAGACGGCTAAAGAGCTTGAGAACATGTTCGGCATCTCATCCGAAAGGATACGCGAGGTCGATGAGAAGGCGTCGCGAGGCGAGCTTGAGGGTGATGCCGTTTCGAGCGTCACTGGACCAGGTCGCCCTCCCATGTTTGAGGAGCCTGTGCAACAGGTGACTTTCAAGGAGTCGAGCGAAGTCGTTCGCGCCATGGATCGCCGCGCAAAGCAGCTTGGCATACGCCGCTCTGACTACCTGCGGAGGCTTGTCGAGAACGATTTGAACTGCATGCTGTAAGCCGTGGGCGAGGGGTGCAACTCGGGTTACGAGACCGTCCCGTGCGTGTAGCCCCAGCCGTGTGCCGTGATGATCGAGTTGAGCTGGTTGCAGAGCGCCCGACGGGCATAGTGCCCGCTGGGGAGAAGATCGATTACCTCGAGCAGGTCCTCGCCCAGGTCGTCGATCTGGGCGCGCTCGAGGGCGTCCAGCTTTGTCACGCGCGTGACGGGGCCGTCCGCGAACAGCTCGTCCACAAGCGACTGCAGCTCCCCAAAGTCGGGTGCCTGCCTGCCGTCCGTGTAGGTGGCGTCCCAGTCTGCCATCGCTCTTCTCCCTTGCGCCTGGTTGCGGGGCTTGCGCGCGCCGCCCTGTCGCGGCATACGCGCATCGTGTCTTGACATATTATTACCGTATGAACCATCACGTGCAGGTGGCGATATACTTTCTGTCCAGTGCACACTTGGACCAAGGAGCAACCATGGCTAATGCCTATCAACAGATGACGACGGAGGAGCTCGACAACGCGATCGACCAGCTCCAGACCGAGGCAGACAAGCTAAAGGACGAGCACCTCGCGCTCGACATGGCGCGCGGCAAGCCCTCGCCCGAGCAGACGGCGCTCTCCCGTCCCATGCTCGACCTCATCAACTCCAGCACGCCGCTCGTCGACGGCAACGCCATCGTGGACAACTACGGCACGCCCGAGGGCCTTCCCTCCGCGCGCAGGCTTGCGGCAGAGATCCTGGGCGTCGACGCTGACAACGTCGTCGTGTCCGGCTCCTCGAGCCTCAACCTCATGCACGACCTGGTGACCAACGGCTTCACCAACGGCGTCGCGGGCAACAAGCCCTTCTACCAGCAGGGTGAGGTCAAGTGGCTCTGCCCGGCCCCCGGCTATGACCGCCACTTTGGCGTGACGGCGCACCTTGGCATCAAGAACGTGCCCGTGCCCATGCTCGAGGACGGTCCCGACATGGACGTGGTCCAGCGCCTGGTGGAGGGCGATCCCTCCGTCAAGGGCATCTGGTGCGTCCCCAAGTACGCCAACCCCACCGGCATCACCTACTCCGACGAGGTCGTACGTCGCTTCGCGTCGCTCGAGCCCGCCGCGCCCGACTTCCGCATCTACTGGGACAACGCCTACTGCGTCCACACGTTTGGCCCGGAGGAGGATCACCTCCTCAACATCTTCGACGCGCTTGCGGAGGCCGGTAAGGAGGACCTGGTCTACGAGTTTGGCTCGACGGCCAAGATCACGTTCCCGAGCTCCGGCATCGCGTTCGTCGCCGCCAGCAAGAACGACATCAAGGAGATCCGCAAGGCCTTCCAGGTCGAGCGCGTCAGCTCCGAGAAGTTCTCGCAGCTCGCGCACGCCCTCTTCCTGAAGGACCTCGACGGCGTCAAGGCGCACATGGCAAAGCACGCCAAGATCGTGGGCCCGCGCTTCTCGCTCGTGGAGCAGAAGCTCACCGAAGGCCTGGGCGACCTGGGCGTCGCCACCTGGACGCACCCGCACGGCGGCTACTTCGTGTCGTTCGACGGCCCCAAGGGCTCCGCGCGCAGGATCGTCGCGCTCATGGCAGAGCTGGGCGTAAAGCTCACGCCGGCAGGCGCCACCTGGCCGTACGGTGACGACCCCAACGACACCAACATCCGCATCGCGCCGACGTACCCCTCGATCGAGGACCTCGGCAAGGCGCTCGACGTCTTCGTCGTCGCGGTCAAGCTCGTCTCGGCCAAGCTTGCCAAGGCGGAGCGCGCGTAGAGCCGGTGCCCGCGCGGCCACACACAGAACGCCCACGAGTTTCTGTAGAATGGACTTTCGCGTCCGCTACAGGGCGTACCCTCGTCTTGTCCCGCGCCAGCCGGCGTGGCTGTAGAAAGGTCTGACCGATGTCCAGCTCGGGAAGGAACAACAAGAAGCGCCTCGCGCATGCCAAGGTCAAGTCCACGGAGTCTGACTCCGCGGAGAAGGACGGCGCTGCCAAGTCCAAGGCGGCTCCCACCAAGACCCCCGCACAGAAGCGCGCGGAGCGCAAGAAGCGCATCACGACCATCGTGATCGCCATCTTCGCGGTGATCATGGCGCTCGCGATGATGCTTCCCTCCTGCTCGGCCATCGCGTCCAACAACAGCGCCAACAGCTCGAGCAAGGAGTCCACGAGCGACAGCGCCAGCTCCAGCGACTCCTCGGATTCCAGCTCCAGCGACTCCTCGAGCAGTTCGAGCTCGACCACTTCGCTCAAGAAAATCGACGCCAACTACCAGAAGACGACCTCCGCGCTCGAGAAGAAGCTCAAGAAGGACCCGGACGACCTCGCGACGATCCTCAACCTCGGCAACGACTACATGGCCTGGGGCTACTCCGCCTCCTCGTACGCCACGACGGACACCGAGCAGACGCACGTGAAGGACGTGCTCAACAAGGCAATCAGCTACTACGACCAGTACCTCAAGCTGAACGACTCGGACACCGTCAAGGTCAACCGCGCGCTCTGCCAGTTCTACCAGGGCGACACCGACGCCGCCCTCGCGGCCCTGCAGAAGATCACGCAGGACTCGCCCAAGTGCGCGCTGGCCTGGGCAAACCTGGGTCTCGTGTACGAGTCCAAGGGTGACACCACGTCGGCGGAGGCCGCCTACAAGAAGGCCAAGAAGACCGACCCGAAGGACGAGTACGGTGCCAAGTCCTTCGCCAACCAGCGCCTCGCGGCCATCAAGGCGGAGGCGAGCGCCTCGAGTACGTCGAGCACCACGAGCGGCACCAGCTCTACCTCTGGCACCAGCTCGAGCAGCACGGGCCTTTCCGGCGCGCTCGGCGGCCTGGGGCTTTCCACTAGCAACTAAGGCAAAGGGGAGAAGAACATGAACGTCTCCACCAGCAAGACTGACACCGGCAGCAAGATTTCGGTCTCGGGCGAGGTCGACGTCTCCAACGCCTCCGGCCTGCGCGACGCAATCGATGCCGCGCTCGAGGAGAAGGCGCCCTCCATCGAGGTCGACCTCTCCCAGGTCACTTATATAGACTCGACGGGAATCGGCGTCCTCGTGGGCGGCGTCCACCGCGCGGCGGACGCAGGCCTCAGCCTCTCCGTCTCCAACCCGCAGCGCAACGTCGCGCGCGTCCTCGACATGCTGGGCGTGAGCGGCGAGCTTGGAATCGGCGAGTAGCACACTCGACCACAAAGACGCACTGGGAGGTGTGCTTTCGTGTTTGGTATCGGTGAGACAGAGCTTGCCCTCATCCTGATCTTCGCGTTCCTGATCTTCGGGCCGGACAAGCTGCCCAGCATGGGCAGGACGATCGGCCGCATGCTCAGGCAGTTCCGCGAGGCGCAGGAGGGCTTCACGGAGGTCGTGCAGACCGAGGTCATGGACCCGCTCAACAACGCGATGAACGAGCCCCTGAACGACGACGAGAAGAAGCGTCACGCGGACCGCGCGGCCGCCATGGGCGAGGACGCAGACCTCGACTCCGACTCCGATGGCGACGCCCCCAAGCGCGAGACGTTCGCCGAGCGCAGGGAGCGCCTCGAGCGCGAGCGCGAGGAGGCCGAGAAGAACGCGCCCTCCGACGAGGAGGCTTCCTCCGATTCCAAGGCCGCATCCGCCAGCTTCGACTCCGACGCGGACTCCGACTCCGACGCGGACGCCACGTCCGACGCAGATGCCGACTCCGACTCCGACGCGGACGACTCCGACGCCAAGCCCGAGCCCCGCAAGAGCGTCGCCTCGCTCTATGCCATGAAGGGCAAGCGCAAGGCAAAGCCGAGCGAGAAGGACGAGGCCGCGGACTCCGACTCCGATGCCGACAGCGACGCGGACGCGGACTCCGACGCTGATGCCAAGCAGGCGGCTCCCGCCGACGTCGACTCCGACGCGGACATCGATTCCGATTCCGATGCGGATTCCGACGCCGACCTCGATTCTGACTCCGACGCTGACGCCCCGACAGGCGCCGCCTCTGACGGGAGGGACGAGTAATGCCCATCGGACCAGCACGCATGCCGCTCACCGACCACCTCGGCGAGCTCAGGCGACGCCTCACCATCATCGTGGTGTCGCTCATCATCACGGCGGTCGTCCTCTACAACGCGACGCCCGTCCTCATCGACTTCATGATGGACCCCATCCGCTCCGCGCTTCCGCACGGCACCAGGCTCACGGTCCTCTCCGTCCTCGGCGGCTTCACCATCCGCTTCAAGATCGCCATGTTCTTCGCGGGCATCGTCTGCTCGCCAATCATCATCTGGGAGATCATGGCCTTCTTCCTCCCCGCGCTCAAGAAGAACGAGCGCAAGTGGGTCGTCCCCACGGTCGCGGCCATGGTTGCCCTGTTCTACCTCGGCATGATCTTCTGCTACCTCGTGATCCAGAAGGCGGCCATCGGTTGGATGGTCGATCAGTCCATCGACTTCGCCAACGTGCTCGCCAACGCCGAGGACTACCTCAACATCATGATGCTGCTCGAGATCGGCTTCGGCATCGCGTTCCAGCTGCCGCTCGTGATCTTCTACCTCTCGGTGCTGCACCTCGTGCCGTACAAGACGTTCCGCGCCCAGTGGCGCTACATCTACGTCGGCCTCATGGTCCTCTCCGCCGTCGTCACGCCCGACGCCTCGCCCGTCACCATGATCCTCATGTTCGCGGCGCTCATCGCCCTGTACGAGGTCGCCCTCGGCATCGCGCGCTACGTGATCATTGCGCGCGACGGCAAGGCAGCGCTCAAGTGGTCGCGCGAGGAGTACGAGGACCACAAGTACGAGGAGGAGATGTCAAAGTCCTAGGGGTCGCCGGTCTGGTAAAGTGACGGACCTCTAGTATTTGATGCAACCTACCGACTTACGGGCGCCGCAAGGCGCCCTTCGGGTATAACGGCAAGACGCGGTCGCACGGCAATTTCGTGCGGGCGCACGAACTAACGCGACGGCCTACGGGGGACAGATTGAGGCTTGTAGTAACCGAGAAGAACGACGCTGCCCAGCAGATAGCCCGCCTGCTTTGCACGGTGGGCAAGCCCAAGGCAGACAAGGTGTACGACACCCCCGTCTACCGCTTCAAGCACGACGGGGAGGATTGGGTCACCATTGGTCTGCGCGGCCACATCATGGCGCCAGACTTCCCGAGCGAGCTCCACTACAGCAAGAAGGACGGCTGGTGGGCCGTCTCGCAGGAGGGCGAGGTCATGCCCGCCAACCTGCCGGATTCGCTCGCCAAGCCGCCCTACGAAAGCAAGCGCAAGCCCTTCCTCGCTGACGGCGTGGACATCAAGGGCTGGCGCCCGCTCAGCCTGCCGTACCTCGTCTGGGCCCCCATCGAGAAGCTCCCGGCCGAGAAGGGCATCATCCGCGCCCTCAAGAACCTCGCCAAGAAGGCCGATTCCATCGTGATCGGCACGGACTTCGACCGCGAGGGAGAGCTCATCGGCTCCGACGCCCTGCGCCAGATGCGCGAGGTCGCGCCCGACACGCCCGTCTCGAGGGCCCGCTACTCCGCCTTCACCAAGGCCGAGATCGACCATGCCTTCGCGAACCTCGTGGACCTCGACCAGGACCTGGCCGACGCCGGCGAGTCCCGCCAGTACATCGACCTCATCTGGGGCGCCGTCCTCACGCGCTACCTCACCACGGCGCGCCGCGGCGGCCTGGGCAACGTTCGCTCCGCCGGCCGCGTGCAGACGCCCACGCTCGCCCTCGTGGTACAGAAGGAGCGCGAGCGCGACGCCTTCGTGCCGGAGGACTACTGGGTCATCTCGGGCACGATGGTGCCTGCGGGTGACAAGGACGAGGCGGACAGCTTCAAGGTGACGCACGCCACGGCGCGCTTCAAGGACAAGCAGAAGGCCGACCTCGCCTGGTCCCACCTCAAGGACGCCAAGGTCGCGACCGTCACCAACATCGAGCGCAAGAGCCGCACCACCAAGCCGCCCGCGCCGTTCAACACCACGTCGCTCCAGACCGCGGCGGCGGGGGAGGGCATCAGCCCGGCACGCACCATGCGCCTGGCCGAGTCGCTCTACATGGACGGCCTCATCTCGTACCCGCGCGTCGACAACACGGTCTATCCCAAGTCGCTCGACCTGCGCGAGTGCGTGCAGACGCTCGCGGCCGTGCCAAACTACCGGGCGGTGTGCAACGATCTTCTCGCCCGGCCAAAGCTCACGGCAACGCGCGGCAAGCAGGAGACGACGGACCACCCGCCCATCTATCCCACCGCGGCGGCCGACCCGGACAGGCTCGACGGCGCGGCGTGGAAGCTCTACAACCTCATCGCGCGGCGCTTCCTGGCGACGCTCTCCGAGGCGTCCGTGAGCGAGAGCACCAAGTTCAGCTTCGAGGCCGAGGGCGAGCCGCTCACGGCGTCGGGCACGGTGCTCGTCAAGCCCGGGTTCCGCCGTATCTATCCGTTTGGCCTGCGCAAGGACGAGCAGCTGCCCGCGCTTGAGGTGGGCGACACCTGCGACGTTCTGACCATGAACCTCGACGCCAAGCAGACGGAGCCGCCCGCGCGCTACAGCCAGGGCCGCCTCATCCAGGAGATGGAGAAGCGCAACCTTGGCACCAAGTCCACGCGCGCGAGCATCATCCAGCGCCTGTACGACGTGAAGTACCTGCGCAACGACCCCGTGGAGCCCAGCCAGCTGGGCATCGCCGTGATCGAGGCGCTCACCAAGTACGCGCCGCACATCACGAGCCCGGACATGACGGCCGAGCTCGAGCACGACATGACCGAGGTCGCGGAGGGAGAGGAGACCCAGCGCGAGGTCGTGGACCACTCCCGCGCGCTCCTCGCGAGCATGGTGGGCCCGCTCATCGAGCACCAGAAGGACCTGGGCGAGGCCATCGCGGACGCCGTCACGGCCGACGCCAAGGTGGGTGTGTGCCCCAAGTGCGGCAAGGACCTGGTGCTCAAGACGTCCGCCAAGAACCACTCCAACTTCATAGGCTGCATGGGCTGGCCCGACTGCGACGTGACCTACCCCGTGCCCAAGGGCCGCATCCAGGCGATCGAGGGCGAGAAGGGCGTGTGTCCCGTGTGCCACGCCCCGCGCGTGCGCGTGCATCCCTTCAGGCAGCGGCCCTACGAGCTGTGCGTGAACCCCGCCTGCCCCACCAACCGCGAGCCCGACGTGATCGTGGGCGAGTGCGCCGCGTGCAAGGCGGCGGGCCGCCACGGCGACCTGGTGGCGCACAAGAGCGAGCGCACCGGCAAGCGCTTCATACGCTGCACCAACTACGACGAGTGCGGCACGAGCTACCCGCTGCCGCAGCGCGGCGAGCTGCACGCCACGGGCGAGGTCTGCCCTGACTGCGGCGCGCCCATCGTGGAGGTCGTGACGCAGCGCGGCCCGTGGCGCCTCTGCGTCAACATGGACTGCCCCGCCAAGCAGAAGAAGGCCGAGGCCAAGGGCCGTGGCTCCGCAAGCAAGGCGTCGGCAAAGTCCGGCACCAAGGCCGCGGGCGCCAAGTCCGGCACCAAGTCCACCGCCAAGCGCAAGACGACTGCCAAGTCCACCACCCGCAAGACGGCTTCCAAGTCCACCACCAAGCGCGCGACCAAGGCAAGCGCCAAGGACGCGGAGTAGGTGACGGCCATGGCAGCAGACGCGGCAGCGCACGCGCCCGCAAGGCGCGGCGGCACGTTCCTCTCGCTCGAGGGCGTTGACGGCTGTGGCAAGTCCACGCAAGCCCGCGCCCTGGCGGAGCGCCTTCGCGCGGCCGGGCTCGACGTGGTGAGCGTGCGCGAGCCGGGCGGCACCGCCCTGGGCGAGAAGATCAGGGGCATTCTGCTCGACCCCGCCAACGGGGCCATGTGCGACGAGTGCGAGCTCCTGCTGTACGAGGCCTCGCGCGCGCAGCTCGTGCGCGAGGTGATCGAGCCCGCCCTGGCGCGCGGCGCCGTGGTGGTGTGCGACCGCTACCTGGACTCCACGTTCGCCTACCAGGCGGGCGGGCGCGGGCTGGACGCCGGGCTCGTGCGCAGCTGCAACGCGCTGGGCTCGTGTGGCGTGCTGCCAGACCGCACGCTCGTGCTCGATATGCCCGCGCGCGAGGCGCTGGGCCGTGCCGTGGGCGCGTCCGGCGGCGCGGACCGCATCGAGGCAGCGGGCCTCGCCTTCCAGCGGCGGGTGCGCGACGCTTACCTGGGCCTGGCGCAGGAGGATCCCGCGCGCGTGCGCGTGGTGGACGCATCCGGCACGCCGGACGAAGTTGCGCGCCGCGTGGACGAGGCCCTGGCGGGGCTGGGGCTTCCCGTGGGCGAGGGGGTGCGCCATGGGTAGCGCGTCCGAGCCGGCCGCGGCCTCCATGCCCGTTCCCAAGGTGCTGGAGGGACTGTCCTCCCAGCCGAGGGTGCAGGAGTTTCTCGCCGCCGCCATTGACGAGGGACGGCTGAGCCACGCGTACCTCTTTGTGGGGGCGCCGGGCTCCGGCATGCTCGAGGCCGCCTATGCCGTGGCCCAGGCCGCCGTGTGCCCCAACGGGGGCGACGGCAGCTGCGACGAGTGCATCCGCGTGGCGCACCACACCCACCCCGACGTGCGCTACCTCAGCCCACAGAGCGTCACGGGCTACCTGGTGTCTCAGGTGCGCGAGCTCACGGAGGACGTCTCGCGCGCGCCCATCCGCGCGCACGCGAAGGTCTACATCCTGGACAACGCGGGGCTCCTGCGCGGCGCCGCGGCAAACGCGCTGCTCAAGACCCTCGAGGAGCCGCCCGCGGGCGTCATGTTCATCCTGATCGCGCGTTCCGTGGCCTCGGTCATGCCCACCATCGTGTCGCGCTGCCAGCAGATCCCGTTCGCCATCGTGTCGCCCGACGCGGCGCAGCGCGCGGTCGAGCGCCTGTCCGGCATCGGCGGGACCGAGGCCCGCATCGCCCTGGCCGTCACGCACACGCCCAAGGGCGCCGCGGAGTTCCTCGCGAGCCCGGGCCGGCGTGAGGTGCGGCGGCTCGTGGTGCGCACGCTGGGTGAGCTCGCCCGCGACGACAGCTGGGACGTGCTCAGCTCTGCCAAGGCCATCGTGGAGGCGGCCCGCGCGCCGCTGGCCGACCTCAAGGCGGAGCAGGAGGCCGCGCTGGGCGAAAGCGCCGACTACCTGGCCAGGTCTGCCATGAAGCAGCTGGAGGACGCCAACAAGCGCGAGCTCACCGCCCGTGAGCGTTCGGGTATGATGGAGGCACTCGCGGCCGCGGAGTCCCTGCTGAGGGACGTGCTGCTGCGCTGCGAGGGCGTCCCAGAGGCGATCACCAACGAGGATGCCGCGGACATCGTGGACCGCCTGGCCACGCACGCTACGACCGAGGGCGTCGTGCGCGCGCTCGAGGCGGTGCGCCACGCTGCCGACGACATCCTTCACAACGTCACACCCCAGCTGGCCCTCGAGGTCATGCTGCTTGCCGTCAAGGAGGCACTTTAATGCCCACCGTACTCTCGGTGAAGTTCAAGTATGCCGCCCATGACCTGTGGTTCGACCCGGCAAAGTCGGGCGCGCAGGAGGGCGACCACGTCATATGCGCCACGGAGCGCGGCCAGGAGATCGGCCTCGCCACGATGGACCCCATGGAGGTCACCAAGGAGCACCTCCGCGAGGTCATAGGCGAGTCCGGCAAGCTCCAGCCCGTCATTCGCGTGGCGGGCGAGAAGGACCTCGACCGGGCCGAGATGCTCGCGGACCGCGGGGACGAGGCCTTCCCCACGTTCAAGCGGCTCGCGCACGAGTCCGGGCTCGACATGAAGCCCGTGGGCGTGGAGTACCTGTTTGGCGGCGGCAAGGTCGTCTGCTACTTCTCGGCCGAGGACCGCGTCGACTTCAGGCAGCTCGTGCGCGACCTCTCGCGCGAGCTGCACGAGCGCGTGGACATGCGCCAGATCGGCGTGCGCGAGGAGGCCGCGATCGTGGGCGGCTTTGGCCACTGCGGCCAGGAGCTGTGCTGCACGCGCTTTGGCAGGCGCTTCGAGCCGGTCTCGATCCGCATGGCCAAGGAGCAGGACCTGCCCCTCAACTCGTCCAAGATTTCCGGCGCGTGCGGCCGCCTCATGTGCTGCCTGCGCTACGAGTTCGAGGCCTACCGCGACTTCAAGAGCCGCGCGCCCAAGCGCAACGCCGTGATCGAGACGCCGCTCGGCAAGGCCAAGATCGTGGAGTACGACACCCCTAAGGAGCAGATCTGCCTCAGGCTGGAAAACGGCAAGCAGGTCAGGGTGCCCCTGGCGGACATGGAGGCCTCTCCCGCCGCGCACAAGAAGAGCGAGGAGCTGGGCTGCCCCTGCCGCCCCGACACCGTGAGCCGCGCCGCGCTCGAGAAGCTGCAGTCCCCCGAGGTGCAGATGGCCCTGGCGGACCTCGACCGCAAGATGGGCAAGGCCCCGGAGGAGTCCTTTGACGACTCGGACATCTTCGTGGAGACCAAGCCGCGTCGCCGTCGCCGCGGCGCGGGCCAGCAGGGCCAGCAGGCGTCCGGTCCCAACGCCGCCTCCGCCGAGGAAGCCGGCCGCAAGCCCCGTCCAAAGCACGCGTGCCCCGCGTCCGCAGCGGGCAACGAGCCCGCGCAGGAGGGCACGCCGCGCCGCCGCCGTCGCAAGAAGGCCGAGGCCGAGGATGCCCAGACGAGTGCCCCCACGCCGCGCGGCGAGCGTCACTCGGGCGAGAAGAACGCGTCCGACCAGCCTCGCAACGGTGGCATGCACCGCAGGCGCCACCATCACAGCGCGGCCGACGGCCAGGCGCAGGACGCCGGCGCGCAGGCGGGAGCCTCCCAGCGCCAGCGTCGCGCCCCCAAGCCCGAGGGCGCGTCCGGCAAGGGGTCGGCACCCGCGCAGAAGCAGGGCGCGAGGCGCCGTCGCCGTCCGGGCGATCACGGAGGCCAGGCGGCCGGCACGCCTGGCGCCGGTGCCAACGGCAACGGGGGCAACGGACCGGCCGACGCCCAGAGCGAGGGCAGGCAGAGGCGCCGCCGCCGCCACCGCGGCAATGGCGGCAACGGTGGGGCCAACGGCAACGGCGGCTCCAACGGCAACGGGGGCGGCAAGCCCGGCGGTGCGGCATCACCCTCCTCGGAGTAGCCGTCCTGCCAAGCGAGCCCGCGTCCCGGATCGCGGGCGCGCCAACAGGGACCAGGCCGCGGGTGGCCGGGCGGTTCTTCTCGCCCGTGGCCGCGCCCGCACGAGTTGGGAGGCTGACATGAGCGAAGCGACAGGAAGTCCCTGGCCGGGACCCGCGGGCCTGATTCCCGTCACTAGCGGCAAGGCCGAGGACGCCAACGTCTACAACCGGGCCTACCTCGACCGCATCCACGTGGAGATGCGCGTGATCGACTCCGCGCGGCCGGACCTCACGACGAGCGTCTTTGGCAGGACCTTCTCGTCCCCCATCATGATGCCGGCGTTCTCGCACCTCAACAAGGTGGGCGAGGGTGGCCGCACGCCCATGGAGGAGTACGCGCGGGCCGCCCGCGAGCTGGGCGTCCTCAACTGGGTGGGCATGGAGCCGGACGACGAGTACGCCAGGATCGCCGCCGTGGGCGCGCCGACGGTCCGCATCATCAAGCCCTTTGCCGACCACGACGCGATCCTGGAGCAGATCGAGTTTGCGGAGAAGAACAACGCCGTGGCCGTGGGCTTGGACATTGACCACGTGGTCGGAACCGATGGCGGCTACGACGTGGTCGACGGCATCCCCCTGGGCCCGGTGACGCAGCGGGACCTCGCCGCGTACGCCAAGGCGGCGGGCGTGCCCTTTGTCGCCAAGGGCGTGCTGTCCGTAAGCGACGCCCGAAAGGCCGCGAACGCGGGATGCGCCGCCATCGTGGTGTCGCACCATCACGGCCGCATTCCCTTCGGCGTGGCGCCGGCGCAGGTGCTGCCCCGCATCCGCGAGGCGCTCGAGGGTTCGGGCGTCGCAATCCTCTGCGACTGCGGGATCGACACCGGGTATGACGCCTACAAGGTGCTTGCGCTCGGCGCCGACGCGGTCTCCGTGGGCCGGGGCATCCTGAGGCCGCTCCTCGCAGAGGGGACCGCGGGCGTGGTGAAGAAGGTCTGCGCGATGAACGAGCAGCTTAGCGAGCTCATGCTCTACACGGGTGTTCGCGACACCAGATTGTTCGATCCCACGGTGCTGTACCTGTAGGGCATGGGACAAGGAGGGGCCCGCCCCGACGCGACGTCAGGGCGGGCCCTCGGCACTCGACCGGAACCTTGCCGCCGACGTCCCTGCCGAGAAGGGCGCCCTTCTCGGCAGTTTGCGTGGCCTTGGGCCATCGGGAGACACCCTCGTGACTGCCAAGAAATTAGTACAGGTGTTCGAATTCGTATGCTGCCCGCACTGAGCTGCGCCAACGTCTGCCACCATCCCGATGGGGCCGCGCACGCGCGGAATTAATGTCCTCTGCCACTTCCAAACTACGAACAGATGTTCTTAAATGGAAGTCGACGGAGGGGGAGCGTTGGACACATCTCGCATCATACTGCACTGTGACATGAACGCCTTCTACGCGAGCGTCGAGCAGGCGGAGCGGCCGGAGCTGAGGGGCCTCCCGCTCATCGTGGGCGGCAACGAGGAGCTGCGTCACGGGATCGTGCTCACGGCGAGCTACGAGGCCAAGCGGCGTGGGGTCAAGACCGCCATGGCGCTCTGGCAGGCGCGTCAGGTCTGTCCGGACGCCGTGATCGTGCCTCCCCGCTACGAGCTGTACCGCCGCTACTCGCATGCCGCGCGGCGCATCTACTACGACTACACGGACCTCGTGGAGCCGTTCGGCCCGGACGAGGCCTGGCTCGACCTCACGGGGTCCATCCACCTCTGGGATGGCGACGTCCGAGCCGTCGCGGCGGACATCGCGTCGCGCGTCAAGCACGAGCTGGGCATTACCTGCTCCATCGGCTACTCGTGGAACAAGATATTCGCAAAGTTCGGGAGCGACCACGACAAGCCTGACGGCTACATGGAGGTGCTCCCGGACAACGCGACCGACCTCGTATGGAAGGCGCCCGTGGGCGACCTGCTCTACGTGGGGCCCGCGACGGAGCACAAGCTCAACCACCTGGGCATCATGACCATCGGCCAGCTCGCCCGCGCGGACGAGTCCCTCATACGTCGGCTCCTGGGCAAGCCCGGCCTCGTCGTCCAGGCGTTCGCCCAGGGTAGGGACGCAAGCCCGGTGCGGCCGCTCGACCTCGCCGTCACGGACATCGACCACGAGGTCAAGAGCGTCGGCAACGGCATCACCTGTCCGTTCGACGTGGAGGATGCCCACACTGCCAGGCAGGTCGTCTGGCTCATGGGGGAGTCCGTGGCCCAGCGCCTGCGCCAGCTTGGCCTGGCGGCGCGGACGGTCTCCGCCACGGGACGGGACTTCCGCACCCTGGCCTGTCACGGCAGGCAGGCGCCGCTCGAACGGCCCAGCAACATCACGAGCGAGATCTGCTCGCTCGCGGCAAGCCTCCTGTGCTCGGACTGGGACTTTCGGTACGAGAAGATCAGAGCCATCGGGGTGCGCGCGTCCAACCTCGTTCCCGCGACGGGTCCCGTCCAACTCGACCTTGAGGGGATAGAGGCCGGGCGCCTGAGGCGTCGAGCCCTCGATAAGTCCATAGACGAGCTCAGGCATCGCTTTGGCAACCATGCGGTGCGCCGGGCGTCGGAGCTGACGGACCCGCGCCTCTCGGGACTCGATCCCGAGCGCGACCACTTCACGCACCCGGTCTCCTACTTCGCGTGAGGTGACCCGCGTTGGACGGCATCGTGGAGAGGAAGAAGCACTACGTGGAGGTCATCTCCAAGACCGACGCGGAGGGCAGGACGCGACCCCTGGTGGTCGTGTGGGACGACGGCACGCGCTACGACATAGACCGCGTGCTCGACTGCAGGCAGGCACACTCGCTCAGGACGGGAGGTACAGGCATGCGCTACACCGTGAGGATAGGGGGAAGGAGCACCTTCCTCTACTTCGAGGGACCTCGCTGGTTCGTGGAGGCAAAGGTTCCGCCAACATATCCGGACTAGTGCCGTCGGCGGGTGGACGATGGCGTATGGGCGAGAAAAGCTTACTGTCAATTTTGTGTCCCGAAGAGCGGGTATACTCGAACCAAAGCAGTTACCAGCAGGAATGGAGGTCAGATGGCTGAAAGGGCGTTGCACGGGGTGAACCTCAGCGGTTGGCTCACGCTCGAGCCATGGGTGTCTCCCGTCCTGTTCGCGGATTCCGGTGCGTTGGACGAGGAGAGCCTGGTCACCTCGCTCGGCAAGACCCACTATCGCGACCTCGTGCGCGAGCATCGCGCGAACTTCGTCAAGCAGACGGACTTCACGCACATCGCGGCACGTGGCTTCAACGCGGTGCGTCTTCCGGTTCCCTGGTACGTCTTCGGGGACGACGGGCCCGATGCCGGTCCCTTCCTGGGCTGCATCGCTCAGGTGGACAGGGCGTTCGACTGGGCGGACGACATCAACCTCAACCTCGTCCTCGTGCTGGACATCGCGCCTGGCTCCGCCAGCGACCAGACGTCACTCGTGCGCAACCACAGCGACTTCGGCCACTACCGCAACGACATGATCGCCGTCCTCGGGATGCTCGCCAAACGCTATGCCACGCGTGCGTCGTTTGCTGGCATCGAGGTGGCCGATTCGCCCGTGGCGCAGGTCCGTCATGGCCTCACGCTCACGGACGGCGTGCCTATCCACAGGCTCCGCAACTACTACCGCGACGCGTACGACGCCATCCGCCGCGAGGCGGGCGACGATCTGCGCGTCATCATCCCCGCGGCACACGAGCCCGCCTCGTGGCGCCACTTCATGGCGCACGACCGCTACAAGAACGTCTGGCTCGACTGCCATCTCTACCACTACACGGATGACGTGAGGACGGCCGGTCCCTCGGGCGTCCGCACGCTGGTCAACAAGTCCCAGAAGTCGCTTCGCGCCGCGCGCAGGAGCGGCCTTCCCGTCATGGTCGGCAAGTGGTCGGCGGCGCTGCCCTTCGCGGACTCCATGACGACGCCGGAGGGGCGCATCGCGCTCGAGCGCGTCTACATCTCGGAGCAGCTCGCCGCGTTCCGCGACTGCGCGGGCTGGTTCTACCAGACGTGGAAGACGGACGGCAAGCTCTCGAGCTGGGACGCGCGCATCTCGCTCGCGTCCTTCGAGCGAAGGATGCTCTCGTGACGGCGGCCGAGGGGGCGGGCGTGCTCTCGGTGGTCGGCACGCCCATCGGCAACCTCGATGACGCCTCGCCACGCGTGCTCCAGACGCTCAGGTCATCCGACCTGCTGCTCTGCGAGGACACGCGCGTCACGAGCAAGCTCCTCGCGCGCTTCGGCATCCGCGTCCCGCTGCAGCGTGCGGACGAGAACGTCCTGGGCGAGAAGATCGAGCCCACGCTCTCGCGCCTCGAGGCGGGGGAGCGCGTCTCCTTCGTGTCGGACGCGGGCATGCCGGGCGTGTCCGACCCTGGCCAGAGGCTCGTGGACGCCGCGCTCGACAGGGGCATCAGGGTCGAGGTCATCCCTGGTCCGTCGGCTGCCATCTGCGCGCTCGTCGCGTCGGGGCTTCCCATGGAGCACTTCTTCTTCGAGGGCTTCCTGCCCCGCAGGGCGGGTGCCATGCGCGAGCGCCTGGGGGAGCTTGCCCCCATACCCGGCGCCCTCGTCGTGTACGAGTCCCCGCATCGCGCGGCCCAGACGCTCGCACGCATCGCGGAGGTGTTCCCGCAGCGCCAGGTCGCCCTCGTGCGCGAGCTCACGAAGCTGCACGAGGAGTGCGTCCGCGGCTCCTCGGCGGAACTCGCGGCCATCATCGCGGCGCGCGAGGACCTTCGTGGCGAGTGCGTGATCGTGATAGGTGCGCCCTCGCAGGAGGAGCTCGAGCAGCGCCGCCAAGCCACGCAGTCCGGTGCCACCACGATGGAGGAGGCCATCCGCCAGGGGCTCGAGGCGGGCGAACCCAAGACAAAGCTCGCCAAGCGCATTGCCAAGGACTTCTCGCTCAGCAAGGCCCAGGCCTACGATGCCATCCTGCGTCAGCAGGGTGAGTAGCCTGCCCATATCGCACCGTATTGTACCTAGGGGTGGAGCAGATGTGCGACCGCATGAGCCGCTGCACCCTCTGCGTCGCCTGCGTTACAATTGCCCATTGTCAGCGTCGCCCCAGTGTCGCGACGCCAAAGCCATCCATTCCGTCATGAGGAGACCCACGCCATGGCAGACAAGAACTCATTCTTCATCACAACGCCCATCTACTACGTCAACGCCAAGCCCCACCTGGGAACCGCCTACTCCACGATCCTGTGCGACGTGCAGGCGCGCTACCGTCGTGCCAAGGGCTACGACGTCAAGTTCCTCACGGGCATGGACGAGCATGGCGAGAAGGTCGAGGAGGCCGCACACGAGCACGGCATGGAGCCGCAGGAGTGGTGCGACAGCCAGGCGCCGTACTTCAAGGACCTCTGGAAGACGCTCGAGATCTCCAACGACGACTTCATCCGCACCACGGAGCCGCGCCAGACCCGCGCGGTCCAGTACCTGTGGGAACGCATGAAGGAGTCCGGCTACATCTACAAGGGCTCCTATGATGGCTGGTACTGCGTGCCCGAGGAGACCTACTTCACGGAGACCCAGGTGGCCCACGCGGACGAGGAGCGCCACACCGAGGGCCAGCACCTCTGCCCGGACTGCGGCCGCCCGCTCGAGCGCGTCCAGGAGGAGTCCTGGTTCTTCAAGCTCTCCGCCTTCCAGGACAAGCTGCTCAAGCTCTATGACGAGCATCCCGACTTCGTGATGCCCTCCTTCCGCATGAACGAGGTCCGCACCTTCGTCGAGGGTGGCCTGCAGGACCTCTCCGTCAGCCGTACCAGCTTCGACTGGGGTATCAAGCTGCCGTTTGACGAGAAGCATGTCACCTACGTCTGGTTCGACGCGCTCCTCAACTACATGACTGCCGTCGGCTACGGCGACCCGAGCGAGGCCGCCCAGAAGGAGCTCGCCTACCGCTGGCCCGCCCAGTTCCACGTCGTCGGCAAGGACATCATCCGCTTCCACTGCGTGATCTGGCCCGCCATGCTCATGGCGATCGACGAGGCCCTGCCCGAGCACGTCTTCGCGCATGGCTTCCTCATGGTGAAGAACGAGGAGACCGGCCAGGGCGAGAAGATGTCCAAGTCTCGCGGCAACGCGATCGCCCCGCAGGAGGTCATCGACCTCCTGGGCGTCGAGGGCTACCGCTACTACTTCATGACGGACGTGACGCCCGGCGAGGACGGCGCCATCAGCTTCAGCCGCATGGAGCAGGTCTACAACGCGGACCTCGCTAACAGCTGGGGCAACCTAGTGTCCCGCGCCCTCAACATGAGCGCCAAGTACTTCGACGGCAAGAGCCCCGCGGTGCCCGAGGGCTGGGCGGGCGAGAAGAACCCCCTGCACGACATCGCGGAGGGCATCGAGCAGCGCTACAGCGAGCACATGGACAAGATCGAGTACGTCCAGGCCAAGGACGTCGTGATGGAGCTCGTCCACGCCGCCAACCACTACATCGAGGACTCCGAGCCCTGGAACGTCGCGAAGGACCCCGCCCGCGAGGGCGAGCTCGTCCGCATCATCCTCAACCTGCTCGAGTCCATCCGCATCAGCGCGCATCTGCTTGCGCCCTTCATGCCCAAGACCTCCGCGGAGGCGCTCGCGCGCATGAGCCACGCAGATGAGGCCGAGTGCACGGACCTTGCGGCTGCCTGCGCCTGGGGCCAGCTCAAGGGCGGGCTCCCCGTCACCAAGGGCGACGCGCTCTTCCCGCGCCTCGCCAAGAAGTAGCGGCCATGGCGCAGGCGCCCAGCTCTTGGCTCGCCAACCCCACGCAGACGCGTGCGGTCCTGGATGATTTCGGGCTCTACACAAAGCACCGCCTCGGTCAGAACTTCCTGGTCAACGACTCGGTCATCACGCGCATCCTCGACCTTGCCAACCTGGGCGAGAAGGACGTGGTGTTCGAGGTCGGACCGGGCATCGGGACCCTGACCGTGGCGCTGCTGCGCCACGCCGGGGCCGTGTGCTCCGTCGAGGCTGACCGGACGCTCGCGCCCGTGCTGGCCAAGACCTGCTCGCGTGACTCCGAGCGCTTCGCCCTCCTGATGGGCGACGCGCTCAAGGTCGACGCCGACCAGCTGCGCGAGGCCGTCGATGGGCTCGGGATCGAGGGTCTCGACCCCAGCCCCACGATGCTCGTATCAAACCTGCCCTATCAGGTGGCTGCCAGCATCATCCTCCAGACGTTCGAGCAGATGCCCACGGTCCGTCGTGCGGTCGTGATGGTCCAGGCCGAGGTGGCGGACAGGATCTCCGCCCAGCCCGGCGGCAAGACCTATGGCGCCTACACGGCCAAGCTCTCGCTCTACGGTCGCGTGACGGGCCGCTTCGAGGTCTCTCCCGGCAACTTCATGCCACCGCCCCACGTGGACTCCGCCGTCGTGCGCATCGACCGCGAGCCCGCGACCGATCCCCAGACGGGTGCCATCCTGACGGAGGCGCGGCTCTCCCACGTGAGGAACGTGATTGACGCCGCGTTCGCACAGCGCCGCAAGACCATCAGGAACTCCATGTCGTCCTCGGGCTTCGACAAGCAGGCGCTCGATGCCGCGTTCGAGTCCACGGGCATCTCGCCCACGACGCGTGCCGAGAAGCTCGACACCGCCGACTTCATCCGGCTTGCGGACGCGCTTCCCGCGGGAGGCGAGGCCTGATGCCGCAGGAGATCCTGGGCATGGACGCCCTCACGCTCGAGGACGGCGAGCTCTTTCACGACCGCAAGGGTCGTCCCAAGCCCCTCCCCACGCCGCTCGCGCCCATTGCGGACTCGCACGGCCACCTCACGAGCTTTCACAAGCACGACGCGTCCGTTGCGATCTGCCGCGCGGCGCTCGCAGGCGTGCGTCTGCTCGTGGTCCCCGTCGACCCGGTGGACGAGATCCCGCGCAAGTTCCCCACGGCCCAGGCGATGCTCTCCTGGCTCGACGAGCAGGTGGAGCGCGCTGCGCAGCGTCTGGACGAGTGCGCGGAACACGGCCTCGTGCCGCCCGCTTTCTCGCCGGACGTGCCCGCGCTCGTGGACAACGTGCGCATCGTGGCGGGTGCCCACCCCTACGGCGCGGCCGACCTCACGGCGGAGGCGCTGGCCAGGCTCGACGTCCTTCTCGACAGCCCGCGCTGCGTGGGCGTGGGGGAGATCGGCCTCGACTACGGCCCCTACAACGAGCTTCCCGCGGACGTGCAGGAGCGGGCGTTCCGCGCGCAGCTGCGCATCGCGCACGAGCGCGACCTTCCCGTCGAGCTGCACATTCGCGACAATCCCGAGGACGAGAGGAACTCGGCCCACGTGCTCGCGGCCCGGGTCCTGGCCGAGGAGGGCGTCCCGGCCCGCGGCTGCGACCTGCACTGCTTCACGCAGGGGCAGGACGTGATGGCCCCCTTCGTCGAGCTTGGCTGCCACATCGCCTTCGGCGGCGCCATGACCTTCAACCGCTCGGATGACATCCGCGCGGCCGCTGCCGTCTGTCCGGAGGAGCTCCTCCTGACCGAGACCGACGCCCCCTACATGGCGCCCGTCCCGCTACGCGGTGAGGAGTGCGAGCCGGCCATGGTCGCGTTCACGGTCAGCCGCCTGGCTGACGTCCGCGCGGGGCAGGGCCACTCCCGCCAGGCAACGTACGACGCCTGTTGGAGAAACGCGAACGAGCTGCTCACGCTTCGTCCGTAGCGTCGGCTCGGCCGTGCTCGCGGCACGCGTCTTCCCACGTAGAACCGTGGACGCGGCCCTCGTCGCGTGCTACTATGTACGTACACCGCGACCCCCCGCGCCAAGCGCCGGAGGGTCGTGTGCGTATTGGGGCAACAAGACTTTTGCGCGGAGGCACTGGAGGGAATCCAGGAACTCCTGTGGCCAACGCGCTGCGTTGGATGCGACATGCCTGGCGAGCTCTTGTGCGGGGACTGTCGCGAGCGCATGCCGTGGATAGGGCAGCGCTGGGCGTGCCCCGTGTGCGGGGCGCCGTTTGGGTGGCTCACCTGCACGGAGTGCAAGCGCGACTGGGAGCTTGCCACCACCGTGTGTTGCCTGCCGTTTTCCGGCGTGGCGGCGCGCATGATCACCTGCTACAAGGACGAGGGCGAGCGTCGCATGGCGCCCGTGATCGCGGCGGCAATGCTGACCTCGCTGGACGAGGCCTCGTCCTGGCCCCGCGTGGACGGTCGGTCGCGCTTCGACGTGGCGACGCTCGACGGCGTGTGCTTCGTCCCCGCCACGGCCGAGGCCTACACCCGCCGTGGGTTCGACCACATGGAGCTCGTGGCCTCGCACTTCTCGGCCGCAACGGGGATTCCCCTGGTGGACGTGCTTGCCAGGCGCTCCGCACGGGACCAGCGCGAGCTGGGGCGGGCCGAGCGCGCGCTCAACCTGGCCGGCTCCGTGGACGTCGTGGACGACGTGCGGGGCCTCAACCTGCTGCTTTTGGACGATGTGATCACCACGGGAGCGACGGTGCGCGAGGCCGCCCGCGCGCTCCTTGCGCGTGGCGCGGGGGAGGTGAGCGCATGCGCATTGGCCCGCGTGTGGTAGTTCCAACGTTCCAACGTGCGAAAATAACAACGGAATTGGTATACTCTGGTCGTTCCATCCAGGTCTGTGGTTGCGGGGCCAGTCCCCTAGTCCATGGCAGACGAGGCCAAAGGGATCCACGTAAGTTCGGACGTGCGCGGCCGAGCGAGCATGGCTCGTCCTAGAAGCAAGTCGCACCGCCCGCCACATTTGGGGCATCCGGCCCCACGGGCGAGAGGGCCAACAGTGGGGGGCCGAGCAGCCCCGAAGCGACGGCCCCGGTGCGCGAGTGTGGGGTCAAATACCAGGTCAGCTGGGTGGGACGCTTGGGACACGACGGAACGCGAGGTAGCACCATGAGAAGAGCATCCACACGAGCCATCAGCCGCAGGTCATTCTGCACCACAGCCGCGGCATCGCTCGCGGTGCTGCTCGCAGGCTGCTCCAACCCGTTCTCCCAGCTTGCCGGCACGCACACGAGCGTGTCCGACTCCATCGCAAAGAAGACGGCGGCGCTCTCTCCTAAGGTCACGAACACGGTCGAGAAGAACGTGCTCACGGTGGGCATCGACCCGGACTCTGACAGCGCGCTGCTCTTTGTGGAGGCTTCGGGCAAGGCGTACGGGCTCGACGTGGACGTGGCGGAGGCGCTGGCCGACGAGCTGGGGCTGCGCGTGCGCTTCGTGAGCGTGAGCGCCGGCTCGGCAAAACTGGGCAGCACGTGCGACGTGGTGATGGGCGCCGCCAAGGGCGACGTGAGCGGCTCGACCGTGGTGGGCAACTACACGCAGACGGCGTCCGCGTTCTTCCACGACGGCAGCACGGGCGTGGCCAAGGTCGAGGACCTCTCGTCCAAGACCGTGGGCCTGCAGGGCGCCTCCGTGTCGCAGAGCACGCTCCAGAAGACGGGCCTCAAGATGACCGTCAAGAGCTACAACGACCTCAACTCCGCCTTTGCGGCGCTTTCGTCCGGCAAGATCAACTACGTGCTTTGCGACGCCTATTGTGGCTTCTACCTGCAGGAAAGCTATCCAGAGGCAAGCTTTGCGGGCACGCTTGACGCCCCGGTCGAGCGCGGCGTGGCCGTGTCCTCCGGCAACGCGGAGCTCTCCGAGGCCCTCGCGAGCGCCCTCAAGAAGATCGACGGCAACGGCGTGATGGAGCTCATCCGCAAGCGCTGGGTCAACGGGGAGAAGAGCCTGGACTCGAGCATGCAGATCCAAAACGTCCCGGCAGGCACGAGCGACACCTCGGACGGGACCACGGCCTCCGTCGGCGGCGGCGCGGCGACGGCGGGGGCCAACGCCGCGACCATCTAGCGGCATCGGCGATGCCGTGGGCACGGTGCCATCAGGCGAGGGGGCGCGTCCTTCTCGCCTGCGTCAGCATCTTTTCCCAAACTTTACGAAAACGTACCGACTGTCGAATGCAACACGCCAACATCGGCACCATTGGGTATTAATAGGGTACGCAAGTGCTCCAAACGAGCAGAAGACGCGATAGTGGGAGGCACTGATGGCTGATATCAAGATTTCCGGGCGCAAGGTCTCCGTGTCCGATTCCATGCGTGACCACGTGAACGATAAGATCGGCGACGCGCTCAAGGTATTCGATATCAAGCCGATGAGCTGCGACGTCGTGCTGCGCGTGGACAAGAACCCGTCGAACCCCGACCGCAAGATGTGCGAGGTCACGGTGTTCGTGCGCGACTACGTGGTGCGCGTCGAGGCGAGCAGCCCCGACATGTACGCGGCCATCGACGAGGCGGCGGAGAAGGTCACCCGCCAGCTCCGCAAGTACAAGACGCGCGTGATCGACAAGAAGCAGCGCGCGGTCATCGCGGAGCCGGAGCACGTGAAGGACCTGGCGGACCTAATCGAGCCGACCGAGGAGGAGCCCGAGGACGACGACGTGCTGGTGCGCGAGAAGTACATCGACCTCAAGCCCATGACCGAGGAGCAGGCGCTGGTGCAGACCGACCTGCTGGGCCACGACTTCTACGTGTTTGAAAATGCTGCGACCGGGCTGGTGAACGTTATCTACCACCGTCATAATGGAGGATATGGAATCATCAAGCCGCGTCTGGAGCCAGAGGACGCGTAACGCTGAGTGAGGTTTAAAAGCTGATGGATCAGAAGCAGGGTTCTTCAACCAACGCCTCTGACGTTCCGGCCGGCGTCCAAAGCGCCGGCCGTGCGTATCATCAAAGGCGAAACGTCAGGATCATCGTGGACTCCACGTCGGACTTTGCGCCTGGCGTGGTCGAGCAGCTCGGGGTCGAGGTCATCCCGTTCTCGTACGTGGGGCCCGACGGCGAGCACGTTGACGACATGTGGCGCAACAGCGACCCGCACGAGTTCTACGAGTACATGCGCAAGCACCCGGACGTGCACTTCAAGACCGCGGCGGTCACGCCCGGCAAGTACTACGAGGTGTTCAAGCGCGCGGCTGAGGAGGGCACGCCTACGATGTACATGGGCCTGTCCGAGGGGCTTTCCTCCTCCATTAACGCGGCGCGCCAGGCGGCTGAGATGGTGAAGAAGGAGTATCCCGACTTCGAGATCTACGTGCTGGACAACAAGTGCGACTCCGCCGCGGGCGAGCTGCTGGCCATCGAGGTCGTGCGCCAGGCGGCAAACGGGCTTTCGGCCAAGGAGCTGTACGACTGGGCCTGCGACGCCCGCTACTTTGTGCACGGCTACTTCACGCTCGACAGCTTTGACGCGCTGGCGGCGGGCGGGCGCATTCCGCCCGCGGCTGCCAACGTGGGCGGCAAGCTCGACATCAAGCCCGAGCTCTCGTACGACACCAACGGCGCCCTCACGCTGCGCGGCATGTGCCGCGGCCGCAAGAAGGCCCTGCGCGCGATCCTGCAGGACTTCCGCGACAACTACGCCCACGACACGACGCTGCCGCTCGCGATCGTGAGCACGGACGCCCAGAAGGACGCCGACTGGCTCGAGAAGGAGGTCCGCAAGGAGAAGGGCTGCGAGGACGTGGCGATCATCCACAGCAGCGTCTCTCCCATCCTTGGCAGCCACGTGGGGCCGGGCATGGTGGCCCTGGTGTTCTGGGGCACGGACCGCAGGGAGAAGATGTCCCTTACGGACAGGATCGCCCGCAAGGTGAGGAAGGGCGGCGCGGGCGCCTAGGCCCGGCCGCGTCTTGAAGGGATCTACATGGCATTTGTGCGCGTACGCAAGGTGGCGTTCGTGGGTACCGGCATCATGGGCGCCCCGATCGCCCGTCACATTCTGGACGCCGGCTTCGACCTGACCGTCCACAACAGGACCAAGGAGAAGGCCGACCCCCTGGTGGAGGCGGGCGCCCATTGGGCCGACACCCCCGCCGCTGCCGCCAAGGACGCGGACGTGATCTTTACCATGGTGGGCTATCCCGACGACGTGGAGGACGTCTACCTGGGCAAGAACGGCATCCTGGACGCCGCGCCCAAGGGCGCCTGGATGGTCGACCTCACCACGAGCTCGCCCACGCTCGCGCGCGAGCTGCACGACGCCGCGGAGGTCGTGAACAAGCACGCCGTGGACTGCCCGGTGACGGGCGGCCAGCAGGGCGCGGAGGACGGCACGCTCACGCTCATGATGGGGGCCACCGAGGTGGAGGCCAAGGTCCTTCTCCCCGTGCTCGACACCTTTGCCAAGAGCATCAACTACCTGGGCAGGCCGGGCGACGGCCAGACCTGCAAGCTCTGCAACCAGGTGTCGCTAGCGTCGTGCATGGTGGGCTACGCGGACGCGCTTGCGCTGGCGCGGCAGTCCGGGCTCGACCTCGACCAGGTGGTCGACGTGCTGAGCCAGGGCATGGGCGACTCGGCCGCGCTCGAGAGGCTGGCGCCCAAATCCGTGGTGGGCGACTACCGCCCCGGCTTCCTGAACGAGCACATGCGCAAGGACATCGGCCTCGCGCTCAAGGACGCGGAGGACATCGGCGTGGACCTGCCCGGTGCGGACACGGCGTTCAACCTGTACGACGTGCTGTGCCAGATCGGCGGCTCCAAGCTGGGCACGCAGGCGCTGACGCTCCTGTACCAGAACGAGGGCGATGCCGCGGCGGCCGGGCTCGACTGGTCGCTCTTGGACGCGGACGACGGCGGTTACGTGGACAAGGACTCCGCGGGCGAGAAGGACGCGCCCTCCCAGGCCGCCGCGGGACGCAAGCGCGTGCAGCTTGTGAGCCACACGCGCACGGCCAGCCAGAACGGGGAGGCATAGCTTGGGCGGCAACGGAGCCTTCGCGCTCGCGATCGTGGCCGTGATGCTGTTCTTGCTCGGCATCATCATCGGCGTGCGCATCGGCAGCGAGCTCGCCAAGGGCTGCGTCACCAAGCGCGAGTACTGGATTGCCAACCTTAAGATCCTGGTCGGCGGCGTGCTCGTGTCCGCGCTGATCGGCCTCACGGGGTTCACGCTGGTCGCGGGCATCCCCATTGGCGCCATGGCCGGCGCCATCGCTTCGCTCAAGATGGACTTTGGCGAGAGCGTGGGTCCTTGGAAGTTTCATGACAAGGCCTTTAGGGTAAATAAGGACCAGCTGCGCCGCGCGCAGGACGGCAACGCCGAGGCCGTGCGCCGCGCCAGGAGGGACGGCACCCCCATGCCCGAGGTCATAAGCGTCGCGGACGACTCTCCCAAGGAGGGCTCCGGCAAGGCGAAGGGGGCGCCGCGCAAGCGTTCGAAAGGCAAGTGATACATGAGCGAATCCAGCCAGAGCTCTCTGGCAGTTCTTATAGACTACGAGAACCTCGCGCTTGGAACCGGCAAGCGCAAGAAGAACGGGCACCAGGAGCCGGGCCCCAGGCCTGACGTGAAGCGCATCCTGGAGCGCCTGGTCGACAAGGGCCGCATCACCGCAAAGCGCGCGTACTGCGACTGGCAGCGCTTCGAGGATGCGATAACGCCCCTGCACGAGCTGGGCATCGAGTTGATAGAGATCCCGGACCGCGCGTACACGGGCAAGAACTCCGCGGACATCAGGCTTTCGGTCGACGCGATGGAGATGTGCCTCACGAAGGACCACATCGACACCTTCGCCATCCTGTCCGGCGACTCGGACTTCTCGCCCCTCGTGACCAAGCTGAAGGAGTTTGGCAAGACGGTCATCGGCGTGGGCATGAAGCAGTCCACGAGCCCGCTTCTGGCGGAGGTGTGCGACGAGTTCCTCTTTTACGAGGACATCGTGCACACGAGCGGCGTGCCGGACTTCGCCTCGCGCGTGGCGCCCGATAAGCACCCCTGCTACCAGCTGCTGTTCGAGACCATCGACGCGCTGCAGGCGGAAAGCGACAGCGCCATCCTGGCGTCGCGCCTCAAGGACACCATGAAGCGCAAGCGGCCGCAGTTCTCGGAGCGCAGCTACGGCTACAGGTCGTTCTCCACGCTCCTTCGCGAGGCCTCCAAGCTGGGCTTTATCGACATTCATCAGGACAGCAAGAGCGGGACCGTCATGGTGGACGGGTTCCGCGAGTAGCGCGTAGGAAAGGAAGCCGCCATGGCAGAGGATAGCAAGACCGCGGACGAGAAGAGCCTGGAGCTGCTCGTGAGCCAGCTCGGGGGGCCGCGTCGCCGCAGCAGGCAGGAGGCATCCAAGATCGTGGCCGCCATCGCGAAGGCGAGCCCCGATGCCGTGCTGCCCTACGTGGACGACCTGGTAGACGCCCTGGAGCGCCCGGAGGCCCAGACGCGCTGGCAGGTGCTCGAGGCGCTGACCTCGCTCGCGACCGTGGACGCGGACGCGACGGAGGATGCCCTCGAGGGCGCGGAGTCGTCCCTGTTCGACGAGGACTCCGCCATCGTGAGGCTCGCGGCCTTCAAGTTCCTCGCGGAGGTGGGCAGCCACTCCGCACGGCTCTCCGAGGCGGTGTGGCCGCTTCTGGCCGAGGCCGTCCAGTGCTACCACGGCGACCCGGAGTACCACGACATGCTGGTGGCGCTGGGCGAGTTCGCGCACGGCACGATCTCCCAGAAGGTGCGTGACGCGCTGGTCGAGCGCGTGTCGTTTGACGCCAAGAACGGCCGCGACTACGTCAAGCGCCTCTCGCAGGAAATCATCGACGCCGCGGAGGACAAGTAGCCGCAGCCACGGGTGGCGGCCGTCCCGAGGCGGCAGCTGGCGCGGTGGCGCGTTCTTCTCCCATAAGGTCGCCTTAATGTTTTGACAGAGCGTGTGGCCTGGGTGGCAAACGCGGTCACCGCGGGGTGGCCGCGCGCGATTTGTAGTAGAGTCAAGTGGTTTCGTCGTCAGGGCCATGCGGCCCCACGGTTTCTGGAGGTATGAGCATGGAGTCCACTCCCAAGGACGCTAAGGACGAGAAGGACGAGGTCGAGAAGACCAAAGAGTCCGGCAAGAAGGCCGACAAGGCTGACAAGAAGGCCGAAAAGAAGGCTGACAAGGCCGCCAAGAAGGCAGCTCCCAAGGCCAAGAAGCCGCTTCCCAAGTTTGTGGTGCCGCTGGTGTGCGCCATCGTCGCGCTCGCCGTGGGCCTGGGCATCGGCTACTTCGCGTTTGGCGGGGCAGCGTCCTCCGGCAGCGGTGCCGTGAGCGGCAAGACCACGGTCTCCAAGAGCGACCTGGACGCGACGATGGCCACCTACACCTACAAGGGCGTCACGTACAAGGTCACCGTGCGTGACGTCATCAACAGCACGTCCTCGCTCAGCGCGCAGAAGCAGAGCGACGGCACGTACAAGATCCCGTCCACGGACGGCGTCCTTTCCTACGCGCGCTCCGAGATCATCGAGCAGGCCGCCAAGGAGAAGGGCCTGACCGTCTCCGCCAAGGAGATGAAGTCCTACGCGGAGTCCACGATTGGCTCCAGCGACTACGCCACCATCGCCTCCAACTACGGCATGAGCAAGTCCACGGTCAAGAAGCTCATCAAGCAGTCCGCCCTCATGCAGAAGCTGCGCAACAAGGTCGTCAAGACCAAGTCCGTCAGCGCTCCCACCGCGCCGACCCAGCCCTCCGACGGCAACACCCAGACCGCCAGCGCGGACTACGCCAAGTACATCATCAACCTCGCCGGCGACGAGTGGGATGCCACCAAGGGCACCTGGTCCGGCAAGGGTGGCACCTACGAGACCGCTCTGAAGAGCTACACCATCACCTCCACCTCCGCCACGTACGAGGCCGCGCAGGCCGCCTACTACGTCGCGTACCAGGAGTACTCGACCAACCAGACCAAGATCACGACCGAGTGGACCAACTACGTCAACAAACTGCTCTGCAACGCCCAGGTGAACATGGTCTCCCTGGTCGCCTAAGAGCGACGTCGCGCCCACCACGGGCGAGAAGAACATGAGCCATCCTCGCGAGGGCCTCGGAAGTTCCGGGGCCCTCGTGCTTTATGCCGAGGCGGCGCGGCGGACGGTTCGACTGGCATCGCGCTGCTGCCCGAGACGGCGTCGTCCGAGGCGGCGGTTTTTCTCGTCCGGACGTCGTGCCATAATCGTTGGCAGACCTTGCGGGGAGGTGGCCATGCGCGTCATAGTGAGCGAGTGCCTGCGCGGCACCGCATGCAGGTACGACGGGGGAGCGAAACCCAACGCCGCCGTGCGGGAGCTGTGCGGCAAGGTGGACGTGGTGGGCGTGTGCCCGGAGTCTGCCAGCGGGCTGCCCGTGCCGAGGCCGCCCGCGGAGCAGCGCGACGGCCGCGTGATGCTACGCGACGGCACGGACGTGACGGAGGACTTTGCCCGCGGTGCTTGCATATCCCTTGCCAAGGTGCACGCGCATCCCGCGCCGCTTGCGATTCTGAAGGCGAAGAGCCCCTCCTGCGGCGTGGGAGTCATCTACGATGGAACGTATACGGGAAGTCTGACCCGGGGCACGGGCGTGTTTGCGCGCCTCTTGGAGGAAGAAGGTATCTGCGTGGTTACCGAAGACGTTGTGGAAAGCTGCAGGCCGTCCGTCGAGCATCCTGTCGCGATCGTGCTGGGGTCGGGCCTCGGCCACCTGGCGCAGCTCGTGAAGCCCGTCCGACGCATCGACTATCACGAGATTGAGGGCTTCCCCAAGGAGGCCCGTCCCATCAGCGGCCACAAGTTCGAGGCGACCATCGGCAGCATCGACGGCGTGCCCGTGGTCGTGTACCCCGGCCGAGTGCACCTGTACCAGGGCTACAGTGCCGCGGAGGTCACCTCGCTGGTGCGCCATGCCCACCACCTGGGCTGCCGCGACATCATCTTCGCG
Organism: Coriobacteriaceae bacterium; assembly: GCA_003862195.1. GTDB lineage: Bacteria > Actinomycetota > Coriobacteriia > Coriobacteriales > Atopobiaceae > Parafannyhessea. The sequence continues at coordinate 723 of QOUO01000002.1, read as the reverse complement.
TGCGCGACGGGCTGCATCCCCGGCAACGCCCACAAGGGCCTGGGCATCCTGACGGACCAGATCAACCTCACGGGCAGGAACCCCCTGGCGGAGTGGGACCACGTGCGCGAGCTCGACACGCCGTTTGTGGGCATGGCAGACGCCTACACGCCGTACCTGCGCACGCTTGCGCGCGGCGTTGCGGATGACGCCGGCATCACGGTGGAGGAGGGCGTCTACGCGGGCATGCTCGGCCCCACCTTCGAGACCCCGGCCGAGGTCGCGATGCTCAAGGGCCTGGGCGTGAGCTACGTGGGCATGTCCACGGTGTGCGAGGTCATCATGGCTCACGCGCTGGGCATGAACGTGCTTGGCCTGACGCTTGCCGCCAACGAGTCCGGCGATCCTACCGTCACGCACGAGAGCGTGCTAGAGGAGGCCGGCCGCCACGCGGACGACTTTGAGCGCCTGGTCAGGGGCGTCCTGCACCTGCTGTAGAAAACGAATGGTCCCCTTGCCATCGGTCTGGAAGCCTGTGGTGCGGGGTATCATTTGCCACCCAGAGTTTTGTGCGCTCTGCGAATTGAAAACTTGTGCTTGCATCATCGCGAGACGTCCGTATAATAAATATTCGCTGTTCAGGCAGCCATCGGTTGCCAGCTTAGCTCAGTTGGTAGAGCACCGCTCTCGTAAAGCGGGGGTCATCAGTTCGAGTCTGATAGCTGGCTCCATGTAAATTCGCAG
>QOUO01000001.1 GCA_003862195.1 Coriobacteriaceae bacterium | reverse complement strand
GAGGAAGCATGCAACTTACACTTGTGCAAGGGCTTCTGCTGTTCATAGTTGGCGCCATATGCCAATTCGACCAGCAGACCGAGGCCTTCTATTGGTTCAGGCCAATGGTCGCCTCGTTCTTCACGGGCATCATCCTGGGCAACGTCGAGCTCGGCGTCACCTGCGGTGCCGTGACCGAGCTCGCCTACCTGGGCATGACCAACGTCGGCGGCACCGTGCCGCCCGACCCGCTGTTTGCGGGCATCATGACCGTCGTCCTCGCGTACACGACGGGCAAGACGCCCGAGACGGCGCTGGGGCTCTCGTACCCCTTCGCACTTCTCGCCCAGGGAATCGGAATCCTCTTCAAGACGGTCTACTCCTTCGTGCCGCACAAGCTCGACAAGTACGCCGCCGAGGCCGACGTCAAGCACTTCAACGGCCTCATCTGGGGCGTCACGATCTTCGAGGCTGTGTTCTGCGGCTTCGTCATCTTCCTCTGCACCTACGCGCTGCAGGCGCCCATCCAGGCGTTCGTCAACTCGTTCCCCACGTGGGTCACGCACGGGCTCGAGATTGCCGGCGGGGTGCTTCCCGCGGTCGGCCTCGCGATGCTGCTGCTCAGCACGCTGAAGCCCGAGACCTACCCGTACCTGTTCATCGGCTTCATCATGGCGACGTTCCTCAAGATGCCCAACGTGCTGCCCGTGGCTATCGTCGGTGCGGCGCTCGCGGCGATCGACTACCGCTACCAGAAGCGCTTTGACGAGTGCGGTACTGCTGCAATAGACGACGGAGGCGACTCTGATGGCATCTAATCCCACCAACAAGAAGGGCGAGCCCCTCAAGACGCTCAGCAAGAAGGACATCACCCAGCTCGGCATCAACTCGCTCACCGAGCAGATCGCGTTCTCGTTCGAGCGCATGCAGGCCCCCGGCTGGACCATGAACATGATCCCAGGCTTCAAGAAGATCTACGGGGACTCCAAGGAGGACCTCAGCGAGTTCATGACCTACAACATGGAGTTCATGAACACGGAGCCGCACATGGCGACGCTGCTGCAGGGCATGGTCCTCGCGATGGAGGAGAAGGGCACGGACCGCAAGCTCATCTCCAGCGTGCGTAACGGCCTCTTTGGCCCCATGGCCGGCATCGGCGACTCCCTGTTCTGGTACACCGTGCTGCCCATCACGGCGGGCATCGCCTGCTCGCTCGCAAAGTCGGGCTCCGTGCTCGGCCCGCTGGTCTTCATCGCCATCTACCTGGTCGTCGGCTTCTCGCGCATCTGGTTCGCGCACCTGGGCTACAACCTTGGCTCCAAGGCGGTCGAGAAGGTCGGCACCGCGACCAAGTACCTCACCGGCGCCGCGGGCATCCTCGGCACCACGGTCATCGGCGCGCTGATCCCGAGCTACGTCACGGTCGAGTTCCAGAAGAAGCTCGTCTTTGGCGTCGGCTCCACCACGGTCCAGTCCGTGTTCAACCAGCTGCTGCCCAACGTGCTGCCCCTGGCGACCGTGTTCCTGATCTACTGGCTCTTCAAGAAGAAGCACGTCAACACCATCGCCGTCATCGGCGGGGTCATCGTGTTTGGCCTGCTGATGTCGCTGCTCAACTGGATGTAGCGGACGCCTTGCAGATGGCTTAGGTTCCATGGTCGCGGGACCTCGCACGCGGGGTGCGGGGTCCCGCACGTTTTCGCGCCCCGTCGGGCGCGTTGGGAGGGTCTTATGGTAGGCATCATCGTCACGGGCCACGGCAACTTCGCCTCGGGCATCACGAGCGCGCTCGAGCTCATCGTCGGCCCGCAGGACGCGTACGAGGCGATCGACTTCACGTCTCTTGCCGGCACGGCGGAGCTTGAGAAGAACATGACCTCGGCGCTGGAGAGGCTCCGCTCCCGCGAGGACGTGGACGGCGTGCTCGTCCTGTGCGACCTCGTGGGCGGCACGCCCTTCAAGACGGCCGCCACGCTGGGCGTGCCTCTGGGCGACGTGCGCGTGGTCGCGGGCGTCAACCTGGGAGGGCTCGTCGAGTGCGTGACGCAGCGCGACGCGGTGACGGGCCTGGACGACCTCACGAAGCTCGCCAAGGACGCGATGCAGGCGTCCGTCGTGCAGTTCGAGCTTGCGCAGCCCGAGCCCGAGGGGGACGACGACTTCTCGGACGGCATCTAGGCCGCGCACGCAACATCGCCGCACGCGGGAGGGGCCGCTGGCCGGATGCGTTCCGACCGGCGGCCCCTCGTTCTTCTCGTCCGCGTACGTGTTTGCACGTGTTTGCGCCTGTCTGAGCCTCTGGCTAGAGCAGGGGCATGACGTCCTTGATGCGGTCCGTCTTGCTGGGGGCGCACTTCTTGTACTCCGACATGAGGGGGAAGTCGTCCCAGCGGCCGAGGGCGTCGGTGGCGTGGTGCGCGATGACCTGGAAGAACGGCAGCATGTAGAGCGGGGAGAGCGTAGGCTCGCCGATGGTGCCCACGCTGGCGCGGAAGGCGTTGGGATCAGCCGGCGCGTCGGCGTCGCCGCAGGTCACGAGGTACGTGTGGTCCGTGATGCATCCGCAGGCGCGGTAGAGCTCGTGAGTGCGACGGGAGCCGCGGTTCATGTCGTCCACCACGAAGACCGTGCGCGTGGGGTCGAGCTGCAGGTTGGGGCCGTGGTTGAACTCCTCGGCCTCGAGCGCGAACGAGGGGACCTTCATGGTCTCGCCGAACTTGAGCGCGCCCTCGCAGGCGATGCCGTAGGCCTGGTCGAAGCCGATGACGTAGTTGGTCTGGATCGAGAGCATGTCCTTGAGGTGCGCGGCGTAGAACTCCTCCGTCGCGGCCTGGACCGCCCTGTGGCGCTCCGGTGCGAGCTCGAGCTCGTCCACGATGTGACCGTACGCGGCGTCGTCCAGCCTGCCCAGGTCGTGGGCGGCCTCGAGTGAGAAGAGCATGAGGAACAGGGCGAGCGTCGTCACGCCCTTGGTGACGTAGCCCACGTACTCCGTGCCGACGCCGTAGTCGACCACGAGGTCCGCGTGGTCGCGGAAGTCGGAGTCGGGGTTGCCCGTGACGCCGATGGCGCGGCGGCCCGCCCCGCGCAGGCGGTCGAGCGCCTCGAGCGAGTTGGTGGAGCAGCCGGACTGCGAGATGACGAAGCACAGCGTGTTGGCGCCGGGGAGGAAGTCCGAGGTGAGGAACGTGCCGGGCGTGGTGACGACGACCGGCGCCTGCAGGCACTTGCGCATGAACGGCGCGGCGCAGCGGCTCGCGTTGGCGCTCGACCCGCATGCGATCACGAGCACGGAGTCGTACTTGCCGCGGGCGAACTCGTCCACCAGCGGCCCGACGAGCTCGCGCCTGCGACCGACGTTCTTCTCGACCTGGTCCGGGGTCTCCCGCACGTAGGTCATCATCGTGATGTTGGAAAGGTCCTCTGCCATGGCGTCCTCCTCAGTCTGCAAGATTGCGCACGCTGCCCGCGCTTAGCCGCGCTCGACGATGCCCCTCAGCATCTGCCACACGCCGAAGATCGCGACGGCCGCCGCGGCAACGTAGTTGACGGTGAGCGTGGTGCCCGTGAAGTCCTGGGCGCGCGCGTTCACGACCATGAGGCAGCAGCACGCGATGCCGCCGAGCCCGTACACGATTCCCTGCACGAGGCTCATGCGCCGGCGGACGGGCAGCGCCGCGTCGTCGTCCGGGGCGACCTCGAGGCTGGTCAGGAAGTGATAGTAGAACAGGTAGCTCATCAGCAGGATGAGGGCGACGGGAACCGCCACCAGCGCGACGAAGCTCTTGGTGAAGACCCACACCAGCGCGCCGGCCGCCACGCCCAGCACGTAGCGCGACCGGTACATCGTGCACGTGCGCTGCTGCGACGCGTCCAGGTAGAAGCTGTGCCTGAGCCACGCGTTGCTGTAGACCGCGCGGCCGTCCTTCGCCACACCGTACGTGGCCGTCCTGTTCATGCTGCACCCCAATCCGCGCCGCGGGCCGCGGCGCCACGCTCTTCTCACCCCTCCATTGTGAGCGTTGCAGCGGCGTCCCGCGCAAAGATTTTTATGTCTGCGCATATTTGGCCGCATCGAAAGCAGCGTTGCGAAAAAGACCTGCCGAGACGTTGTGAAACCGTGAGAATATAGGATATTGCATGCAGCGCGCGAATGCGGTTGATTCTGGTACGAACGCATCGCACACCGACGCAAACGCAACGCTCACCTAGCACTGAAACAAATCTGTAACATAACAAAACAAATCAAAGTAACCTGAATTCCGTCGTTTTGAGGGCGAGAAGGACTGGATACTCTGCCCCAGCCTTCCCGTGGGTCCACATCTTGCTAAGGGGGATGGGATGGTTTCTATTCGCAAGGCGGGCGGCGCCATCGTCGCGGGCCTCATGCTCGCCGCGAGCTTGGGACAGGCCGTGGCGCCAACCGTGGCGACGGCCGCCACGACCACGGCGTCGCAGTCGGCCACGCAGTCCGAGTCCAAGGCCACGTTCACGCGCACGGACGCCGCGTACGACGGCACGTCGACCCCGATGATCTCCATGATCGAGGGGCGCGAGTTCAGGGCGGTTGCGCCGGTCGAGGGCAAGAGCCTGTCCGAGCTCAAGAGGCTCGTCAAGGATGGCAAGGTCAGCTGGACGCTCAGCCGCGGCAAGGGGCAGTTCAGCAAGAAGACCTACCCCAACCAGTGGCTGGGCGGCAAGCTGTTCGACTGGAAGACCGTGGCGACCAAGGACGGCGCCGCGGAGGGCGGCAACGGCATCACCACGGACGAGAAGGTCCGCAAGTCGCGCGACTTCCTCTATGACGTGAAGGTCTCCGCGCAGGAGGTCGATGGCACCCCCTCCGTCGTCGTGACGTTCAAGAACCGCGAGCTCTACGAGGGGCTCGATGGGATCGACGTGCGCTCGCGCGAGTTCGTTCGCGCGTCAATGTACGACTATGTGGGCACCTACAAGCTGGCCTGCGACGTCGACGGCACGGAGGCCGCCTCGACAAGCGTGACGCTGCGCCCCTACGACGTGTTCGCCACGCAGGAGGACATCGACGCGGAGCTCCCCAAGCTCGCGAAGGAGGCCAAGGCCAACGGACTGTACGCAGAGGTGCGTACCTTCGGCACGTCCGCAAAGGGCCGTCCGATGCGCGCGCTCTTCGTGTCCAAGCAGAAGTCCGACCTCGACGACTACCAGGCCCTCAAGCAGCGCATGGAGAAGGACCCGGCATCCGTGCAGGCAGACCTTGCGGCAGGCAAGCTCAGCTACAAGGTGCCCGTCGTCTACAGCAACGTCCACGCGGACGAGATCGTGGCCTCGGACGCCGTGATACAGTTCGCGCGCGACCTCGTGGCCAACAAGCCCGTCGAGTACCGTCGCGCCACGGGCCTCACCTCCGACGGCAAGGCAGAGCTCAAGACCGAGATGGACCATGACCGCACCGTCTGGAGCGACCTCATAAAGGACGACGTCCAGGGCATCGGCTACATCCGCGGCGACGGCGGCAAGGGCCACGGCACCAACTACGACGGCGCGGACACGGACACCGCCTCCTCCGACCTGAGCGACCAGGAGTTCGAGAAGTACTACGACTCCGACACGCAGACCTTCGACCCCTCGAAGTCACTGGACGACGTGTTCTACATCCTTGTCCCGAGCGAGAACGTGGACGCCCGCACGGACGACGTCCGCACCAACGGCAACGGCTTCGACCTCAACCGCGACAACACGTACCAGACCCAGCCGGAGACCCAGGCCATGAGCGGCCTCATCAGCGAGTGGGACCCCATCTCCCTGCACGAGGTCCACGGCTACTACCAGCAGTTCCAGGTCGAGCCCTGCTCGCCCACGCACGACCCCAACAACGAGTACGACCTCTTCATCGACACGGCGCTCGCGCAGGGCGAGGCCTTCATGGGCGCGGCAATCGCCAACAACCCCACGATCAACTCCGTCCAGATGCCCATGCGCGACTACCTCAAGCTCGAGGATGACGGCACCCGCTTCTGGGAGGCGCCCTTCGACGACATGTCCACCAGCTACACGCCGCAGTACGCCATGATGCACGGCACCAACGCCTACACCGTGGAGGCCCCCTACGGCACCGCGGACGCGGTCGACGCGCTGCGCTACGGCTTCATGGGCAACGCCGGCTTCGTGGCCCAGAACAAGGACCGCATGTTCAACAACCAGCTCGAGCGCTTCCGCCGCGGCGTCCAGAACATCGACGCGGACTCCATCCGTCCCTACTACGTCAACCAGAAGGACGAGAAGGGCGCGGAGGCGGACACGTTCCGTCCCCGTGACAGCAAGGACGCCAACGGCAAGACCAACGGAAACTTCTTCCCGGAGTACTATGTCATCCCCATGGACCCCAAGCTGCAGAAGAACCGCGCCGCGGCCGCGGAGACCATAAACTTCCTCATCCACAATGACGTGCAGGTGAGCCAGACCACCAAGGCCGTCAAGGTGGGGGAGAAGAGCTACCCCGCAGGCACGATCGTGGTGGACATGCACCAGGCCAAGCGCAACATGGCAAACTGCGCGCTCTACCCCAACCTCGTCATCAGCGACTGGACCCAATATTCGCTCTACAGCGAGCCTGTCACCAACTTCTCGCAGTTCCGCGGGTTCGACATGGACACGATCCGCACGGCTGGGTCCTTCTCGTCCGCCGGAATGAAGGAGATCGACAAGGCCCCCAAGCAGAGGAGCGAGGTCACGGGCAAGGGCGGCTACGCCGTGATCAAGAACAATGGGCTCGAGGCCATCAAGGCCGTGAACGCCCTGCTCAAGGACGGCAAGACCGTGGGACTCGTGACCAAGGGCAAGCACGAGGGCGACTACGTGGTCAAGTCGGACGACCTGGGCAAGGTCAAGGGCGACTACGTCCTGACCGTGACGGAGGCCGACGAGGCGCCCGCGGCCGAGAGGATCGACGGATCCATCAAGGCCTACGTCCCCAAGGCGTACGCCAAGTTCCAGCAGGACGCCGCGGGCAACAAGGTGGGCATGGCCGACTACGAGAACCGCCTGAACACCAACGGCAACTGGGATGACTTCGCGCTCGCCAAGCAGATGGGCTTCGAGCTGACAGACGACCTGGACGAGGCGACCATCATCGTGGGCAGCCAGTACCCCGTCAATGCCAAGGCCGTGGCAGCCAAGGTAAAGTCCGGCACGCCCTACGTCGCGTACACGGCTGACGCGCTGCAGTTCGTTAAGGACTACAAGCTCGCGGGCAAGTTCTCTTTCACGCCGAGCGGCGGCGACTGGCTGGGCTTTGACGCCTTCGGCACCGTCGAGTTCCCCAAGGGCGACATCATCACGGCGACCTACGCCAACGAGGGCGACCACCTCATGTACGGCTATGGCGGAGGCTACATCAAGAAGGCGCCGGCCGGCTCCAAGGTGCTCGTCAAGACCACGGACGACCCGCTGGTCGAGGGCTTCATGCCCAAGGACGACATCAAGAAGTATCAGGACACGATCCAGGCCGTCGACTACCAGAAGGACGGCCGAGACATCGCCCTCTTCGCGAACACCCTCACGAACAAGGCGCACCAGCAGGACGACTACCGCTACCTCACGGCCGCGGTCTACTCCAAGCAGCTTGACGGAGACTTTGGCGCGTCGCAGGACCAGGGCAACGGCACGGTCGTCGCGGTCGTCTGCGTGGTCGTGGTCGCGGGCGTTGCCTACGCCGTCGTGCGCAAGCGCAAGGCCAGTGCAAATGCGGCGTCCGACGCGGGCGAGAAGGATGATGAGACCTAGGTAGCCGCCGTGGGCGGCGGGTGCTACCGCCTGCCGCCCAAACGCGACCGTCCGCGCGGTTGAACACGGATTCGTGTACATCTTCCACCCGAACTGGGCAATACTGACAGTGACAAGAAAGAGCCGCACGTAAAGTTGATCGGCGGCCGGAGCGGGAGGTGATGCCAGTGAACAGAGACGAGTGCCATCCTCGGTCCTTCGCGGAAGGCATCGCGCGTCCCGTCTACGCTTAGCGGGTAGGTAGAGAGCCCATCGTCAGCGGAATGAGATTCGCACGGTCTTCGAGCAGACAGACGGCAGAACCGGTCGACCGCGAAGGTACCTGAACGCCACCCGATGAGGCGTTGAGCGTCACGCAGGTCCCCGAGATTCCGGGCGAGTTCAGTTGGTCAATTGGACATGCTCTGTTAGGAGGAGAGTCCAAAGGGCAAGTAAAGCAAGACCCCTCGAGGGGGCGGCCAAGGTGCCGCCCCCTTTGGTTTGCGTCCTTCTCGCCCGCTCGACGCGATGTGTACATGTTGGGGCGTTTTCGTGCTCCGGGACGCGGACGTTTGCTTTGGCTCCCCTTTGCGGGAGCCTCATGATAGTATTTCTCACCATTGTGCATAGACAGTCACCCGTATAGCGGTACCGCTCATGAGACGCCTGGTACCACGATTGCTGAATATGCGCTAAATTGATGGTAAGAAAAAAGAATTTCTCTAGTGGATGAATTTCAAACTCGTTTGCTAGCAGACAGTCGCAAGGGAAGTCGCAATGCCAACGGACACCAGCAAGAGCGAGGTAATCTACCGACCCTTTGCGGATGACGACTTCGACGCGGTGGCGAGGATCTGCGCGCGCACGTGGGCCTCGGACGTCGAGGGCGTCTACGACCGCATCACCTTTGGCAGGGTCTTCACGGCGGGGTCGCTCAGGCGCTCGCAGTTTTCCATCGTGGCCCAGAAGGGGCTCAGGGTGGTGGGCGCCTGCTTTGGCGGCTTCACGAAGGACGGCGCGATAGAGAAGAACGAGCGCTGGGAGAAGCGCTTCGAGGACCTGATGGGGCCCGCACGCAAGCGCGCGAAGATCGGCGGTCCCAACGTGGAGGAGCTGCTCTTCAGCCGCCTGAGGATGTACACGACGGCCGACGTCTTCATCTCGCGCGGCTACAGCAACGGCGACGCGGAGCTCAACCTCTGCGTGGTCGACCCCGCGTACAGGCACAACGGCATCGGCTCCGCCCTCATCGAGGATGCCGTGATGCGCTTCTGCGAGCACAACTGCAGGGGCTTCTTCACCATGATGACGAAGGACTCCGATTGCGAGTTCTCCGAGCACAAGGGGCTCAGGCTCATCCAGGAGAAGCGCGGCATCTACGGCGACCCCGACGCGGGCGTCATCTACCTGTACGGCCGCAGGCTCTAGGCGGGCATGGTCACCGCCGGCGGTGGTATCCTGATTCGGCAAACCAGCGGCGCGGCGGGCGGTCCCGTCGCGGGAGAGCCAGACGGTGATAGAACATGATGCACATCAGCCATGCGATCCTGCATGCCTTTGACTTCGAGTCGGGAAGCACGTCCTTCTCGCAGCGTGAGCTTGACCTGGACACGCGCGCAACCAAGTCGTACGTGCAGCGATACATGCGCAAGATCAGCTCGAACGCGGAGAGCCGGCACGGCCAGTTTTCCGAGCAGAGCGGCTTTGCGGACGCGCTCCACGGCTACGTGGCTGGGCAGGTGGGCTTCACGGAGCTGTCGCAGCAGGTGGCGCAGTACCTGTGGGAGGAGCTCCGCCGCTGCGACGACCTGGAGGAGTGCGACCTCCTGGTGTGCGACTTCACGGACACGCAGGACATGAAGGCGAAGGCCGAGCAGGCCGGTGGCGGCGCGGTGGCGCAGGCGATGGCCGAGGCCGCCGCGGAGGCGCCGGACCTGGAGGACCTGAGCCGCAGGTACTTTGCGGCCGTGCTCCTGCCCAGGAAGCAGGCGTTCATCCACGACCTGGGTGCGGACGCCACGGGCGCCCCGCAGAATCAGATCCTGCGCCAGGACTCCACGCTGCCGAGCCCCACGCAGAAGGTCGACAGCTATGTGCTGGTCGACCTGGGCGACTTCAGCATCGACTTCCACGACAAGGTGCGCACCGTGGGCACGCAGGAGCGCCAGGTCATCCCCGAGGGGCTGCTCCAGTGCAGCGTGCAGGCGTCGAGCCGCGAGGTGGTGGAGGCGGTCGAGAAGATCGTGGCGGACGTGGCCGAGGAGGCCGGCGTCAACGTGACGGAGGCCGTCGCCCACGCCAAGGCCGTGGTGCAGTCGAGCGCTGAGGTGGACGAGTCGTTTGCGCCGGAGACCGTGGGCAAGAAGGTCTTTGAGGACGAGCCGGAGCTGCAGGAGCGCTACGAGCAGGTGTCCCGCGAGAAGGAGCTTCCCGAGGAGGTCCCCGTCAAGCGCGGCGTCGCCAACCGCCTGGCAAAGAACCACAAGATAAAGACCGACACGGGCATCGAGATCACGTTCCCCTCGCAGTACGCCTCCGACTCCAACTACATCGAGTTCACGACGGACGCGGAGGGCTACGTGTCCATCCTCATCAAGAACGTGGGAAAGATAGAGAACAAGTAGCGTTGTGCCGCGACCGCGGATGGCGCGGCGGAGGGGAGAAGGACATGGTCAGCCTGCTGGTGCTCGTTCGTCACGGGGATGCCGAGCCCAAGGGGGCGGCTGGCGACAAGGCGCGCCGCCTCACCCCGGAGGGCCTCGAGCGGCTGAGGAAGTCCTACCCAGGCCTGTTTGCGGACTTCGAGCCGCGCGGCGAGCTGGAGCTCTGGGTGAGCCCCGCCGTGCGTGCGCAGATGACCGCTGAGGTCGTGGCGGATGCGTTGGGCGTGGACGCGAGCGAGGGCATCCCGCACGAGTCACTGTACGACCAAGACGACGAGGCGTTCCTGAGCGAGCTGCGCGCGTCGGACGCGGGTACGGTCGTGGCGGTGGGCCACGTGCCCTTCATGCGGAACATGGTCGCATGGCTGTGTGGCGAGGACCTGCCGTTTCCCAAGGGTGCCGTTGCGGCGATCGAGTTTCCGCAGGGTAAGATCGCGAGGGGCGCGGGGCGCCTGCTCTGGCTGCGCGAGGCATAGGGACTTTCTGAGCACGTTATCCCTACGCAACGGGATGTCTATCAGCTATTGAACTTTTCCGCAAGCGTTCTGGCGACGGAGCGGTCGGTTGCACCGGAGAGGTCAGCCTTCACGAGGGGGCTGGCCTCTATTGCGGTCACGAGACGCTGGAACTTGCCGGCAGCCGAGGCCGTGCGGATATCGTATTCGCCCGTCTTCACAAAGCGTGGGGTGGCGTTTAGCTGCACGTCGTACTCGTACATCCTCTGGGCTGGCTCGCACTTTGAAACATATGCTTTTCTCGACATGACCTCTGCCCTCCTTGCGGGGTGGATGCTGGTTTGTATCGGGTTCGGCCCTACTCCTGCTCGAGCACCTCGTTCATGGAGCCGGAGCGGAACCCCGTCATGTCGCAGGTCACGTAGGCGAAGCCGAGCTCGCGCAGGTGTGAAACGACCTGGTGGCGCAGCGTGGGCTCCATGAGGCGCGCGAGGTCGCCCTCGGGAACCTCGATGCGCGCGATGAGGCCGTCCGCGCCGTGGATGCGCACGCGGAGCTGGCCAAAGCCCAGGCCGTGGAGGTAGTCCTCCGCCCTGCCGATGCGCTCGAGCTTTTGGGCCGTGATCTTCTCGCCATACGCGACGCGGGACGAGAGGCACGCCGCGCTGGGCTTGTTCCAGGTGGGGAGGCCCATCTCGTGCGAGAGCGCGCGTATGTCCGCCTTGGTGAGGTGCGCGTGGCGAAGCGGGCTCTTGATGTTGAGCTCCTCGAGGGCCTTGAGGCCCGGCCGCCAGTCGCCCAGGTCGTCCTGGTTGGTGCCGTCGGCCACGAAGCGCAGGTCGTTGGCGTCCGCGACGAGCTTGAGCTCCGAGAAGAGCGCGTGCTTGCAGGTGTAGCAGCGGTCGGGGTGGTTCTCCGCAAAGCCCGGGACCTCGAGCTCGTCGTACTCGATCACGACCTGGGGGATGCCCAGGCGCTTGCAGAGCTCGCTCGCGTCCGTCAGTTCCTGCGGACGCGAGCCGCGGATGCTCGCGGTGAGGGCCATCATGTGGTCGCCCAGGGTGTCGTGCGCGACCTTGGTGAGGAAGGTCGAGTCGACGCCGCCGGAGAACGCAACCGCAACGCTGCCGAGCTGGCGCAGGTATGCGCGTAAGTCTTGCAGCTTCCTGTGAAGCTCGTCCTGTGGATTCTGCGGCGCATCGCCCATGGCGACCTCCTCGAATGTCCCACGCCAGGCAGTGGCTCTGCGGCGTTGTCTTGCGATTGTATCGCGGGCCGCGTCACGTCAACTCTTGTTATCGCGAATTTAACCTACGCGCGGTGGCCTGCGGCGCGTAGAATCTCCCGTCCCGAGGCACGACGGATGGGAGGGCGTATGGGCGGGCTTGTTGTGTGGGGCGAATGGCCGTGTTGGACGCTTGCGGTTGTGGTCGCGGCATCCGTTGGAGCCGGCGTGGGGGAGGCGTCCGTGCGGGCCGCGTGCGCGTGGGGCGCCGGTCTGACGGGTGATGACGGGGTGCCAAGGCCGGGCGCGATGGGGCGCCTTGCGGGTGCGCTCGCGGGCGCCATTGTGGTGGGGGTGGAGGCATGGTCGCTCGCGGGCGGGGGCGGCACCCCCGCGTGGCCCGAGCCCGGCGAGGCGACGTCCGCGCTGGTGCTGTGCTGCTGCCTGGTGTGGGCGTCCGCCTTCGACCTGGCGTGGATGCGCATCCCCAACGGGTGCCTTGCCGTGGCCGCGGCGGTGCGGGTGGCCTGCCTCGTGTGGGACGGGCTGCTGCGGGGCATGGGACTCGCGGCGGCCCTTCTGGGGGCGACGGGGCGCGTGCTCGTGGCGGCGGGCGTGGTGGGCGTCGCCATGGCCTTCTCGCTCGCGGTGGCACGCCTGCTGGGGGAGGGCTGCGTGGGCGCGGGCGACGTCAAGCTCGTGGGCGTCGCGGGCCTGTACCTTGGCCCCGCGCAGATGACGCTCATGCTTGCACTTGCCTGCACGCTCGGCGTGGGGCTTGCACTTGTCTGGAGGCGGTGGGTGCGCGTGCCGCTCGGGTGGCGGCGGCTTGGGCGCACGCAAGCGGACGCCCGCACGTCGGGGGGAAGTGACGTGCGGGCGCCGTGTGTTGGGGATGTCTTTCCGTGGGGGCCGGCGCTCGGCGTGGGGTGCTGGGTCGCTCTCGCGCTGGGCGAGGCTGACGCTGCCGGGCTGCTGGGGCTTGCCTAGCCGGCTAGCCGAGGCCGAGGAGTCCCTTGAAGAACGAGACGATGGCCGCGAAGAACTGCTGGACCGAGGCACCGCCGTCGGAGGACGACGCCGCGGTGGCGGAGCTGCTCGAGGCGTCCGCGTTGGAGGAACTGCCGGACGTGCTGGAGGACGTCGTCTTGGAGGAGGCGGTCTTCATGGAGAAGGACGTGCTCGTGCCGAACGCCTTGTCGAACGCGGAGCGGTCGATCGTGCTGGTCGCGAGGGTGCCCGCGCCAGAGGAGTCGTAGTCCGTGGAGTAGGTGCCGTTGACGGTGACCGTCACGTCGGACGTGCCCTCGACCACGGTCTGGCCGTCGCAGACGATGGTGACGGTCCTGCCGTTGGAGTCGACCACCTTGCCGCCCTTGGCGACCGTGAGGTTGGACACGGTGGAGTTGGCCGTCACGACCCACGTGGAGGTCTTGTCCACGTGCACGTTGAGGGGCGACTCGGACGTGGAGCCCGTGGCGTTCTTCTTGATGGCAGCGGCGCCGCTCCAGGTGCTGGACTTGGTGAGGTACACGTCCGCCTGGCTGATGGTGTCGGCCTCGATGTTGCCGGTCATGGTCTGGCCGATGCCGGTGAGCGTGACCGTGGCGCCGTTGGAGCCCGCGCTGCCCCAGTTGTTGGAGTCGTTGCCCGTGGCGAGCAGTAGGTCCGCCTTGTCGGAGTCGAAGTCGAGCTTCGTGTTGGAAAGGACGATGCTCGCCGTGGTGTTGGTGCAGTAGAACATGGAACCCGAGGTAATGGAGCTCCTCAGGGTGGAGTTCGCGACCTGGAAGGTGGCCTTCTCGCCCGTGGTGGTGTCCGCGTCGCCGGAGGTTGACTGGTAGATGATGACGCCGTTGGCAACGGGGTCGGACGCGGTCTTGCCGGTCTGGGTGCTCGTGAGCGTGGAGTTGTTGACGAGGATGGTGTTGAGGCCCTCCATGCCGGCGATCTGGCTGCCCGAGGCCGCGCCCGTGACGTTGTTGACCTCGATGTCGCCCGTGGAGTACAGGAGCGGCGAGCCGGAGCCGGCCGTGGTCAGCGTGGAGTTGGTGACGGAGACGTTGCCGCCGCCGCGGTCCGTGGCGAGCGCCGCGCTGTGGTCGCCCTTGGTGGAGATGACCATCTTGTTGGCGACGATCGTGCCGCCGTACGTGGCGTCGAGTCCGCGCGAGTTGCCCGCCGTGGTCCTGATGGTGGTGCCGTTGGCGTAGACCGTGGCGGAGTCCGTCGCGAAGATGCCGTTGGAGCCCTCGCTCGTGGCGGAGAGAGTACCCTTGGAGACCTGCGCCTTGGAGCCCGAGCCCACGGCGAGCAGGATCGAGTTGACGCCATAGAAGTTGCAGTTGTCGCCGTTGTCGTCGTCCCCGGACTTGGCGAGCGTGGGGTTGGTGAGCGTGAGGGTGCCGCCGTTCTGGGCGAGGGCCACGTTCTTGCCAGACTCTGTGGACGAGAGGGACTTGCCCTTGGAGCTGACGCTCTGGCCGTTGGCGGCGAGTGTGGCGGAGTAGCTGCCCGTGTAGTCGTAGCTCTGCGTGTTGGCGCCGCCCCCGCCCTGGCCGGAGCCGGAGGGCTTGCTGGGGGGCGTGCCGGAGCCGGGCTGCGTGGCGGTCGCGGACGTGCCGGAGGCGGTGGAGGACTCCGCCGCGATGGCCGGTGCCGGTACGAGCGTGGCGAGCAGGGCGCCCGTCACCACGACGGCGCCCGCCCTGCGGAGGAACTCCGCGTAGTCGCGGGGCCTCGTCCCGCGCGCCGTCGGCAGGGCTGTGTTGCGGTTGGCGTGACCCTTGCTGTCTTGGCTGGCCATGTTCTTCTCCCTCGCCTTGGTGGCGCCGCATCGGCTGCGGCCGTCACGGTAGTGATACCGCTTCACAACCCTGCGTAAGCGCAGGTGGGCGCGGTGACATGCGACGGGCGCAATGCTTCTTGCAAGCTGGACACGAGCTTTTGGCCAACTGAAGGCGCCTCCCGGAAACCCGCTGCGGGGCTCCCGGGAGGCGCTGCCAAGACGCGTCGGCACCGTATGGACCGGCGCCGTGTGGGGTTTGGGTCAGAGGATCATCATGGCCGCCGTGAGGATGACGACGGAGAGGACGCCTATGACCAGGATGGGCTTCCACGCCCAGCGCAGGTACGTGCCGTAGCCCACGTGCGCGAGCATGAGGCCCGGCAGGAAGATGGCCGTGGGCGAGAACAGGTTGGCCAGTCCGTTGGCCGCGACGAAGATCATCACGACGACGTCGGGCGAGAAGTGCAGGACCTGAGCCAGCGGCCCCATGATGGGCATGGAGACCGACGCCAGGGCGGAGGTGGAGGTGATGATGACGGAGAGGCCCAGGTAGACCAGGTAACAGAGCGGCGTGAAGACCATGGCCGAGAGGCCCTTGAGGCTGTGCGACGCCGAGGTGAGGATCAGCTGGTCGAGGCCGGACATGTTCATGAGGAGCTCGATGGAGCGCGAGAGGCCCACGACGAGCGCGACGCCCACCATGTCGCCGGCGCCGCCGATGAAGGCGTCCACGGCCTCGGCCTCGGACAGGTGCGCGACGAGCGCGATCACGATGGCCATCACGAAGAACCAGGTGCTGGCCTCGTTGAAGTACCAGTCGCCGATGGAGGAGCCGGTGAGCCAGCCGGTCCAGCTCTGGGAGTCCTCCACGGTCTGGGTGGTCTTGGCGCTCGTGCCCTTGGAGACGGACGTGATCTCGCCGTAGTCGCCCGTCATGTCGTCGTTGCCGTTCCAGTCGCTTTCGATCTGCTTGCCGGAGAGCTGCGTGGTCTCCTCGTGCGAGGAGGCGCCCGCGTCGAACACGTTGACGCCGAAGTCCTTCCAGGGCACGAAGCCGCAGATCATGACCACGAACGTGAGCGCGAAGAGCACGAGGGTGACCTTCTGGGTGCGCGAGAGGGTGGAGTTCTCCTTGGTGAGAAGGGCCTTGCCGCCGTTGCTGCCGAAGTCCTTCTCGCATGCCTCGCGCTCCTGGAGCGAGAGGATGGACGACCCCTTGTCGCGCTGGATCCTCTTGGCATAGCGCAGGATGAAGAAGAGCGAGACGCAGTACGCCATGACGCAGAGGATGGCGCCCAGCGCGATGATGACGACCTGATTGCACTCGATCCCCTTGTCGTGCAGGGTGGCGATGGCGACGCCGTTGGCGAAGGGGTTGACGGTGGAGCCGAGGCAGCCGACGCCCGCGCCGAAGAGCACCGTGGCGGACGACACCATCGTGTCGTACCCGGCGAGGTACATGACGGAGCCGAGCAGCGCATAGAACGGGATGGTCTCCTCGCAGAAGCCGTAGGCGGAGCCCAGGACCGCGAAGATCGCCATGATGACGGGGACGAGCACGAGCTCGCGGCCCTCGAGGTGCCTCACGAGCGCTCGGATGCCGGTCTCGATGGCGCCGACCTTGTTGACGATGCCCATGCACCCGCCGAAGATGAGCAGGAAGAGCGAGATCTCGATGCCGTCGAGCACGCCCTTGACCGGGCTGCTGATGATGTCCGACACCTTGACCGCCTTGATGGCGGGCGTGAAGCGCGCCATGACCATGGTGAGGATGCCGATGGCCACCGTGATGATGAGGAGGATGGTGTAGGACGAGAGCATCTGGTGCTTGCGCTTCTTGCGCGCACGCCGCCCCGTGTCCTGGGGCATGTTCTTCTCGCCCGCGTCCAAACCTGCCGTTCCCGTGTCTGGGCCGCTCATGGTGCGAGCCCCCTTCCGTCTGCCACGCCCGGTGCCACGCGGCGTCCAAAGTGGCGATTGCCGTCCCACCGCAGGCGGCTCGCTCGGAACACAAAGCTCGATTGTAGGTTTGTGTGGGATTGGTTTCCTTGGGGTTACGAGCTGATTTCCGTAAGCGGGGGCAATCGTTCCGTCGGCAGACGGTCGAGCCGCGCTCGCAAGCGGGGCGCGCAGTGGTAAAGTTACGGAGACTCGCTGGCCACGGCGCACGTGGCGCTAGCATGTGGTGGCGTGTGAAAAACGCGCCCAAACGCAGATCAAACGAAACGAAACGGGGGACGCCTTGGAGCTCAACAACCTCACGCGTCGCAGCGCGCTCAGGCTGCTGCTTGGTGCCGGGCTGGCGACGCTTGCGCCGCATGCGGCCCTGGCGGTGGACCAGAGCGACGTCGACGCGACGAACTCCCAGATCGACGCCAACGAGAAGCAGGTCCAGAAGGTGCAGGCGGAGCTCGACGACATCGCCGCGCAGTACGAGAGCCTCTCGAAGAAGCAGTCGGACACGCTCGACCAGATCGAGACGACGCAGGACAAGATCGATTCCGTCGAGAAGAGCATCGACAAGAAGGAGAAGGAGCTCAAGACCAAGCGCGAGCGCCTCGCCAAGCGCATGTCCGCAGACTACCAGTCAGGCTCCACGAGCGCCCTGGACGTGCTCTTCTCGTCCTCCACCTTTGAGGAGTTCGAGTCCAACGTCTATTACATGGACAAGATCAGCGAGTCCGACAGCAAGATGATCCAGGAGGTAAAGGGGCTGAAGGAGGACCTGGAGAGCCAGCGCGACACGCTGAGCGCGCAGAAGGCCCAGCTCGAGACCCTGAGTGCGACGCAGAAGCAGCAGCTCAAGGAGATGGAGTCCAAGCAGCAGGAGACCCAGAAGATCCTGAGCGACCTCAACGACCAGCAGAAGCAGCTCATGGCGCAGCGCGACAGCGAGCTGGAGGCCATGGCGAAGGAGAAGGCCGAGCAGGCCGCGGCCGCAAAGGCCGCCGCGGCGGCGGCAAGGGCGAGCTCCGGTGCCGCGGCCTCGAACGTGACGGGCACCATCAGCGACGGCGGTGCGACGACGGGCTCGCAGCAGGCCGTCGTGAACGCCTGCCACAGCACGCCCTCGCCCGGCCTGGGACTGTGCGCAATGTGGGTTTCTCAGGTGTTCAACAACGCCGGCCTGGGATACGCCAGCGGCAACGCCTGCGACATGTACAACGCCTGGTGCACGAGCTCCAACAGGGGAGACCTCAAGCCCGGCATGATCGTGGCGGTCTCGAGCCACTCGCACACCGCCGCGGGCAGGATCTACGGCCACATTGGCATCTACGTGGGCGGCGGCGTGATGATGGACAACGTGGGCTACATCAGGACCATCAACGTGAACGAGTGGATATCCTACTACGGCACGACGGTGACCCCGCGCTGGGGCTGGCTCATGGGCATCAAGCTGGCCTAGCGCGACAATGCAACTGGCCTAACGCAAAAAGCCCGCCAGGCGCGACGCGCCTGGCGGGCATTGTTGTGGGCCTACACCACGTAGAGCAGCGCGGAGAGCGTGATGCACGTGGCACCCGCGAGCACGAAGAGGTGCCAGATGAAGTGGAAGTACGGCACCTTCTTGATGACGTAGAACACGCAGCCCACGGTGTAGCTGAGCCCGCCCGCGAGCAGGAGGGCGAAGGCCGGCGTGGGCAGCAGGCGAAAGATGTCCGCGATGTGGAAGATGACGAGCCAGCCCAGCGCCAGGTAGATGGCGGCCGAGAGCCACTTTGGCTGGCGCTCGCGCAGGAAGCACTCCGCGACGATGCCCACGGCGCACGTGACCATGACGGCGATGCCGAGCGTGACGCCGCCGTGGTCGCGCAGCGTGATGAACGAGAACGGCGCGTAGCTCCCCGCGATGAGCAGGTAGATTGCGCTGTGGTCGAACACGCGGAACACGGCCTTGGCCTTGCGTGGGCGCAGCGCGTGGTACAGCGTGGAGAACAGGAACTCGAGCACGAGCGATATGCCCATGAGGAGCGCCGCGAACAGGTGCACCCCGCCGCCGTGCGAGACCGCCCTCACGATGAGAAGGACGAGCGCCGCGATCGAGAGCAGCGCGCCAACGCCGTGGCTCACGGAGTTGGCGATCTCCTCGCCGGTGCTGTACTGGGGCGCGTCCGCGCCCGCGTTTGCCTTGGTGCCCTGTGCCATGCTCTTCTCCCTCGATAATTCCCTTGGTGCCGCGCCAGTGCGCCGCTAGTTGTCCTGGTTCGCGTCGCCGCCCTGCCACGAGCCGCCCTGTGCGGCCGGCCCCTCGTCCGAGCCGTCCGCGTCGCCGGGCTCCGGCTCGGGGCGGTCCGGGCGGTTGTACCACTGCGTGAGGCGGGCGTTGCTCTGCTCGCGCATCTGGTGCTCAACCCAGGCGTCCCGGTTCTGGACGATGGCGAGCATCTCGTCCACGATCTCCTCCGGGCTCGCGGGACGCGCGTTCACGAGGTAGGACGTGAGCCTGCGCATGGCGCCCTCCGAGCGGAGCTCGCCTGACATGACGTAGGCGAACTCCTCGGGGTAGCCCAGGTTGGTGACGGCGCGCACGAGCGAGCGGTAGGCGCGCTCGCGGTCGTCGTCCAGAAAGTACGGCTCGCGGGACCCGTCCGTCCGTCCTCCTGCCATGCGTCCCTCCTCCCGTGACGTGGGGGCCGCGTTGCTCGCGCGGCCCCCGACTTGCGACGTGTGTGGAGCTCCCGCTAGTGGTCGCTCAGCGCGAAGGCGTTCTTCATGCCGAGGCTTGCGGTGAGAAGGACGTTGGAGAGCGTCTCGTCGGTCTGCTCGCGCAGCATGGCCGCGATGGACTCGTTGGCCTCCTCGAGCACGGGCGTGGCCTCCTTATAGGAGAGGGCCTTGCCGGAGCGGCCGTCCACCTTGGCGTCGGCCGCGGCCACGGCCGCGTGGCCCTTGGACGTGACGGCCTCGTTGTAGTGCTCGATGTGGCGCGCGCAGCTGTTGTAGTGCGCGTCCGCCATGGCCGCGATGAGGCGGTTTGCCCAGTAGAAGCTCTCCGTCGTGACGTGCGGCGTGGTGTTGGCCAGGTACTCTGGCGTGGAGTCCACGTTGGCGAAGAACGGCACCAGCGCGTTGAAGGCGTTGCTGCCATAGGCCATCCACTGGACGGCGCGGCAGGCCTCGGGCTCGTACGGGCGGATCTGCAGCACGGCGAGCTGGCCGTTGCGGTTGATGCCGATGGGGCGGTAGGCGCCGCGCGTGGAGGCGTCGCCGCGGGCCCCGTACGGGTCGTACGGCGTGCCCTGGTAGTGGAGCGACAGCGCGTACTTGACGTCCTCGATCGTGAGCTTGCGGGGCGGCTCCATGCACCAGGGGATGTCGTCGTCCTCGGGGTTCCAGCCCACCGTCGGGTCGTCCCAGCCCAGGCCGGGGCACAGGTAGCGGTGCATGGCCCAGGCGCGCGGCGTGTTGTAGACGTGGTCGGAGTCGCTGTGGCTGCCAAAGGCGTCGCGCGGGTTGAAGAAGCGGTGGCCGGCGTCGGGCCAGTCGGCGTCCTCGCCCTCATCCTCGTCCTCATCGTCCGGGTCGACCACGTCGAGCGTGAGGTCCAGGTGGTTGGCGTCCATCCACTCCGCAAGGTCCGGCGAGCACATATGGTCGATCTTCTCGCCCAGTGCGTCCGTGAGGTCGAACTCGTCGATGCCGAGCTGGTTGGGCATGGTGACGTAGCAGTCGTCGGGCACGCGCTTGGCGATCCAGTGGTGGCCGCCCACGGTCTCCATCCACCAGATCTCGTCCACGTCGCTGAAGGCGATGCCGTTCATCTCGTACGTGCCATACTTCTGCAGGTAGGAGCCCAGGAGCTCCACGCCCTCGCGCGCGGACCTGGCGTAGGGGAGCACGATCGTGACCATGTCCTCCTCGCCGATGCCGCCCGGGACCTCGGGCTCGTAGCCGTCCTCGCCGGGGGTGCCCTTGGCCTTGACGAGCTCGACCAGCGGGTCCGCGCCCAGGACGCGCTCGTTGGAGGTGAGGGTCTCCGTCGCGCTCATGGCGACGTTGGCGGTGTTGACGCCGGCCTCGGCCCAGATGCCGTCCTTGGGGGTGGCGTCGGGGACGGAGGTGTAGCGCATCGGGTCCTGCGGAAGGTCGAACTCGACGTGGCTCAGGACGGAGCGGTAGTGGCGCGGCTGGTCCTCGGGCTTGATGACGACGAACTTCTTGGGGGTGAAGACGCCGCCGGGGGAGTCCTCGTTCCTGGCGATGATGGTCGAGCCGTCGTAGCTGGCCGCCTTGCCGACAAGTAGGGTGGTGCAGGCCATTCCTTCCTCCTTCAGTCGTGGTTGGTGCCGTGTGTGACCCTTGTATCGTACCCGTTGTCTTGCGGGGGAGTCCCGCGCCGCGAAAAAGGCACCCATCGCGGTGGCAGGGTTAGAAAAAGTTAACCTGCCGGACAGAAAACCGCGGCGCATTCGTGGGACAATCACGGAACCCGCCGCACGGCGGGAGCCGCGCCCCCCCGGGCGCACGAGCGAAATCTGGAGGAGAAACGCATGTCCATGGAGTTCAAGCGCCGCCTGCCCATACCGATGGAGATCCGCGAGGCGATGCCCCTATCGCCCGAGATGGCCAAGGCGAAGCCGGCGTTTGACGCCCAGGTGGCCTCCATCATCCGCGGCGAGGACAGCCGCATCCTGCTGATAATCGGCCCGTGCTCGGCCGACCGCGAGGACTCCGTGCTCGACTACGTCACGAGGCTCGCGAAGCTTTCCGAGCGCGTGAGCGAGAAGATCCTCGTGATCCCGCGCGTGTACACCAACAAGCCCCGCACCAAGGGCACGGGCTACAAGGGGCTCCTGCACAACCCCGACCCCGAGGGCGCGCCCGACCTGCTGGAGGGCGTGAAGGCCATCCGCCACATGCACCTGCGCGTTGTGGAGGAGACGGGCATGTTCACGGCGGATGAGATGCTGTATCCCAGCAACTACCAGTACCTGATCGACCTCCTGGGCTACGTGGCCGTGGGCGCGCGCTCCGTGGAGAACCAGGAGCACCGCCTGGTGGCGAGCGGCATCCCCGTGCCCGTGGGCATGAAGAACCCCACGGGCGGCTCCACCGCGGTCATGCTCAACTCGATCTACGCGGCGCAGGCGCCCCAGGACTTCATCTTCCGCAACTGGGAGGTCCACACCACGGGCAACCCCTTCGCGCACGCGCTGCTGCGCGGCTACGTGGGGCTCGACGGCATCAACTACCCCAACTACCACTACGAGTACCTGGAGCGCCTCGCGACGGCCTACCTGCACGGCAAGTACGAGAACCCGGCCGTGGTGGTGGACTGCAACCACGACAACTCGGGCAAGCGCCCGCTGGAGCAGCCCCGCATAGTGAACGAGGTGCTCGACTCCGTGAGCCGCTCGGCGGACATCGCCAAGATCTTCCGCGGCTTCATGGTCGAGTCCTACATAGAGGACGGCAACCAGCCCGTGGGCGGCGGCGTCTACGGCAAGTCGATCACGGACGCCTGCATAGGGTGGGAGAAGACCGAGCGCCTCGTACTCGACATGGCCGACCGGCTCTAGCCGGCACGCGGCAGAGGCGGCACACACCTGCGGCTGAGGCGTGGCGGCGGGCGAGGGGGCGCGTTCCTCTCGTCCGTCGCCTTTACGTGCGGACCTGGGGCCCGCTGGTTTGGCTGTGTGTGGCAAAGGTGAAGCGAAGCTGAACTCGGCTGCCGCGGCCGCCCGTGGGTAAGCTTTCCCTGTCAAAACCGAAGGGAAACGCATGCTTGAGCTCAGGAACATCCGCAAGGCCTACAAGACTGACGACTTTACGCAGGTCGCGCTCGATAACGTGAGCCTTGCCTTCAGGGACAGCGAGTTCGTGGCGATCTTGGGGCCGTCCGGGTCGGGCAAGACCACGATGCTCAACATCCTGGGCGGGCTCGACCACGCGGACTCCGGCGAGATCGTGATCAACGGCACCTCGACCAAGGACTATTCAAGCAAGGACTGGGACACCTACCGCAACCACCGCGTGGGCTTTGTGTTCCAGAGCTACAACCTGATCCCGCACCAGACCGTGCTTTCCAACGTGGAGCTGGCGCTCACGCTCGCGGGCGTGGGCCGAAAGGAGCGCGAGCGGCGCGCCACGGAGGCGCTCGAGGCCGTGGGCCTGGGCGACCACCTGCACAAGCACCCGAGCCAGCTTTCCGGCGGGCAGATGCAGCGCGTGGCCATCGCCCGCGCGCTGGTGAACGACCCGGACATCGTGCTGGCCGACGAGCCCACGGGCGCGCTCGACACGCAGACCGGCATCCAGGTGATGGACATCCTCAAGCAGGTCTCCAAGGACCGCCTGGTGGTCATGGTCACGCACAACCCCGAGCTCGCGCAGGACTACGCCACGCGCATCGTGCGCGTGAAGGACGGCCGCGTGGTGGACGACAGCCGGCCCCTCACGCCGGAGGAGGTCGCGGCCGCGGGCGCCGCGGATGCGACCGTGGCGATGCCCGGCGCGACGGCGGTGCCCGCGGGGGAGAAGGGCGCGTCCTTCTCGCCCGAGGGCGGACGCGAAAGACGGCACAAGGGCGAGAAGCGCGCGTCCATGGGCTTCTTGACGGCGCTCGCGCTTTCGTTCAACAACCTCATGACCAAGAAGGGCCGCACGTTCATGACGGCCTTTGCGGGGTCGATCGGCATCATCGGCATCGCGGCGATCCTGGCGCTTTCCAACGGCGTCAACAACTACATCGCCCGCACGGAGGAGAACGCGCTTTCGAGCTATCCCCTGAGCATCACGAAGAGCAGCTTTGACCTGAGCAAGGCCATGGGGCAGGAGTCCGCCTCCGCGGCGAGCGCAAAGGATGCCTCGGGCAAGGGGTCCACCATCAAGCAGCGCTCCGTCATGGCGGACATGTTCGCGCAGGTCAAGAGCAACGACCTCAAGTCGTTCAAGAAGTACCTGGACGCGCACATGGGGCAGGTTAGGAAGAACGCCAACGCCGTGGAGTACGACTACGACGTGACGCCGCAGGTCTTTAGGACCGACAGCTCGGGCAAGGCCGTGCAGCTGAACCCCTCCGACGTGGCGAGCACGCTTTCCGGCGGCGCCATGGGCTCGATGCTCATGGCCGGGACGTCCTCCTCCAGCTCCTTTACGCAGCTCGTGAGCGACCAGTCGCTCCTCAGGGACAACATGACGCTGGTGCGCGGCAGCTGGCCCAAGGCGGCGGACGAGGCCGTGCTCGTGCTCGACCGCAAGGGATCCATAAGCGACTACACCCTGTATGCGCTGGGCTTCTATAACACGGAGGACATGGAGCGCATGGTGCAGGAGGCCACGAGCGGCCAGAAGGTGGACGTCTCCACACAGAAGAAGCGCAAGTTCACCTACGATGACGCGCTGGGCATGACCTTCAGCGTGCTGGCGCCCTCCGACCTGTACCAGAAGAACGCCTCGCAGGGCACGTGGACGGACATGAGCGACGACCAGGCCTACCTCAAGCAGAAGATGGGCAGCGGCATCAAGCTCAAGGTGGTGGGTGTGATCAGGCCCAGGAGCGGGTCGCGCACCTCCCTGGTGAGCGAGGGCATCGCCTACACGCCGGCCCTCACGAGCGAGCTCATGCAGCGCGCCGCGTCCTCCCAGATCGTGCGCGAGCAGCGCGCCAACCCCAAGGTGGACGTGTTCACGGGCAAGACCTTCGAGGAGCTGCAGAAGTCCTCCGGAACCTTTGACATGAGCAAGCTCTTCACGGTGGACCAGGACGCGCTCAAGAAGGCGTTCACGATCAACACCTCCGCCGTGGACACGGCGAGCCTGGGGCAGATCGACCTGTCCGGCCTGAGCCTCGACAGCTCCGGCTTCGACCCCTCCGCCATGAGGATCGACACCTCGCCCATCGACTCGATGCTGAGCGAGGACACCGTGCAGCGCATCGTGGCGGGGGTCACGCCCTTCTCCACCTATGCGCAGCAGAGCGGGGTCGAGCTCACGCCGGACCAGCAGCAGGCCGCGAGCCAGGCCGCCACGACGCTCGCCACGGGCTACGTGGCATGGCGCCAGACGCTACCCGAGGGCGCGGACGACTCGTGGGCGACCTACGCGCAGACGGACGAGGCCAAGCAGGCCATGGACGGCCTGCGCCAGAGCCTGGGCGACGACACGTTCAACGCGGTGAACGACACGTACGAGAAGTACATGGCCTACGTGGCCGACTACGTGCGCGGGCAGGTGGACTCCCTCATGCAGCAGGCCGCGTCCCTGGTGGCGACGCAGCTCGCGAGCCAGATGGAGTCCCAGATGGAGGCCGCGACGCAGTCCATGGGCACGCAGCTCGCCAGCACGATATCGAGCCAGATATCCCAGAAGATGTCCACGCTCACGAGCGCGCTTCAGAACGGGTTCTCCGTGGATCCCGCGGCGTTCAAGAGCGCCATCCACGTCAACATGACACAGGAGGACCTGCGCTCGCTCCTCAACAACTACGTCAACGCCAGCCAGCTCACGTACGACAACAACCTGAGCAAGCTGGGCTACGCCGAGGCCTCCGACCCCTCGGCCGTCAAGATCTACCCCAAGAGCTTTGACGACAAGGAGGCCGTCCTGAGGTTCATCGACCGCTACAACGCCAAGCGCGCCGCGGCGGGCCACGCGGACCAGAAGATCCAGTACTCCGACGTGGCGGGCTCGCTCATGAGCTCCGTGTCCGACATCGTGAACATGATATCGATGGTGCTCATCGCCTTCGTGTCCATCTCGCTCGTGGTGAGCTCGATCATGATCGGCATCATCACCTACATATCCGTGCTGGAGCGCAAGAAGGAGATCGGCGTGCTGCGCGCCATGGGCGCCTCGAAGCTCAACGTGGCCAACGTGTTCAACGCTGAGACCATCATCGAGGGCCTCATCGCGGGCGTGTTCGCCATCCTGGTGGTGCTCGTGGCGCAGGTGCCCGTCAACCACTTCGTGCTGCAGTGGAAGAACATCCCCAACATCATGATCCTGCCCTGGCAGGCGGCGCTCGCGCTCATCGGTATCAGCGTGCTGCTGACGTTCCTGGGCGGGCTCATCCCCTCCACCAAGGCGAGCAAGAACGACCCGGTGGAGTCGCTGCGGAGCGAGTAGCGGGAGCGCGTGGCATCCGGCCCGCGGCGGCGTGTCCGCCGCGGATGCTATGCTCGTGTGGTACGGACGAGAAGAACGAGAATTCCAACTTGAGGCCCCGACGGGGCAGGGGGAGGCTCACATGTTCAGGCAGGCAACCGACAAGCGCGTGGCGGTCTTCTTTGCGGACGGACTCGAGGAGTGCGAGGCCCTGGTGCTGGTGGACCTGCTCTTCAGGGCGGGCGTCCCGTGCGACAAGGTGTCCATCACGGGCAACCTCGCCGTCACCTCGAGCCACGAGGTCACCGTGGTGTGCGACGCCTCCATCACGGACGAGGGCTTCAGCTTTGACGACTACGACATGCTGGTGCTTCCCGGCGGCATGCCGGGCACCAAGAACCTCCGCGCGTGCGAGCCGCTGTGCAAGGCCGTGACGGACTTCGTGAAGAGCAGCCGCCCGGTGGCGGCCATCTGCGCGGCGCCATCGATCCTGGCGGAGCTCGGCCTGCTCGAGGGTCGCAATGCCACGAGCAACCCCAACTTCCAGCACGTGCTTTCCGAGCACGGCGCCACGGTGCTGCAGGACCCGGTCGTCGTGGACGGCAACGTGACCACGAGCAAGGGCCTCGGCACCGCCGTGGAGCTGGGCCTGCAGCTGGTGCGCCACTTCCTGGGCGAGGAGGCCGTCGAGGCCACCAAGCAGAAGATCGTCTACCAGGGCTAGCGTGGCGGCACAGGGGAGCGCGGCGGGAGGGACGGCACGTCCTTCTCGCCAGAGGCAGTACCTGGTGATCGACCTCAAGAGCTTCTACGCCTCCGTGGAGTGCGTGGCCCGCGGGCTCGACCCCATGACCACGGACCTGGTGGTGGCGGACGCGACGCGCAGCAGCAAGACCATATGCCTTGCCGTCTCGCCCTCGCTCAAGGCGAAGGGCGTACGCAACCGCTGCCGCCTGTTCGAGATCCCGGAGGGGCTCGACTACATCATCGCGCCGCCGCGCATGCGCCTGTACATGGAGCGCTCAGCGGACATCTACTCCGTCTACCTACGCTACGTCTCGCCCGACGACATGCACGTGTACTCCATCGACGAGGCGTTCATCGACGTGACGGGCTACCTGGGGCTCTATGGCTGCACGGCGCGCGAGCTGGGCGAGCGCATCCGCGAGGACGTGGTGCGCACCACGGGCATCCCGGCGACGTGCGGCCTGGGCACCAACCTGTACCTGGCCAAGGTGGCGCTGGACATCACGGCCAAGCACAGCCCGGACTTCTTTGGCGTGCTGGACGAGCAGTCGTACCGCGACACGCTGTGGACGCACCGCCCCATAACGGACTTCTGGCGCATCGGCCCCGGCTACGCGCGGCGGCTCGCGGAGCTGGGCATCCACACGATGGGGCAGCTCGCGGTGTACCCGCAGGAGCCGCTGTACCGCATGTTCGGCGTGGACGCGGAGATTCTGATCGACCACGCGTGGGGCCGCGAGCCCGTGACCATCGCGGACATCAAGGCGTACCGCTCCAAGGACAAGTCGCTCTCCTCCGGTCAGGTGCTGGGCTGCGACAAGGACCACGCGGGCGGCCTGGTGGTCGCGAAGGAGATGGCGGACGACCTGGCCCTCAAGCTCGTGGAGCAGGGGCTCGTGGCCACGGGCGTCTCGCTCATGGTGGGCTACCGTCTCACGCCGGGCGAGAAGGACGAGCTCCGCAGGCAGATGACGGCGGGTGCCGCGGAGGGCCGCGTGGGGGAGCACGGGATGCGCGCCCGCTGGGGCGAGTTCTCGACCGCGGGGTCCGAGCGCCTGGAGCCGCCCACGAACTCGCGCGCGGAAATCCTGCGGGCCGTGGTCGACCTGTACCAGCGCGTGGCCGACCCGGACCGGCCCATCCACCGGCTGACGATGTCCCTAGGCGGCGTGGTGCCCGAGGACAGCGGCGTGCAGATGGGGCTCTTCGAGGACGGGGCCAAGCTCGAGCGGGAGCGCAAGCGCCAGGAGGCCATCAGTGCCATCAAGCACAAGTTTGGCAAGAACTCGCTGCTCAAGGGCATCGACCTCCTTCCCGAGGCGACGCAGGTCGAGCGCAACGGACAGATTGGGGGCCATCGTAGTGGGGAGTAGCAAGGCGCCGGGCGCGCACGGCGGGCACGTGGTGGCGCGGCCGCACATGCCCATGTCCGAGCGCGCGAAGATCTTCATCCCGTTCGACCCACTGCCCGGCTACCGCCAGCTGCTGCGCGAGCGCGAGGAGGAGGTTCTGCGCCGCGGCGAGTACGAGCCGCCCAAGACGTGGGACGACGGCGCTGCCGAGGGGGAAGACCCCAACCATCGCGGCTAGCACGCGCTGTCTTCGGGAGTTGATTTGACGCGGTTGCATCGTGCCTGGGATTTTGTGCGTTTTGGCAGTGCGGATGGGACCGAGCTCTGAGCCACGGGCACACAAAACCTTGTGGCAGCCTAACGGCCAGCAGGGTTTTGTGCGTTTCGGACAGTGATGGAGTGGCGCGGGGTCTTCCGTTGGCTCCACTTTGGTCCGTGAAACACACAAAACCCTCGACTGGATGCAACTGAGTCGAATCAACTCCTGCGCCAGACGCCTCGCGCGGATGCGGATGTGAGGTGAGCTTGACGTCCCCACCCGTTGATGCCTCTTTTCTGCAGATGTCTGCGCGGTACGCCGTCTTGAGGGATGATGTCATCATTTGGGGAACGATACCCCAGGCATTGGACCCAAGAGGAAGGCTTCCGCTTGATTAGGCTCGTACTCGTTGACATGGACCATGCGCTCGGAACCCGCGACGGCCGCCCGCTCGACCGCCAGACGATCGCGCAGCTCCACCAGGTGCTGCACGCCGGCATCCGCCTCGCCCCGATGAGCGCGCGCGGACGCGCCGACGCCCTCGCCCTCCTCGGGGGCGACGAGTCCTGCCTGCAGAACGCGGTGCTCAGGAACGGTGCCGAGCTCGTGGCCGACGGCATGGTCCTGCCGACGCGCGCCACCACGCGCGCGGACGGCGCGCGCGAGCTCATGCGCAGGCTGGACGTCGGCCGCGACGAGGTGCTGGTCCTCGGCGGCGCGACCGCCGACGCCGAGCTCCTCTCCGCCGTGCCCGCCTCCGTCGCGACCACGGACGCCTCCAAGGCGGCCTGGGAGGCGGCAAAGTCGCACCTCAAGGGCCTGCACGAGGGCGGCGTGGCACAGCTCTGCCAGGACGTGGCCGACGCCGCGGAGTGGGGAGAGGAGCCCGCCTTCCTGCGTGCGGCCGAGGCCGCGGACAGCGGCGTGAGGGCCGAGTTCGGCGCGACTCCGCAGCAGGCCGCCGGCAAGGGCCACGCGGGCCTCTTCATGTTCCTGGGCATCGTCGTCGTGGTCGCGGGCTTCGTGCTCTACCTCTCTAACACCTTCCCGTCCATCGCGGGCATGATGGTGCTCACCGTGGGCCTCCTGGTGGGCGTCGCCCTGTTCTACATGGGGCTCACGCAGCGCCGCGACGCCCGCAAGGCACGCAAGGCCGCCAGGCGCGGCGAGTAGCGCCCAAGGTCGAACCGCATCGTCAAGCCGACAGTTGGGCGGCAGCGCCGTCGTTTCGTACCGTCCGTTGAACCGTAGGAAAGAGCACCCCCTGCGCGTGGGACAATGCGTGCAGGGGGTGCGCCATGTCTTTTGTCG
The DNA here is from genome assembly GCA_003862195.1 of Coriobacteriaceae bacterium. GTDB lineage: Bacteria > Actinomycetota > Coriobacteriia > Coriobacteriales > Atopobiaceae > Parafannyhessea. Next base: position 147,337 of record QOUO01000001.1, on the reverse strand, counting down.
AGTTCGAGGACGTCAGCAAGGTCTACCACACCGGCGAGGTCGAGGTCCGCGCCCTCGACGGCATGAGCTTCTCGATAAAGAAGGGCGAGCTCGCCGTGATCGTGGGTCCCTCGGGCGCCGGCAAGACCACGGTGCTCAACCTCCTGGGCGGGATGGACTCCTGCACGTCGGGCACGATCAGGCTCGACGGCCAGCTCGTGAGCGGCATGGGCGAGCGCGAGCTCACGCAGTACCGCCGCCACGACATCGGCTTCGTCTTTCAGTTCTACAACCTCGTGCAGAACCTGACCGCGCTCGAGAACGTAGAGCTTGCGAGCCAGATCTGCCGCGACCCGCTGCCCGCCGCGGACGTGCTCGCCCAGGTGGGGCTCGCCGACCGGCTCGACAACTTCCCGGCGCAGCTCTCCGGCGGCGAGCAGCAGCGCGTCGCCATCGCCCGCGCCCTCGCCAAGAACCCCAAGCTCCTGCTGTGCGACGAGCCCACCGGCGCGCTCGACTACCGCACGGGCAAGCAGATCCTCTCGCTTCTGCAGGACAGCTGCAAGGCGGGCGGCCGCACCGTCGTGATCGTGACGCACAACCTCGCGTTCACGCAGATGGCCGACCGCGTCATACACGTGCGAGAAGGGCGTGCCGCCTCCATCGAGACAAACGACCACCCGAGCGACGCCTCCCAGGTGGAGTGGTAGCCCATGGCCCGCTCCGCGTACATGACCGAGCTCGTCCGGAGCGTCCGCGGCTCCCTCGGCCGCTTCCTGGCCATCATGTGCATCGTGGCCCTGGGCTGCGGCTTCTATGCGGGCCTGCGGATGTGCGGCCCGGACATGCGCGCCGCGGCGGACCGCTGGTACGACGGCAGCGCCCTCTGGGACCTGCGCGTCGTCTCCACCAAGGGCCTCTCGGACGCCCAGGTCGAGCGCCTCTCCAAGGTCAAGGGCGTCTCGCAGGTCATGGCCTCGCGCACGGCCGACGTCGTGTGCAAGCTCGGCAGCGACCAGGTCGCGGTGCGCGTCACGTCCGTGGACGCGGACGCCGCGCGCAAGAGCAAGGCCACGTCGGCCTACGCCGTCTCGTCCTCAAAGGGCTCCTACCTCAACCGGGCGCGGCTCGTGTCGGGTCGCTGGCCCAAGGCGGCGGGGGAGTGCGTCGTCTCCGCGGACGCGACGCGCAAGATCAAGGTCGGCTCGACCGTGGAGGTGGTGTCCGCGTCCGAGGACGTGAGCACGATCCTCTCGACCACAATGCTCAAGGTCGTGGGCACGGTGAGCTCGCCCGACTACCCCTACACCGGCTCGTTTGGCTCCACGCGCCTGGGCTCCGGCACCATCGGCCAGTACGTCTTCGTGACGGCGTCCACCTTCGCGTCGGACTACCCCTACACGGACGCCTACCTCACGGTGGGCTCCGCGCGCGCGGCCGTGTCCGGCTCCTCCGCGTACGAGTCCGCGGTAGACAAGGTGAAGGACCGGGTGGAGAAGATCGAGGGCTCCCTGGCCGCGGACCGGCTCGCGGAGCTCAAGTCCCAGGCGCAGTCCCGGCTCGACGCGCAGGTGGCGGCCGCGCAGGCAGCCGCCGCGCAGGCGGCCTCGGCCGGCGCGAGCACGGACCTCTCCGCCGCGCAGCAGCAGCTCGCGGCCGCGCAGGAGCAGGTGGACTCCATGGCCGCGCCGGACGTCTACACGCTCGACCGCAGCCAGAGCGAGGGCGCCACGACCTACGAGGCCGACACGGAGCGCCTCGACCGCATCGCCACGGTGTTCCCGGCGATGTTCTTCCTGGTGGCCGCGCTGGTGGCGCTCACCACCATGACGCGCATCGTGGACGACGACCGCCAGCGCATCGGCACGCACAAGGCGCTGGGCTACGGCAAGGGCCGCATCGCGGCCATGTACCTGGGCTACGCGCTGCTCGCGAGCGGCCTGGGCGCCGTGCTGGGCATCTGCGTGCTCACGCAGGTGCTGCCGCGCATCGTGATGGACGCGTACTCCGTCATCTACGTGGTGCCCACGCTCGAGTTCCCGCTGCCGGTGGACGTGGGCACGGCGCTCGCGGCGGGCGGCCTGGGCGTGGGCGTCACGCTCGCGTCCACGCTCGTGGCCGTGGCGGCGAGCCTGGCCGAGGTCCCCGCCGCGCTCCTGCGGCCCCGCGCGCCCAAGGCGGGCAAGCGCATCCTGCTCGAGCGCGTCCGCCCGCTGTGGCGGAGGCTGTCCTTCTCGTGGAAGGTGACGTTCCGCAACCTCTTCCGCTACAAGCGCCGGCTCCTCATGACGCTCGCGGGCATCGCGGGCTGCTCCGCGCTGCTGCTCGTGGGCTTTGGCCTGCACGACTCGATCTGGGACATCATCGACAGGCAGTTCGGTCCCATCGTGCGCTATAACGCCACGGTCACGCTGGCGGACGGCGCGGCCCAGGCGGACGTGGACTCCGCCATCGCGTGCCTGCGCTCCAAGGGCGACGCGACTGGCATCGTCCGCGTGCACACGGACACGATGCTCGCACGCGGCACGGGCTCCTCCTCCGCTGCGACGGACAAGACGCGCGTGAGCGTGGTCGTGCCGCAGACGGCGTCCAAGCTCGCATCCGCCGTGACGCTGCGCGACCGCACGTCGGGCGCGGCAATCGCGTTTGGGCAGGACAGCGTCGTGGTGACGGAGAAGCTCGCGAGCCTCTATGGCATCCGCGCGGGCGACACCATCGTCCTGTACCGGCAGGACGACGTGGGCAACGCCACGGGCAAGGGCGTCCGGCTCAAGGTGGACGCCGTGGCGGAAAACTACGTGGGCAACTACGTGTACGTGGGCCGGCGTGCATGGAGGCGCGCCATGGGGGCAACCCCGTCCTTCTCCACCGTGTACGCGCGCGTGACCGGCGGCTCCAAGGCGGAGTCGCGCACGTCGGATGCCCTGCACGACATCGCCGGCGTCTCGACCGTGAGCTTCACGCGGCAGACCATCAGCACGTACCGCCACACGCTCTCCGTGGTGGACATGGTCGTGGTGGTGCTCATCGTGAGCGCGGGCGCGCTGGCGTTCATCGTGCTGTACAACCTCACCAACATCAACGTGTCGGAGCGTGTGCGCGAGATCGCGAGCCTGCGCGTGCTCGGCTTCACGCGGCGCGAGGTGCACGCCTACGTCTACCGCGAGATCGCGATCATCGCGCTTCTGGGCGACGCGCTGGGCATGCTCCTGGGCTCGTGGCTCGAGCGCTTCGTCATCACGACGGCGGAGGTCGACTACGTCATGTTCGGGCGAGAAATACACCCCCTGAGCTTTGCGTTTGCCTTTGCCCTCGCCATGGCCTTCACCGTGGCGATACTCCTGCTCATGAGGCCACGCCTCGACCGCGTCGACATGGTGGAGTCACTCAAGAGCGTGGACTAACGCGTTACTTGAGCCTGTCCGCCTCCTTGAGCAGGTCGAGCCCGCGCTCGTGGAACATGAGCGCCTGGCCGTGCTCCGCCAGGAGGCTCGAGGCGTGCTCGGAGGCAAAGCGCATGAACGCCGGGTCGACGGCCAGGTGCGTGACGAAGACCACGAGCTCCTGCCCGTCGCGGCCAAAGGCATCGTCCAGGAAGCCCAGCGCGTGGTCGAGCCGCCCCGCGAGCTCCGTTTGGAGCTGGCCCAGGGCCTCCTGCCGCGCGTCGAGCGCGCCTGTGGCCACGCCGAGCCCGGCGCCATCCGTGACGGTGGCGGCGTCCATCGCCCAGCGGGTGAGGGCGGAGCGGACCTCGTCCAGCAGCTCCGCGCGCTCCGCGAGCGTGGTCTGGCGCCTGGTGTCCGCGGTGCCCTCGGCGCGGGCGTCCTCGGAGGCGCGCTGGGCCGCGGAGCAGATCCTCTCGCCCGCCGCGACGGCCGCCGTCGGCGTGCCGGAAAGCTCCTCGCGCGCCTGGGCCACGTCCTCGCGGGCATGGGCCAGCGCCTCCTGCCGCGCGTCGACGTCGTGCGCGGAGGTGAGGAGCGCGTCCAGCATGAGGTTGACCAGGGCGATGCGCTCGTCAAAGGGGGCCTGGCGGGCGCGGTCCAGGATCTTCTTGCCCGCGTTGCCCGCGAGGATGCCGTCGACCTTGTAGTCGTCCTCGTACTTGCTGAAGAGCTCGAGGTAGAGGCTGAAGTCCTCCGCGATCTCGCGGTCCTGCAGGTACTGGGCCACCAGGTCCTGGTCAACGGGGATGCCCTCGTGGCGGTAGGCCCAGATCATGCGGGAGAGGTCCTCCCAGCCGCGCGCCGTCACGAGCTGGGCCCCGCGCACGCTGGCCCGCACGCGGTAGAAGTTCTTGGGCTTGCTCGCGAGGTAGGTGCTGATGGCGGGGTGGATGCCGTGCGAGAGCGCGTACTCCATCCACGCGTCGAGGCTGGGCTCCACGTCGATGCGCTTCATGCGGTCCATCATGGCGGGGTCGAACTCGCGGGCGGCGCGGTTGTACTCGGGCGGGTTGCCGGCCGTCACGATGACCCAGCCCGCGGGCAGGCGGTGCTGGCCAAACGTCTTATACTGCAGGAACTGCAGCATGGCGGGCATGAGCGTCTCGGACGCGCAGTTGACCTCGTCCAGAAAGAGGATGCCCTCGGGGATGCCGCTCTTCTCCACCGCGTCGTACGTGGCCGCGATGATCTCGCTCATGGTGTAGCGGCTGACCTTGTACGTGCGGCCGCCGTACTCGCTTTGGGCGATGTAGGGGAGCCCCAGCGCGCTCTGGCGCGTGTGGTGCGTGATGGAGTAGCTCACGAAGTTGACGCCCAGGCGGCTGGCGACCTGGCTCACGATGGCCGTCTTGCCGATGCCCGGAGGGCCCATCATGATGATGGGACGCTGCATCTGCGTGGGGATGCGATAGATGCCGTGCTCGTCCTTGCTGAGGTAGGCGCGCACAGCGCCCTCGATTTGCCTGGTTGCCTGTTTGATGTCCATGGGCGCTCCCTCGTTTGGTGTGTTGATGGTAGCACGGCGGTGGCGGCGGGTCGTGCGGCCGGGCTAGTAGACCGACATCGACTCGAACTCGCCCGGGTGCAGCGTGATCTGGATGGCCCAGGGCGGCACCAGCTCCGGCCGGTGGTCCTCGTCGTAGAACACGAACGTGGTCTTGTACGGCGGCATGCGGTCCGGGTAAATGCCCCAGCCGTCCGTGAAGTAGATGAGGCCCGACAGGTCGTCGAACTCGCCGGCGGCCAAAAGCTCGTTCACGTAGGTGAAGGCGGGGCGGAAGTCCGTGCCGCCAAAGCCCACGAGCTTGATGTTGCGCCGCCAGCGGTCGAGATCCGCGAGCGAGGATATCTTGGTGTCGCTCTGCACGCGCTGGTCCGCCTGGATGATGTGGACGTTCACCTTTTGCGAGAAGCTGGACTCGCTCGTGAGCACGTCGAACGTGGCGTCCACAAACTGCTGCACCACGTCGAGCGTGACGGAGCTCGACGTGTCGATCACGATCACGAAGTCGCGTATGCGCTTCTCGTCGCGGTACTCCAGCGGCTCGATGAGCGGCATGTCGCCGTAGAGCGAAAGCCCGTACGTGTAGAACACATAGTCGAACTCGTCGTCGGAAAGGCGCAGCTCCTCGCTCTGCACGGCAAACTGCCGCAGGAAGTCGCGGTAGTCCACCTGCTCGTGCGTGCTCACCTCGAGCTCGCCCACGAGCCGGCCCAGCTTGGAGCCACGCCCGCGCATGAGCGTCTGCAGGTTGACGCGGACGGACTTGGCCTCGCGGCGCCAGTCCGCCTCCGCGCGCTCGCGCTCCGTGGGCGTGAGGCGCGGTGCCTGCGGCTGGGCGGGCGCCTGGGACTGGGACGCGCCCTCGCGTGCGGACTGCGCGGCCTGTGCGGCCTGTGCGGCGGACCGCTTGGGCGAGAAGGACGCGGCGTCCTCCGCCGCGGCCGCCTCCTGGGGCAGGGGGCCGTCTGAGGCCGAGGCCCCGGCATCGTCGCTGGTAACGGGGGAGTCTGCAGCCTGGTGGGGCGCGTCCTTCTCGCCCGTGGGCTGGGGCGTGGGCTCGCCCGGGCCCTGCGGTTGGCCGCCGGGCTGGTTGGAGGCGTTGGGGGAGCCGTTGCCGCTATCGCCCTGGGAGTCGCCGCCGGCCTGGGACTGCGCGCCCTCCGGCGTGGGGGCGGGGTGCCACGCGGCGTGGTCGTCCACCGCGAGGAGCCGCGCCCAGTCCTCGCGCGCGTTGGCGAAGGAGCCGGCGCGCAGGGCGTGGTAGAGGCGCTCCGCCGTGATGCGGCGGCCGAGCGTGGACTCCATCTGGTCGATCACGGCCTGGGTGTGCCTGCCGCGGTCGCCCTCGCGCGGGCCCAGCACCTCGGCCGTGACGGCCTCCGCCACGGCGTCCGCGGCGAGGTCCCAGCAGGCGGCGTCCACGGTGCTAGACACGAAGGGATGGAGCATCATGCAGTGGACGAGCACGTGCATGAGGTCGTGCATGGGGGCCTTGCGCGTGCGGGCGAAGTCGCCCACGATTGCGCGGGCGTCAAACGTGACGACGCGTCCGTTGGTCGCGAGGGGGAGTCCCGAGGGTGCTGTCGTCTCCTGCGGCGCGGCATCCAGGTGCGCGAACGCGGACGCGAGGAAGGGGTTGTCCGCCACGATGAGCCCGCGGGCGAGGTCGAGCACCTGCCGCGCGAGGGCGACACGCTCGTCCGCATGCGGGTCTGCGTCGGGGGCGGGGGTCGGCACGGGCGCCACCGGCACGGGCTCGGGCGCGCCCTGGGCTGCGTCCGGCACTGGTGCAGGCTGTGGCATTTCCGCTGGTACATGGCGCGATTGCGCTGCCACTGGCATATCGCCCGGGCCAGAGGCCAGGTGCACGGCCCTGGGGGCCGCGTCCTTCTCCACCCCCTGCACGCGCGCGAGGAGCCAGGTCGCGGCCTCGGCGTGCCCGGCGGCGGAGGCTGCCTCCATCGCGGCACGGGCGGACTCGGGATCGAGCGCCCCGGGCCAGCCGGCGACCACCTCGAGCTCCGCCATGAAGCCCTGCTCCGCCATGATCTTGAGCAGCGGCGCGTTCTGCGCGGGCGTGCCCGGCCTCAGGTGGGGCACCATGCGGCGGACGAGGCCCACGTCCTGGCGCAGCCAGTCCAGCATGGAGAGCCGCCCCAAAAAGACCTCGGGCGCCACGTCGCACACGAAGGCGACCACGTCCTCGTCCGCGCGCGGCACGATGAGGTTGCCCAGCACGAGCTCGATGTTGCCGTCGCCCATGCCGCGCGTGCGGTGCAGCTCGAGCAGGCTCCTGCCCAGGCCAAAGCAGACATCCGCAAGCTTGGGGTCGCGGCTCGACGGGTGGCGCAGCGCGTGCCACGCGCGCACCATGGCCGCGCGGAACACGTCGTCGAAGGCCGTCGCGTCAAACAGCCCGTCGCTTGCGATGCTGAGCACGCACGCGCAGGTGCGCGCCATGTCGAGCTTGCGCGAGAAGGGCCGCCCGGCCAGCTGCTCCATGCCCGTGAACGGCTCGAACACCTCCGTGCAGACGGTGTGGTCCATGTTGTTGAGGAAGAGCGTCGGGCTCTCGCGCGTGAGGTCGAAGCGCGTGAACGTGCCCTCGTGCGGCATGAGCGCGCGCACTTTGCGCGGCTTGCGGTAGTCGCCCAGGATGTCGACCCCGCGGGCCATGAGGTCGCGCGCCACGTCCTCGTTCGCGCAGCGCAGCGCCAGCGCGAGCGCCCAGCCCGTGTAGGCAAAGTCGCCGTCGAACGCGTCCCACACGGCGTCCACCACGGCGACCGGCCCAAACGTGGCCGCGCGCTCCAGGAGGTCGACGGCCTCGGTCGCGGAGACCTCGGCCACGCGGGGCGCGAGCGCGGCAATGGCGGCAAGGGCCTCGGCGGGCCGTGGTGGGTCCTGGCAGATGGTCTCGCGCACGCGTTCGAGCAGCGTCGCCACGTCGGGGCCCCCGTGCGAGCCGTCTTCCGTATGCTCGTTCGTGTCACGCATGGGCGATGCCTCCCGACCTCACGACACGTGCGCTTGCTCTCCAAGTCTGAAAGTAGCACTTGCGGGTCGCCAGGCCAATCGCTCATTCCGCCCAAAGTCGCTCCGCTCGGGCCGCCTTTGGGCACGCCTGCAAAAAAACGACCGATAGCCCAGATATCAGGGTACCTTCAGGTCAAGCGGTACCGATGCGCTGGCGTCCCATCGTGATTGGGGGAGCTGAAATGTCGCCCACCCGAAAGGCCCTGTCGTACCTGCCCGTCGCGTTGGCCGGGGCGTACGCTCTAGTTTACGTCGCCTTCCTGCGAGACATACCGGGGACGTACTACGACTTCCGCTATGCGACGGTCCTCGAGGTCGTTGCGATCCCAATCCTGCTCTTCGCGCTGGGAAAGTTCCTTGGTGGCAGACTCCGCTCATCCAAGGCGAGTGGCCCTGCTGATGGGCGAGGGTGGTCCCGCACGAGGAAGCTGATTTCAATAGTAATAGTGGCCCTCTACGTGGTGCTTGCGCTTCTCATGGTCGCCGCCAGCTCGGTCGAGCCGTCCTACCATGCCGCGTTCCTCTACGGTGCGCTCTATTGCGTGCATTACGTGGTCATGTACGGCGGAATCGTGGCCGGCTTGCTGTACGGGTTCAACCCGTAGTGCGAATCCAGCGTCGGCGATATGCGGGTCATGGCTCAAACGTTTAGTTGCCGCGGCATTCGCATGCTTGCGAATGCCGCGGTAGCGTGTCTGTGAGGGCTTCGCTTTCGGACGGTTTCGCCCGCCGACGGACCGTATAGTGGGGAATAAGGGGCAGGGGAGAAGGACGAGGCCCCGTGCATGGGGCATGTTCTTCTCCGCCAGAACGTACGCTGCGGCGCGCCCTGCGTAGGCGCGCGACTCGAGGGGGGTTGGACGCATTTTGATCAAGCTCGTGCTGTGCGACATGGACGGAACGCTCAAGCCGTTTGGACACGACCGCGTCTCGCCACGCTCGATTCGCGCGATTCACGAGCTGAGGCAGGCCGGGATCGAGTTCGGCCCCGCGACGGGGCGCGAGCCCGTCGACCTGTACGACTTCTTTGGCGGCGACGACAGCTGCTACGCGACGGGCATCATGGCAAACGGCAAGATCGTGGACGTGGACCGCGAGCGCGTGCTCGCGAAGACTCTCGACCACGCGGCGCTCAAGAGGCTCGAGGCCTTCTGCCTGGGCAATCCCGACTACGCGCTCGTCGCGTACGTTCCCGCCCCGGACGAGGGCGGGCGTCCCCGGGCCAGGGTCATCATCAGCGGCACGACGCCCGAAGAGGTCGAGGCGTACACCCGAAGGACGGGAATCACGCTCGCGGCGACTAACGAGATTGCGAGCGTGCCCGACGACGAGATCCTGACCGCCGGCTTTGCCTACCTGGGCGAGTCCGCTGACGCGATGGGCGAGCTCAGGAACAGGCTCGCGGCAGCCTTCCCGGAGTTCGACTTCGTGAAGCCCGCCCCGTCGTTCTTCGACGTGCTGCCCCATGGCTGGACCAAGGCGAGCGCGCTCAGGGTCCTCCTGCAGTACCTCAACGTCTCGCGCGACGAGGTCGCGTTCTTTGGCGACTCGGAAAACGACGTGGCGATGCTGCGCGCCGTGGGTGCCTCGTTCGCGGTGTCCAACGGGACCCGCGTCGCCCAGGGTGCCGCGCGCTACCACATCGGCGACGCCGCGGACGACTCCGTTGCGAAGGTGATGGAGGCCATCGCCCGCTCCGGCGGCGAGCTCACCATTCCCGAGGACGCGCTGCCAAGGTAGGGCGACGGTCGACCTAGCACCGCCAGCAAGTACAGAAACCGCACATGAAAGGACGGCCGCCGGGTTTCCGACGACCGCCCAAACTTGCGAGTCTCTGGCGCGCGGCTACTCCGCGCTCTCCGCGGACTCCCTCTCCGGCACCCTGCGCATCATGAAGAAGCCGATGATGAACAGGATCACGATGGAGAAGACGCCCAGCGAGCCGGAGCCCGTGAGCATGGTCATCGTGCCCACGATGAAGGTGCCCAGAACGGCGGCGTACTTGCCAAAGATGTCGAAGAAGCCAAAGTACTCGTTCGCGTGCTCCTTTGGGCAGAGCTTGCCAAACTCGGAGCGGCTCAGCGCCTGGATGCCGCCCTGGAAGAGGCCGACCATGATGGCGAGGAACCAGAACTGGATGGCGCTCTTGAGGAAGAACGCCGCGAACAGCGTGATGAACGTGTAGCCCGCGATGCCCACGAGCAGCATCTTCTTGGTTCCGACCTTGTGGCCCAGCTTGCCGTAGATGATGGCGGAGGGGAAGGCCACGAACTGCGTGACGAGAAGCGCGAGGACGAGCTGGGTGCCGTCGATTCCCAGGTCAGAGCCATAGCTCGTCGAGAGCTTGATGATGGTGTGCACGCCGTCGATGTAGAAGAAGTACGCGATGATGAAGTTGCGCAGGGTCTTGTCGGCCCAGATCTTCTTGAGCGTGGCGCCGACGCCGTGGATGGCCTTGGACACGGCGTGGTCCTCGCGCGGCTTGTAGTGCGTCTGCTCGACGTTCTTGAGCATGGGGATGGTGAAGACGACCCACCACACGGCGGTGATCACGAACGAGACCTGCATGGCCGCCTGCAGGCTCATGCCAAACGGCCTCGTGAGCACGACGGCCAGGCACGCGATGAACGGCACGCAGCTGCCGATGTAACCCCAGGCGTAGCCCTGGCTCGAGACCTCGTCCATCCGCTCGTCCGTGGTGGCGTCCACCAAGAGGGCGTCGTAGAAGACGATCGACGTGTTGAGCGATATCGACGAGACCACGTAGATGACGAGAAACGCCATCGCGCCGGTCGGGATGCCCATCGCGACCGTGGCGACGGCGCCGATCGCGACCGTGGCCACGATGAACTTCTTCTTCATGCCCTGCATGTCCGCGATGCTGCCGAGTATTGGCATGAGGAGCGCGATCACGAGCGAGGCGATGGTCTCGCCGTAGCTCCACGCCACGAGCGCCGGGCCATCCGCCAGCGACTTGAAGTAGATGGGGATGATGCTTGTGGCCAGGAGCACGAGTGCGGAGTTGCCCACGTCGTACATGATCCAGCTCTTCTCGGCCTTTGTGAACTTGCTGTTTGCCATTGGCAGTGTCCTCCCTTTTCATAGGTGATGAAAAGTTTAGGGGAGGGGTGGCAAGGCTCGGGAAACGCTACCGTAAGCGGTGCGTAAAGTGACGCCCGCGCACAGGTGGCGCGCGTTGCGTCCATATGTCATGGATTCACGTGCATAAGGCGCAGCCATCTGCGATACTTGACTCCGACACACGACCGGGGGCGGCACTGCCGCCTTTGTTAGGAGAGTCTCGCATGCCCGCAATCATGACGCACGACTTCTTTGGCAAGGACGCCTACGCCGGCGTCGCGGAGAGTCGCGGATTCGTGACGATTCAGGAGAGGCAGGCGTTCCTCCTGGGCAACCAGGGGCCGGACCCGCTCTTCTACCTGGTGGCGGACCCGTTTGTGGGCGCGTCCAACCGCGTGGGCGGGCTCATGCACCACGCGCGCACGGCACGGCTCGTGGTGTCGCTGCGCGACGCGCTCACGATGCTGAACCGCGCCGAGCGTCCGGTGGGCAACGCGTATGCCGCGGGCTTTGTCTGCCACTACCTGCTCGACCGCGCGGTCCACCCGCTCGTGTACCACTACCAGTACGGCATCTGCGACGCGGGCGTGCCGGGGCTTTCCCGCGCGGACGGCGACGAGGTGCACGCGGAGATCGAGCGCGACCTGGACGAGATGGTGCTCTTCTCCAAGACCGGCATGACGGTGCGCTCGTTCAGGCCCTATCGCGAGATCCTGCGCGCGGACGACGAGACGCTCGCCGTGATCGACAAGCTCTACTTCTATATGAACCTGTGGACGTACAGCAAGACGCTCGAGCTGGACTGCTACTCGCGCGCCGTGAAGTCGTTCCGCCTGGTGCAGCGCCTGTTCTACACGCCCAACCAGGGCAAGACGCGCGTGCTGGCACCCATCGAGCGCAGGCTGGGGCACAGCCGCTACTCGCTGTACGCCGCGATGGCGCACCGCGACCGCGCCGAGCAGACCTCCGACTTCGACAACCGCGAGGGGCGCCCGTGGAGAAACCCGTTCGACGGGACCGTCAGCACGGACGGCTTCTGGCAGCTGTACCAGGGCGCGCAGGACGAGGTCGCGGGCGCGTTGGACGCGTTCTTCTCGCTCGAGTTTGACGAGGCGGCCGCGGAGGCGCTCACGAGGAACCTCAACTTCTCGGGCCAGCACGCGGACCCGGACGACCCGGAGGGGCCATCGGAGCCCGGGGTGGGGGCGTAGGCCGTCTTGGTGAGCGAGGCCACGCACCATGTGATGCAGGCAAACAAGAGCAAGAACACCAAGCCCGAGCTCAAGGTGAGGCAGGCCCTGCGCGAGGCGGGGCTGGGCGGCTACCGCCTGCACTGGAAGAAGGCGCCGGGCAAGCCGGACATCTGCTATCCCGGTAGGCGGGTGGCCATCTTTGTGAACGGGTGCTTCTGGCACCGCTGCCCGCATTGCGCGCTGCCGCTTCCCAAGTCCAACGTGGAGTTCTGGACGCAGAAGTTCCGGCGCAACGTGAGCCGTGACGAGCGCGACGCGCTGCTGCTGGTGGAGGCGGGCTGGACCGTGCTCGTGGTGTGGGAGTGCCACCTCAAGAAGGACCGCTTTGCGGGCACGATGGCGGACCTGGTGCGCCAGGTGCGGCTGAGCGAGTCCCTGGGCAAGCGGGAGCGCGGCAGGTACGTGGAAGTGGGCGCGATCGACCCGTGGAAGCTCGCGATGGCGCGCCGACGTGCGCGCGGGCACCTGAGGCGCTAGACTGTTGACGACGGCGCGCGCCGCCGCAACGGGGAAGGACACTTGATGGCTACCTACGTGTTTTCGGACGTGCACGGGCACAGGGGGACGCTCGACCGGCTGCTCGAGCGCGTCTCGCCGTCGGACGACGACAGCCTGTTCATGCTCGGCGACATGATCGACCGCGGTCCCGACCCCGTGGGCGTGATGCAGGTGTGCCGCGGCCTCAGGAACGCGACGGTGCTCATGGGCAACCACGAGGACCTGATGCTGAGCTTCCTCGAGGCGCCCGACGAGGGCATGAACCAGGTCAACTGGGAGATCAACGGCGGCATCAGCACGCGCACGGGCCTTGCGGCGCTGCCCGAGGGCGAGAGGGTCGACCTCCTGGACTGGGTGGCCCACCTCCCGCTGTACGCCTACACGTTTGTGGGCGGCCGTCCCTATGTGATGGTGCACGCGGGCGTGCGGCCGGGCGTGCGCTTTGAGCGCGGCGCGGCACCCGACCCCAGCCGCGAGGGCGAACCCGTGGTGGCCATGGGCTGGAGCGACGACGACCTGCGCGCCCTGCTGGCGGCGCAGAGCCCGGAGGACCTGCTGTGGATCCGCGAGGACTTCTGGGGCACGCCGACCGGCCTTGTTGACGAGCAGGGCGAGGGTCCCATTGTGGTGGCGGGCCACACGCCCACGCCGTACCTGCGCGGCATGGCGGACCTTCCGGACCGCCTTCCCGAGGACGAGAACGGCCTCTGCCGCATGGTCAAGGTGGGCGCCCGCGCGGAGACGGGCGGCGTCACGGACCGCTGGGACATCGACTGCGGCGCCGCGGGCGGTGCCGGCTTTGGCAACCTGCTGATGCTGCGGCTCGACGACGGGCTCGAGACGTACGAGCCCGTGCGCGAGGGCGAGTGAGCCTGCGTGTGCGCACGCAGCCGCAAGGCGACGGGCCAGAGGAACGTGCCCACCCACGTGGACTCGCCTTTGGCGCCGGTGTGTGACGGACAGAGCCGCGTGCTCATCCTGGGCACGATGCCCAGCCCCAAGTCGCGCGAGGTGGGCTACCACTACGGCAACCCGCAGAACCGCTTCTGGCGCGTGATGGCCGCGCTGTGGGGAGAGGAGCCGCCCCGTGGGCGCGAGGCCTGCCGCGACCTGGCGCTGCGACGCCACTTTGCGCTGGACGACGTGCTGGCGAGCTGCACGATCACGGGCGCGAGCGACGCCTCGATCAAGGACCCCGTCCCCAACGACCTGCGTGCTCGCGTGCTCGACCGCGCGCCCATACAGGCGATCTTCTGCACGGGCGCCACGTCCCACCGCCTGTACACGCGCCTGATCGAGCCCACGCTGGGAATCCCCGCCACGCGCCTGCCCTCCACGAGCCCGACAAACGCGAGCTGGAGCCTCGAGCGTCTGGTTGGGGCGTACCGCGTGATGCTAAGCTATCTGCAAGACTAGCAAGAACCAGGCGAGAAGAGCCACCCCCGCGCCCCAGGGCCGGTGTGGCTCGTGCGAGGGGTGCCGATGAGGCTTCGGGACATGATGGAACAGGGTGCGCGGGGCTTCGCCCTCGTGGGGGCGGACGCGGCTCCGCTCCTGCACGGCAGCGTGCGCACCAGCCCGGAGCTCGAGGGCTGGGTGAGGCCGTGGCGCTTCTCGGCCGAGCAGATGCGCGCCCTGGGCAGCTGCCAGGCGTGGCACCCGGGCCTGTACCGCCAGATGGCACGCGCGACGGCGGGCGTCTGCCTGGAGTTCGAGACCGACTCCTCCGAGGTCGCGATCGAGGTCGCGCTGGACGCGGAGCCTGTGGGCACGCGTGACGCCCTCAAGTACGTGGACGAGCGCAGGGGCCTCGAGCCGCGCATGCACGACGGGCTCTCGTGCGAGGTGGACGGACGCCGGCTGGGCGTGCGCGTGCCGGCGGACGGGGACGACTACGTGGCCTTCACGCTGGACGACCCGGCGGCGGCGCCCGCGAGCGGCGTCATGCAGCTCCCCGGCATGGGCGACACGCACCACGTGCGCGTGTGGCTGCCGTGCCTGCGTGGCTGCACGCTCAGGTCCGTCGCGGGCAACGGCAGCTTCATCCGGCCCGTGGAGCGCCGTCGGAACCTGCTGGTTCTGGGCGACAGCATCGCGCAGGGCTTCGTGTGCGACGACCCCGCGCTCGCGTGGCCCACGCTGCTGGCGGAGCGCCGCGGGCTCGACGTCATCAACCAGGGCGTGGGCGGCCAGGTGTTCCAGCCCGGGACCCTCTTTGGCCTGGCGCGCGCCATCGACCCGGCGGCCATCGTGGTGGAGCTGGGCGAGAACTACCGCTACGAGCCCTGCCGCGAGCGCCTGGTGAGCCGCGACGTGCGGGCGTACCTGGCGGAGGTGTCGCGCCTCTGGGGCGACGTCCCCACGTGGGTGCTCACGCCCATGTGGCACAACGAGGACGCGTACGCATCCCACAAGATGAGCTGCTTTGCCGAGGTGCCGCAGGTCATCCGCGCGCAGGCCGAGCAGTTTGGGCAGATGCGCGTGGTGGAGGGTGCCGGCCTCCTCGACCACGACGCGGCGCTCCTCGCTGACGGCTACGAGCACCCCGGCGCGCAGGGCTGCGCCCAGATAGCGCGCCGCCTGGAGCTCGCGATGGACGCCGGGGCCGAGCCCAGGGAGGAGCTGTCGAGAAGGGCGGCCGACCTTCTCGCCCGCGCGCCGCGTCGCACGATTCCCATGGCGGAGTGCCTGGCCAGGGGCCTTGGCGAGGTCACGCATGCCGAGGAGGGCATGGTCGCCGTCCGCGCGGCGGGCGGCGTGCAGATGGCCTGGGGGCACGACGCCGTCCTGGCGCGCGACGTGGCGTCCGTGCTCATGCCGCACGAGCCCGTGCTCTGCCTGGAGCCCTCCGTGGCGGACGACCTCCAGCTGGCGCTGGGGCTCGGCCGCAGGGAGGCCTGCCACGTGGCGACGCTCAAGCGCAAGGCGAGCGTCAAGGTGCCCAGCGGCCGGCTGATCCGCCCGCTGGGCGAGGGCGACCTCTCGGCCGTGCGCCAGAGGATGTCGCACCCGGAGCGCCAGAGCGACGAGCAGACGCTCGAGCTGCTGCGGCAGGGCCGCTACCTGGGCGGATTTGACGAGGACGCGCGGCTTGTCGCCTTTGTGGGCGAGGACCCGTGGGGCGCGATGGACGCGCTCGAGGTCTTCCCGGAGCACCAGCGCCACGGCTGGGCGGGCGCGCTCGTGGCGGCCAAGGCCAACCAGCTGCTGGGGGAGGGCCGCACGCCGTGGTGCTGCGTGGGCGAGGCCGACGCCGCGGCCCTGCGCGTGCTGCGCAAGCTCGGCTTCACGGTGCTGCCGGCCACGGAGGCGTGCTGGCTCCTGGGGGAGTAGCCGCCGTCCGTGCCGCATCCGTCACACAACCAACAGATTTGTGGAATGACGTCCGCCGTTTGCGGTAGGGTATGCGGTGCTAAAGAAGACCAGAGGGGTGTCACATGTCCATAACGCAGAACCAGGGCGAGGGGATCAACCGCATGGCGCCGCACATGCCGCTGCGCGTCTCGCCCGAGACCGAGGCGCGCATCCGCGACATGCGCAGGGGCGGGGCCATGAGCCACTACGCCTGCGCCGACGCGGCCGTCATCAGGCGCGACGTCGCGGAGCGCGACAACGACACCGTGATCCGCCCCGCGTTCGTGCGCGACATAGAGAAGATCGTCCACGCACCCGCGTACAACCGCCTCAACGGCAAGACGCAGGTGTTCTCGTTCCGCCAGAACGACGACATCACCCGCCGCGGCCTGCACGAGCAGCTCGTCGGCAGGGTCGCGCGCGACATCGGGCGCGCCCTGGGGCTCAACCTCGACCTCATCGAGGCGATATCGCTCGGGCACGACCTGGGCCACACGCCCTTCGGCCACGCCGGCGAGCGCTTCCTGAACGACGTCTTCCACGAGCGCACGGGCCGGTGGTTCCGCCACAACGTGCAGAGCGTGCGCGTGCTCGACGTGCTCGACGGCCGCAACGTGTCGCTCCAGACGCTCGACGGCGTCATCTGTCACAACGGCGAGTTCGAGCGCCAGCGCTTCGAGACGAGCGGCCTCAACGACTTCGACACGTTCGACCGCGTGGTCGAGGGCTGCTGGGAGTCCGGCGACGAGGCCATATCGCACCTGCGGCCCATGACGCTCGAAGGCTGCGTCATGCGCATATCCGACATCATCGCCTACGTGGGCAAGGACCGCCAGGACGCCATCAGGGCGGGCCTTGCGGACGAGAAGAGCTTCGAGGACGGGCTCGGCGGCGCCTACAACGCGTGGGCGCTCTCCGCGTTCGTGACCGACGTGGTGGAGCAGAGCCTCGGCAAGCCCTACATCGCCATGAGCGAGGAGGGCTTCGCGGAGCTCGCGCGCGCCAAGCGCGAGAACTACGAGAAGATCTATGGCTCGGCCGAGGTCAACGGCGACTTTGCGGGCCCGGTGCGCGAGCTCTTCTCCAAGCTGTACGACCACGAGCTCGAGGCGCTGCGCGAGGGGGCGGAGGACTCCGCCATATTCAGGCACCACATCGGCCCCATCAACAGGCGCCTCGGGTACTACGGGCGCAGCTACGACTGGGAGTCCGACCCCGACCAGTGCGTGGTGGACTTCATCAGCGCCATGACGGACGACTACTTCGTGGCGACCTGCGAGGCCGTCTTCCCCGAGGCGCGGCAGATCTTCCCCAACCGCAGCTACTTCGACGGCGTGAGGCCGTAGGGGAGGGCGCATGGACAACCTGTTCTCGGGTCAGGAGCGGCGGCTCAGGCAGCAGATGGCACCGCTGGCCGCGCGCATGCGCCCGCAGTCGCTCGAGGAGTACGTGGGCCAGACGGAGGCCGTGGGCCCCGGCTCGTGGCTGCGCCGCGCCATCGAGCACGACACGCTATCCTCGGTCATCCTGTACGGGCCCGCTGGCACGGGCAAGACGACGCTCGCCCGCATCATCGCCAACACCACGCATGCCGAGGTCGTGGAGGTCTCCGCCATCACGGGCACGGTCAAGGACCTGCGCCGCGAGGTGGACGCCGCCGAGAGGCGCCTGCTCACGGGCGGCCGGCGCACCATCCTCTTCGTGGACGAGATCCACCGCTTCAACCGCGCGCAGCAGGACGCGCTCCTGCACGCGGTCGAGGATCGCGTCGTGGTCCTGGTGGGCGCCACGACGGAGAACCCCTACTTCGAGGTCAACTCCGCGCTCATCAGCAGGTCGCGGGTCGTGGAGCTGTCGCCCCTGGATGACGACTCGATCCGCACCATCGTGCGCCGCGCGCTCGCGAGCGAGCGCGGCCTCGCGGGCAGGTTCTCCCTCGAGGACGACGCCCTGCAGGAGATCGTTACCATGGCCGGCGGCGACGCCCGCGCGGCGCTCACGTCGCTCGAGCTCGCGAGCCAGATGGCCACGCCCACCGCGGGCGAGAAGGACGGCCCCGCCAGCCCCGACGACGCGGCCAAGCTCGATGGGGCGGCCAGTGGCGACGCCGCGGGCGAGAAGGACGGGACCACGGCGTCCGCGGTCCCCATCGCGATCACGGCCGAGCACGTGCTCGAGGCCAACCCGCGGCACGGCCTTCCCTACGACAAGGCCGGCGACATGCACTACGACGTGATATCGGCCTTCATCAAGTCCATGCGCGGCAGCGACCCCGATGCCGCGCTCTACTGGCTCGCGCGCATGATCGACGCGGGGGAGGATCCCAAGTTCATCGCGCGCAGGATCATGATCCAGGCGTCCGAGGACGTCGGCAACGCCGATCCCCAGGCACTCCTCGTCGCGGAGGCCGCCTTCAGGGCCGCCGAGGTCATCGGCTATCCCGAGTGCCGCATCAACCTCGCGCAGGCGGCGATCTACGTCGCGCTCGCTCCCAAGTCCAACGCAGCGGAGGCCGGCATCGACGCCGCGCTCAAGGAGGTGCGCGAGGGCCCGCGCCGCGAGGTCCCCAGCTACCTTCGGGACCGCCACCGCCCCGGCTCCGAGAACTACGGCGAGTACCTCTACCCGCACGACTACCCGCTCGGATGGGTCGAGCAGCGCTACCTGCCTGAGGGGCTCGAGCGCGGCGCGTTCTACAGGCCGAGCGGCCGCGGCTGGGAGTCGTGGCGCGTCGAGGCCAGCGCGCGCGACCGCCAGGACCTCGAGGACGCCGGTGGACGCGGGCGTGGCAAACCCAAGTCGAATGGGTAGAATCTAGGAAGTTCAAGCGAAGTTTGGTAGGCGGGGCGTCCCGCAACCAAGGGAGAAGGGCAAGGCGATGGAGATGTCACCCCTGAGCATCCTGCTGATCGTGCTGGTCGCCGCGGGAATCTGGGCGCTCGTGGAACTTGCGCTCACCATCCGCAAGACGCGTGGCGCGGTGGACGAGGTCGCGCGCTCCGCGAACGAGACCATCGAGCAGGTCCAGCCCGTCATCGCGAAGCTCGACGGTGCCATGGACGACCTGCAGCCGAGCATCAAGCAGGTCGACCCCATGGTCGCGAAGGCGCAGGACGCGCTCGACGAGGCCAACGAGAGCCTGCGCAGGGTGAACGGCATCCTGGGCGACGTCTCGACGGTCTCCGGCACGGCCGCCGGCGTGACGGACGCGGTCAACCAGGTCACCACGGCCGCGGCGGACGGCGTGAGCCACGTCGTGTCCAAGCTCACGGGCGTGCCCCAGCAGCGCCCCAGCCACCTGCGCGGCGCCGGGGCTGACGCCCCGCACGCGATCGAGGGCAAGGGCCGCGAGGGCGAGCCCGAATCGGCGGAGCCCCAGGCGGAGGCAGCTCCCGCGGAGC
This sequence comes from Coriobacteriaceae bacterium, assembly GCA_003862195.1. GTDB lineage: Bacteria > Actinomycetota > Coriobacteriia > Coriobacteriales > Atopobiaceae > Parafannyhessea. The sequence continues at coordinate 127,785 of QOUO01000001.1, read as the reverse complement.
AGCCGCGCAACGTCGGCTATGTGACGTACGGCGCCCCCAAGGCGGAGGCCGGCCAGGACAAGGCATCGGATGCGACGGACAGCGCGTCCGAGGAATAGGGAGAGAACCACATGGCAGAGAAGAGCATCAGCCTCAGCGTTCCCGCCGAGGCGGAGTTCGCGCGCGTCGTGCGCATGACGGCCGCAAACCTCGCGGTGCTGTGCGACATGAACGTGGACGAGGTCGACGACCTGCGCATGGCCGCGGAGGAGGGCTTCGTCTACAGCTGCGCGACGGCGCCGGCGGAGTGCGACATCAGGTTCGGGCTTGCCCCGGACGAGGTGTCCATGGACTTCTCGCTCGGCGACCGCGACGCCTCCGAGGCGGAGGGCGCCGAGGACCTGAGCCTCGTGCAGCTGCTGCTCCAGGCGGTCTGCGACAGCTGCGACGTCACGGAGAAGCACACCCTCAGGCTCGTCAAGAAGATTGGTGGCGCCGATGCCCGCTAGCGACCAGACGCACGCCGTGCGCCCGCGTGGCAGGCTCTCGTCCCAGCGGATGCCCAAGGGCAAGCTCGCGTGGGACAAGGACCGCACGAGGGAGCTCTTCCGCCGCTACAAGGAGGACGGGGACGAGGACGCCCGCGAGCAGCTGATCATGAGCCACCTGAACCTCGTCAGGTTCCTCGCGTCCAAGTTCAAGAACAGGGGAGAGCCCCTGGACGACCTCGTGCAGGTCGGCACGATCGGCCTCATCAAGGCGATCGACCGCTTCGACCTGTCCCGCGGCCTCGAGTTCACGACGTTCGCGACGCCCACCATCCTGGGCGAGATCAAGCGCCACTTCCGCGACAAGGGCTGGTCGGTCCGTGTGCCGCGCAGGCTGCAGGAGCTCTCGTCCAAGGTGAACCAGGTTATTGACGAGCTCACCAAGGACCTGCAGCGCGCGCCCTCCGTCGAGGAGATCGCAAAGGCGCTCGGTACCTCGGTGGACGAGGTGCTGGAGGCCATGGAGTCCTCGAGCGCGTACAGCTCCGTCCCCCTGGAGGGAACGGGCCAGGGCGACGATGACGACGCGCCCGCCGTCATTGACCACTACGCGACGGAGGACGAGGACCTGGCGGCCTCGGACGACCGCATGGTCATCGAGGACACGATCAAGGACTTCTCGCCCCGCGAGCAGGAGATCATCCGCATGCGCTTCATCGACGGCCTCACGCAGGTCGAGATCGCCAAGCGTCTGGGCATCTCCCAGGTGCAGGTGTCGCGCCTCCTCCGCAGGACGCTCAAGAAGGTGCAGGAGAAGATCGACCCCGACGGGCTGATGCGCTGACGGGGCGCGTGGAGGCATGGTGCAGCAACAGGAAGAGGGAAATCCGACGTCCGGACGGGCTGACAAGCTCGCCCGGGCGAAGTGCGTCGGCGTGAGGGCGTGGGCCTTCATCGGCGTGGCGATAGTGTTCGTGATCTGCGTGCTCGCGATGGGCTATGTCTGGTCGGCCGTGGAGCTCCTGCTCGCCGGCGCGATCATGGGGTTCATCTGCAGCCCCCTCACGAACTTCCTCGAGGACCATGGCATGAGCAGGGCGCTGGGGGCCCTGCTGTCCGTGCTCGTTCTCATCGCCGTGATGGTCGTCGTGCTCGTGCTCCTGACGCCGCCCTTCGTGCAGCAGCTCGGAGAGGTGCTGGGCCAGGTACCCACCTATGCCGATAGGGTTCGCTCGTGGCTTAACGAATTCTGGACCCACTACGGAAACGCCAACACCAAGGACGTTCAGCAAAGCGTGAACCAGCTCGTGAGCACACTCTCCGGGGTGGGCGTCAAGCTGTCCTCCCAGCTTGCGACCAAGCTCTCGACCGGCCTTATGAGCAGCGCGTTCTCGTTTGTGAACGGGCTCGGTATCATGCTCCTCGGCCTCGTCCTCGCATACTGGTTCGCCAAGGACTACCCAACGATCGCAAGGGAGTTCAGCACGATCGCGGGACCGCGCCACGAGCAGGGATTCTCTGTCCTTCTCGCCGTCATGAGCCGCTCCATGGGCGGCTACATGCGCGGCACCGTGATCACGTCCGTGTTCGACGGGGTCGTCACGTTCGTCTTCCTCACGCTCATCGGGCACCCCTATGCGGGCCTCTCGGCCATCCTCGTGGGGTTCCTGCACATCATCCCCGTCATCGGCGAGTGGATTGCCGTGGCGTTCGCCGTGCTGGTCGCCATCTTCGACAACCCGATGCTCGCGCTCGTGACGCTCGTCGGCTCCATCGTCATCCAGAACGTGACGGACAACGTGGTGTCGCCCCTCGTCATGCGCTCCGCCGTGAAGATCCACCCGGCGCTGTCGCTTCTGGGCCTCATCATCGGCAACTGCCTGGGCGGCATCCTGGGCATGATCCTGGCGGTGCCCCTGACCGCGGCCATCAAGAGCGTCTTCGTGTACTACTTCGAGTCGAGCAGCGGTCGCCGGCTCGTCTCCTACGACGGTGCCATCTTCCAGGGGACGCCGTTCCACGACGAGCACGGGCGGGTCGAGCCGGCTTTCGACGCGCTGGACGACGACCGGTTCTTCGAGAGCTCGAGGCTCGTGGACGCCACAGGGGCCAAGTCGCCCGTCGCGGACGAGCCGCCCGCGGGCAAGCGGGGCCACGTGTCCGACGCGATGCTCCGTGCCTGCAAGCGCTTCGACAGGTGCGGCAAGCGCGGCGCGGACCGTGCGCATGATGAGGAGAAGAACGGCTGAGCCGTGTTGCGCGTTTGCAACGAACCTGACAAATCGTAGTATTATTCGCTAGCGGAATTATGCCGACGAGGCCGCCCCGCGCGGCCACTACAAGGAGAACCATGAGCACTGCTGACTACAAGACCATGACTACCGCGGAGATCCGCGACGACTTCCTCAAGTTCTTCGAGGGCAAGGGCTGCAAGCTCTACCCGTCCTCCTCCCTCATCCCGGAGGACCCGTCGCTGCTGCTCGCGAACGCCGGCATGAACCAGTTCAAGGAGTACTACCAGGGCACGAAGACCATGAAGGAGATTGGCGCGACCTCCTGCCAGAAGTGCCTGCGCACCAACGACATCGACAACATCGGCGACGCGCGCCACCTGTCCTTCTTCGAGATGCTGGGCAACTTCAGCTTCGGCGGCTACACCAAGGCCGACGCCATCGCCTGGGCGTGGGAGTTCATCACGAGCCCCGACCACCTGGGCCTGCCCAAGGACCGCCTGTACATGACGGTCTTCAAGGACGACGACGAGGCCGTCGAGCTGTGGCACTCCCACGGCGTCGAGTACGACCACATCAGCCGCCTGGGCGAGGAGGACAACTTCTGGGCTGCCGGCCCGACCGGCCCCTGCGGCCCCTGCTCCGAGATCTACTTCGACCAGGGTCCCGAGTTCGAGGGCGAGAAGCCCGGTGACGACGGCGACCGCTACCTCGAGTTCTGGAACCTCGTCTTCACGCAGTACGACCGCCAGGAGGACGGCTCCATGCCGGACCTCCCGCACCGCAACATCGACACGGGCATGGGCCTCGAGCGCATGGCCGCCATCATGCAGCACAAGGGCTCGAACTACGAGGGCGACGTCATGACCTCCCTCATCGAGCTCGGCGAGCGCCTCTCCGGCAAGGAGTACCACGGCAGCTCCAAGGAGCCGCAGGACAAGAGCCTGCGCATCCTGGCCGACCACTCCCGCGCCGTCACGTTCATGATCGGCGACGGCATCCTGCCCTCCAACGAGGGCCGCGGCTACGTGCTGCGCCGCCTTCTCCGCCGCGCCGTCTACCACGGCCGCCTGCTCGGCATCGAGGGCGCCTTCCTCACCAAGTACGCTCACGAGGTTGAGCGCATCATGGGCGAGCACTACTCCGAGATCGTGACGAACAAGGCCCTCATCGACGGCATCATCACGGCGGAGGAGGAGCGCTTCGGCGCAACGCTCAACGCCGGCGAGGCCATGCTCGGCAACGAGCTCGACAAGCTGGGCGAGGGCGCCGTCCTTCCCGGCGAGGTCGCCTTCAAGCTGCACGACACCTACGGCTTCCCCATCGACCTCACGCGCGAGATCGCCGAGAGCCGCGGCCACAAGGTCGATATGGAGGCCTTCGACCGCGAGATGGACGCCCAGAAGGAGCGCGCCCGCGCGACCGCGAACCGCGACGCCTGGGGCAAGGCCAACAACGTCTGGGCGGCGCTGTCCGACCGCCTCTCCGCGTCCGAGTTCGCGGGCTACGACTCCGACGTGCTCGACGGCTGCGAGGTCGTCGCGCTCGTGAGGGACGGCCAGGAGGTCAAGGACGCCCACGAGGGCGAGAAGGTCGAGGTCGTGCTCGACAAGACCACGTTCTACGGCGAGATGGGCGGCCAGGTGGGAGACACCGGCAAGCTCACGGCCGAGGGCGTCGAGCTGCGCGTCGAGGACACCAAGCACCGCGAGGGCGGCTTCATCGCACACGAGTGCGAGGTCGTGAGCGGCACCGTCGCCGTGGGCGACAAGGTCGAGGCATCCGTCGACCACGGCCGCCGCGAGCTCATCCGCCGCAACCACACGGCCACGCACCTGCTCGACGCGGCGCTCAAGGCCGTCCTCGGCGAGCACGTGAGCCAGGCCGGCTCGCTCGTGGCCCCCGACAGGCTGCGCTTCGACTTCACGCACTTCGAGTCCGTCACCGCCGATGAGCTCTCCCGCATCGAGGGCCTCGTCAACGCCGAGATCTTCGCGGCTAAGCCCATCGTGACCAAGGTCATGGGCCTCGAGGAGGCCAAGGCCTCCGGCGCCGTGGCGCTCTTTGGCGAGAAGTACGGCGACGTCGTGCGCGTGGTGTCCGTCGGGACCGAGGACAAGCCCTTCTCGCGCGAGCTCTGCGGCGGCACGCACGCCCGCAACACCGCCGAGCTCGGCTTCTTCAAGATCGTGAGCGAGAGCTCCGTCGGCTCCAACTCGCGCCGCATCGAGGCCGTCACCTCCGCCGGCGCGCTCGAGTACGTGGACGAGCGTCTGGCCGAGATGGACGAGGTCGCCGGCGCCCTCAAGTGCCGTCCCGCGGACGTGCTCGCCCGCGTGGAGCAGCTCAAGGACGAGCGTGCCGACGCCGAGAAGAAGCTCAAGGCCGCGCTCGTGGGCGGCTCCTCCAACCAGGTGTCCGACGCGCTCCAGGGCGCGACCGACATGGGCGCCTACAAGCTCGTCGTGGCGCACCTCAAGGGCATCTCCGGCAAGGACCTGCGCAACGTCTGGGACACCCTGCGCGACAAGATCGGCGCGGACTGCGCCTGCGTGCTCGCGTCCGAGGCCGACGGCAAGGTGGCGCTGCTCGCCGCGGCGACCGACGGCGCCGTGTCCGCGGGCTTCTCGGCCGGAAACGTCGTGAAGGAGATTTCCGGCCTCGTCGGCGGCAGGGGCGGCGGCAGGCCGACCATGGCGCAGGCTGGCGGCAAGGACGCCTCCGGCATCGACGCCGCGCTCGACGCCGCCAAGAAGCTCCTCGGGGCGTAAGGGGCAGGTGTGAGGGCGCTCGCGCTCGACATAGGCGAGGTACGCATCGGCATCGCGGCGAGCGACGCCTCTGGCACCATCGCCGTGCCCGTGAAGGTGCTGCCCGCTGCGGAGGTGCTCCAGAACGCGCGGACCTTCCGGAACATCGTGCAGGACCACGAGCCCGACGTGCTCGTGTGCGGGCGCCCCAAGACGCTTGCGGGCGAGGATGGCCCGCAGGCCCAGAGGATCATGGCCCAGGCCAGACAGATTGCAGACGCCTGCGGGCTTCCTTTGGAGTTTGAGGACGAGAGGCTCTCGTCCCAGGAGGCCAAGCGTATCCTTAGGGAACAGGGACTGAGCGAGAAGAGCATGCGCGGTCGGGTCGACATGGTGGCCGCGTCGCTCTTCCTGCAGACTTGGCTCGACGCCCATAGGGGGTAGCTCACACATGTCTGACAGCAGCGCAAGGAGGGGCGCCCACTTCGCGAGGGGCGGCTCCAACAGACCGTCGGGCAACGCCCCCGCCGGCCGCAGGCAGGCGGCCCGGGCCGGGCAGGCGCGTCCTTCTCGCCCGACGCAGGGCCAGGCCACGCAGGCCGGCGCAGGCAGGCAGCGGGCCGCAAGGCCGCAGCGTCGCCAGGCACAGGCCGCTCCCGCCGGTGCCACCGGAAGGCGCCAGCCCATATCGCGCACGGGCGCCACGGGCGTGCGCTCCGCAAACGGGTCGCACATGTCGTCGCGCACCGCGCAGACCACGCGCAGGGCGCGCGGCGCCGCGGGCGGCAGGCACGAGAGGAAGCCGGACAGGCGCAGGAGCCGCAGGAGGGTGCTGCCCTTCGTGCTGATCGCGGTCGCGATCGTGGCCATCGCGGGCGTGCTCGTGGTGCCGCGGCTCATGGGCTCGAGCAAGACCAAGACCACCAAGGCCGGCCAGAGCGTCACGGTGAACATCCCCGAGGGCTCCGGCGGCAGCGCCATCGCCAAGATCCTGCTCGACGCCGGCGTCATCAGCGACGAGCAGACGTTCACGACCGAGGTCAAGCGCCAGAACGCCGACTCGAGCATGAAGAGCGGCACGTACAACTTCACGACGGGCGAGGACGTGTCCGAGGTGGTGAGCCTGCTCGTCACGGGCCCCAACTCGTCAAAGGGCACGGTGACGATCTCCGAGGGCCTCACGGTCAAGAAGACGGCCGAGCTCGTGCAGAAGTCGCTCGGCATAAAGGCGAGCGACTTCGAGGCGCAGGCAAAGGCAAGCAACTACTCCGACAAGTACGCGTTTTTGGCCAACGTGCAGAACGACTCGCTCGAGGGCTTCCTGTACCCGCAGAAGTACGACTTCGGGAGCGAGAAGAACCTCACGGCGGACAAGGTCATCACGGCCATGCTGGACGCGTACCAGAAGAACGTGGCATCGCTCGACTTCGCGATCGCCGAGGCCAACATCAAGAGCACGTACGGGCTTACCGTGTCCGACTACGACGTGCTGAAGATCGCCTCCATCATCGAGCGCGAGGCCGTGAACGACGACGACCGCACCAAGGTGGCCTCCGTGTTCTACAACCGCCTGCAGAAGGGCATGCCGCTCCAGAGCGACGCGACCATGGCCTACGTGACGGGCGGGGAGGTCACGGCGGATGACCTCAAGCAGTCGAGCCCCTACAACACCTACCTCAACAAGGGGCTGCCGCCCACGCCCATCTGCACGCCGAGCATCAAGTCCATCCAGGCCGCGCTTTCGCCCGCGAAGACCAACTACTACTACTTCCTCATCATCGAGAACGGCAGCTACTCCAACCACACGTTCTCCGAGACGTACGAGGAGCATCAGCAGGCCATCGCGAAGGCCAAGTCCGACCAGAGCAGCTCCGGCTCGAGCAAGAGCAGCAACTAGCATGAAGCTCCTCGAGGCCGACCGCTACTTTGGCAGCGTGGACGAGATACCCCTGGCCCTGCTCGAGGGCTGGGGCACGAGGGCCGTTCTTCTCGACCGCGACAACACGTGCTTTCCCCGGAGCACGTGGCAGGTGCCGCAGGAGATCCGCGACTGGGTCGACGATGTGCGCGCCGCCGGCATAGCGACGTGCATGATCTCGAACAACTTCCATGGGGGAGAAGTGCGCGCGTCCGCGGCCGAGCTGGGTATGGGCTGCGTGCACCACGCCATGAAGCCCGCGCCGTTTGCCGTGGACGTGGCCCTGGCTAAGCTGGGCGTGCCGCGCGAGCAGGCGGTCCTCGTGGGCGACCAGGTCTTCACGGACATGCTGGCCGGAAACCTCGCGGGCGTGCGCACCATCCTGGTGCGGCCGCAGTCGAGGCGCGACCTCTGGTACACGCAGCTCTTCAGGATAGGGGAGCGCGTCGTGCTGAGGGGGAAGACCTATGGGGACGGCAGCTGAGGGCGGAGCCGGCGGCACGGGATGCTAGAATCGTCTCGAAAAGCAGACGATAGCATTGGGTCTTTACATGGAACAGAGCGACACGGGGTACGTGGTCCACGAGGGCTGCGACCACATATTTTTTGTCGGTTTCCTGGGCGCGGGCAAGTCGACGCTCGCGCGGAACCTGGGAAGCCTCTTCAACAGGGACTTTGTGGACACGGACCGGCTCGTGGAGCGGCTGTGCGGCAAGTCGGTGTGCCAGATCTTCGCGAGCGAGGGCGAGGCGCGCTTCCGCGAGCTCGAGGCGCAGGTGCTCGAGGGGCTCCGCGGGCGCAAGTCGCTGCTCGTGAGCTGCGGCGGCGGCATCGTGGAGGGCGCGCGCAGCTGCGAGCTCATGCACCAGATGGGCACGGTCGTCTTTCTGGACGGCGACGTGGAGGACTCCCTGCGGCAGATCCAGCACCCCGAGATCCGTCCCGACTTCAAGGACGAGGGGTGCGCGAGGCGCCTGTACCGCGCGCGGAGGCCGCTCTACGAGCGCGAGGCCGACATAACGATCGACATCAGGAACAAGACGTTCAAGCAGGTGGCGTCCGAGGCGGGCCAGCTGCTGTGGGAGAAGGGCCTGCTATGAGTGACGCAAGCAAGAGGTATGACGACGTGGCACGCCAGTGGGTGAGCGCCCCCGGCGGGTCGTGCGACGTGCGCTATGGCACGGACGTGGTCGAGACCATGGGGAAGCTCCTGAAGTCCGCCGTGGGAAGGACCCACCTGTGCGCCTACGTGGTGGGCGAGGGCGTGGGCCCGGAGCTCGAGGAGCGCATCAGGCGCCAGCTCACGGACGGCGGCTTTAAGGTGCGCAGGATGTCCGCCCCGGCCGGCCCCGTGGCCAGGACCCTGCCCGCGCTGACGGATGCGCTCGGGAACCTGGCCGACGCGGGCATCACGGCCGACGACCTGGTGCTGGGCGTGGGCGACGTGGACACGCTGTCCATGCTCGCGCAGGCGTGCGGCATGTGGTGCGGGCGAGTGCCGTTTGCGGCCGTGCCGCTCGACCTGGACGCCATGGTCGAGGTCGCCACGACCCCGAGGATGCTCGACGTCGGCGGCGTGAGCCGCATAGCCGGCATCTCCACGTACACCAAGTACCTGCTCTGCGACCCGGGTGTCATGGACCTCTCGCCCGACGCCGAGACGTCGCGGCTCGGTCGCGCGCTCATGGTGGCATCGGCCATCGCCGAGAACGAGGACACGTTCGAGGCGCTGTGGAACAAAGCCGACGCCGTGATGACGGGCGGCGACGCCGACGTGATCGACGCGGCGCTCGACACGCTCAAGTCGCGTGGGCACCTGGTGTCCTCCACGTCGCTCTCGTCCCGGAACTCGCTGCTGTACGGGCAGACGTTCGCCCGCGCGCTCGACAAGCTGACTGGCGGCACCGTACCCGCGTCCACCAGGCTGGGGGAGGCCATGCGCTTTGCCGCGAGGGTATCCGCCAGCCTCGACGCGATGGACGTGGACGACGTGCTCATGCAGGACGAGCTGCTCGACACCCTGAGCATCGGCGAGTTCGAGGGGGAGGTGGACCCTGCCGAGCTGCTGGCCGCCATGAAGGCCGACCGCTTCTCTCGCTCGACGCGCTTCCACCTGTGCCTGCCGCACTCCATCGGCCGCCTGCGCATGACGGTGGTGGAGGACGAGCTCATGATGGAGAACCTCACCGCATGGTGCGAGGCGCACGCCACCGAGCGCGACTAGGCCCACACCGGCTATCAATCTGGCAACAACCAACTCATAACGATTGGAGAAGAACGGGAATGGCAGACACCAAGGCATGCCTCAAGCGCGTGGAGAGGCTCCGCGCACTCATGGGGGAGCGCGGCTACGACGCCGTCATCATCAGGAACAACCCGGACCTGCGCTGGCTCACGGGCGCGGAGCGCACGTTTGACGACGAGACTGCGCACACCGCCTTCATCACGGCCGACGGCCTCTGGCTGCACACGGACTCGCGCTACTACGGCACGTTCCTGGAGCGCATGGGCGACGACAGCGGCTGGACCATCGACATGGACATCGTGAGCCCCGCATGGTGGGCGGCGCAGCGCGTGCTCGCCACCAAGAGCCGCGTCGTCGCGGTGGAGGACTCGCTCGACCTCGCGTTCTTCGACGCGTTCAGGCGGGAGTGCAACAAGGCCTCCGTCGACTGCCTCAACCCGCGCATGCACGACGACATCGCGGACAAGCTCCGCGTCGTGAAGGACGAGGAGGAGCTCGCGCTGCTCCGCCGCGCGCAGGAGATCACGGACGACGCCTACGACCACATCTGCGGCTACATCAAGCCCGGCCTGACCGAGCAGCAGATCAGGGTCGAGCTCGAGACCTACATGCTCACCCACGGCGCGGACTCGATCTCGTTCGACAGCATCATCGCGAGCGGCCCCAACGGTGCCAACCCGCACGCGCAGCCCGGCGAGCGCAAGGTGCAGAAGGGCGACATGATCGTGATGGACTACGGCGCTGGCTACCACGACTACCACGCCGACATGACGCGCACCGTGGTGCTGGGCGAGCCCACCGAGGAGCAGCAGAAGGTGTATGACGTGGTGAGGCTCACGAACGAGACCTGCGCCGCCGCCATCCACCCGGGCGTCATCGGCAAGGACATGCAGGACCTTGCGGTGAAGGTCATCTCGGACGCCGGCTACGGCGACTACTTCAAGCACGGCCTCGGCCACGGCGTGGGACTCCAGATCCACGAGCGCCCGAACCTCGGCCGCACCTATGACAAGCCCTGCCCGCTCGGTTCCGTCGTGACGGACGAGCCCGGCATCTACCTGCCTGGCAAGTTCGGCATCCGCCTGGAGGACACGGGCGTCATCACCGAGGACGGCTACAAGCCGTTCGGCCGCTCTTCTCACGACCTGCGCGTTATCGACTGTTAACACGTAATTCAGGTTGAGTCAATTGCTGCCCGACAGACGGTTTTGTCTGTCGGGCACTTTTTCGTTTAAATGGCAGGTAAAGATACCAAACTTTTGGAATGGACCAAATCGCCAAGCGGCAAATTACCTTTATGGAAGCGTTTTCAGTCCACATGGTGTACACTATTCCCCGATGTGGAGCAATCGTGCGCAATTGGTAAGGAAGACGTGAAGCCTGCACGCGTGCCGCATTGGATCTGTAGGAAGCAGAGTGGACGTAAAGGAGGAAGTTGGATGGTCAATATTGTCCTAGCAAGCCATGGCAAGTTCGCCGAGGGCATCATGGAATCGGGCAGCATGATCTTCGGTCCGCAGAAGAACGTCGCGGCCGTCGTCTTGACGCCTGACATGGGTCCCGACGACATGCACAAGAAGCTGCTTGACGCGATCGCCACTTTCGACGACCAGGAGCACGTCTTATTCCTGGTCGACCTGTGGGGGGGTACTCCCTTCAACCAGGTCTCCCGTCTCATCAGCGAGGAGGGGCACGACGATTGGGTCGCCATTACCGGCCTGAACCTGCCGATGCTCGTCTCGGCGTATGGTGCCCGCATGGGTGCCGACACCGCCGTCGCTGTGATGCAGGAGGTCTTCTCGGAGGCGCGTGACGGAGTCAAGGTGAAGCCGGAGGAGCTCGAGCCCAAGACGGCTGCCCCCGCGGCTGCAGCGGCCAAGCCGGTCGCACAGGGTGCCATTCCCGAGGGAACGGTGCTTGGTGACGGTCACATCAAGTACGCTTACGTCCGCATCGACACCAGGCTCCTTCACGGCCAGGTCGCGACCGCATGGACGAAGCAGGTCCAGCCGGACCGCATCCTCGTCGTGTCCGACGGCGTCGCCCACGACGACCTGCGCAAGACCATGATCGTGCAGGCGGCCCCTCCAGGAGTCCACGTCCACGTCATCCCCATCGACAAGCTCGTCCAGGTCGACAAGGACCCGCGCTTCGGCGCAACCAAGGCAATGGTCCTCTTCGAGACCCCGCAGGACCTGCTCGAGGCGGAGGAGAAGGGCGTCAAGTTCCCGGAGGTCTGCATCGGCTCCATGGCCGGTTCCGCCGGCAAGACCGTCGTCAACCAGGCAATCGCCTGCGATGCGGCCGACGTCGAGTGCCTCAAGAAGATTCGCGACAACGGCACGCACTTCTACGTGCAGAAGGTGCCGAGCGACAAGGTTGATGACATCTGGGCTCTTCTCAAAGAGAAGAACATGGCCTAAGGGCCTCGATAGAAAGAAGGAGGAAGTTCATGAATCCTATTTCGATCGTGCTTGTCATCATCGTGGCATTCCTGGCAGGCATGGAAGGCATCCTGGACGAGTGGGAGTTCCACCAGCCAATCGTTGCCTGCACGCTGATCGGCCTCGTCTGCGGCCACCCCACCGAGGGCATCATCCTCGGCGGCAGCCTGCAGTTCATGGCACTCGGCTGGGCCAACATCGGCGCTGCCGTCGCCCCTGACGCGGCTCTCGCCTCCGTCGCCTCCGGCATCATCCTGATGCTCGCCCTCAACGGCGGCACCAAGGACGTTACCGCTGCCATCAACACCGCAATCGGTGCCGCTACGGCCCTTTCCGTCGCAGGCCTGTTCCTGACGATGATCTGCCGTACGCTCGCCATCCCCATCGTCCACGGCATGGACGCCGCGGCCGAGAAGGGCGACTTCGGCGCCATCGACCGTCTCCAGATCGGCGCCATCTGCATGCAGGGCGCTCGTATCGCCATCCCGGCGGCCGCGCTTTGCTTCATCCCCGCTCAGGCTGTCACCGGCGTCCTCGAGGCAATGCCTGCTTGGCTGTCCGGCGGCATGACGGTCGGCGGCGGCATGGTTGCCTGCGTCGGCTACGCAATGGTCATCAACATGATGGCTACCAAGGAGACCTGGCCGTTCTTCGTCCTCGGCTTCGTCTTCGCTACCCTGAAGGACCTCACCCTCATCGCCCTCGGCCTCATCGGCGGCTGCCTCGCCATCATCTACCTCGGCCTCAAGGAGCTCGCTAAGCAGGGTGCTGGCTCCACTGCCGGCTCTGGCGACCCGCTCGGTGACATCCTGGACGACTACGAGTAGGAAGGGGAGTGAAAGCAATGGCAGAAGACATCAAGAACGAGAACGGCATTCACCTTACCGTCGCTGATCGTCGTGCAGTCTGCAACCGTCACCAGTACCTGCAGGGCTCTTGGAACTACGAGCGTATGCAGAACGGCGGCTGGTGCTATGCAATGATCCCGGCCATCAAGAAGCTCTATCCCAAGAAGGAAGACCAGATCGAGGCGCTGAAGCGTCACCTGGAGTTCTACAACACGCACCCGTACATGTCCGCCCCCGTCATCGGCGTGACCCTGGCAATGGAGGAGGAGCGCGCTAACGGCGCCCCCATCGACGACCAGGCCATCCAGGGCGTCAAGGTCGGCATGATGGGTCCTCTGGCCGGCGTCGGCGACCCTCTGTTCTGGTACACGGTTCGCCCGATCCTCGGCGCACTGGGCGCATCGCTCGCCCTCGGCGGCAGCATCGTCGGCCCGCTGCTGTTCTTCATAGCTTGGAACATCATCCGTCTTGCCTTCCTGTGGTACTCGCAGGAGTTCGGCTACAAGGTCGGTACCGACATTTCGAAGGACCTCTCTGGCGGCCTGCTCGGCAGGGTGACTGAGGGCGCCTCCATCCTCGGTATGTTCATCATCGGCGCACTGGTCCAGAAGTGGGTCTCCATCAGCTTCACCCCGGTCGTCTCCAACGTGAAGCTCGACAGCGCTGCCTACATCCACTGGAACAAGCTCCCGGCTGGCTACAAGGGCATCGAGTCCGCGTTTGACCAGTACTTCAACCAGGGCCTGTCCCTCACGCCGACCAAGACCACGACCCTTCAGCAGAACCTCGATTCTCTGATCCCGGGCCTTGCGGCTCTCGGCCTGACGCTGCTCGTCTGCAAGCTCCTGAAGAAGAAGGTCTCCCCGATCGTCATCATCCTCTGCCTCTTCGGCGTTGGTATCCTCGGTCGCGTCATCGGCTTCATGTAAGGAGTTCTTCTCGCGAAGGATCGCGAGTGGGCTTTGCAATCAAGGCCGCATCCCCTAAGCTGAACTCGTTTGGCCACATGGGGGTGCGGCCTCTTGTGTACGCAAGGGGCGATTGCCCGATAGGCGAGGGGGTTGGACGCCATGGCAATATCTATGAACACGAACGTGGAGTACTCCGAGAGGGCCACGTTCCTGCAGGGGTTCACCACCTACGGCGACGTGATGGTTGGTGACAAGGCCTTCGAGTTCTATAACGAGAAGAACAAGGAGGACTTCATCCAGATCCCCTGGGAGGAGGTCGACTACGTCTCGGCCGAGGTGATTGGCAAGAAGAGAATCACGCGCTTCGCGATCTTTACGAAGAGGAACGGTCACTTCACCTTCTCCACCCGCGACAACAAGGCCACGCTGCGTGCGATTCGCGAGCACGTGCCGGCGGACAGGCTCCTCAAGTCGCCCAACGTCCTCCAGGTGGCGAAGGCCGGCGTCAAGGGGATTCCTGGCGCGTTTGGGAGCGTGTTCAAGCGCAAGTAGTCGGTTCTTCTCGCCACATACGAGACGAGGCCCAACGGGCCCATGGTGACGGAGGCGATGCCCCAGCCACCATGGGCCTGTTGTATATGTGGAGCTGCGCATATGGGGATGGCGTGGGGTCGCTTGTGGGCTACACTATTGGTTCGTTGTGAATCCGTGCGCCCCGTGGTTGGGCGCGCTTGTACGCAGAAAGTAGGCAACAGTGGCAACTCTGGGCATTACTGACCTCAAGGTGGGTCTGGGCGTCAACATCAAGGGCAAGGACTGCGTCATTCTTGAGGCACAGCACGTCAAGCCCGGCAAGGGCAACACCTACGTCCGCACGAAGTACCGCGACATCCGCACCGGCCGCGTGAACGAGGAGAACTTCCAGCAGTCCGCGAAGTTCGAGAGCGTCGACATGCGCACCCGCGAGATGCAGTACCTCTACAACGACGGCGACTCCTACTGGTTCATGGACACGGAGACCTACGAGCAGATTCCCGTGGAGAAGGAGCTCATCGGCGACAACGACAAGTTCCTGAAGGAGAACGACACCTGCCTGCTGCAGTACGCGAACGACGTCCTGTACGCGGTGCAGCCGCCCACCTTCATCGAGGTCGAGATCACGGACACCGACCCCGGCTTCAAGGGCGACACCGTCCAGGGCGGCACCAAGCCCGCCACCATCGAGACCGGCGCCGTCATCCAGGTTCCCATGTACCTGAACCAGGGCGAGAAGATCAAGGTCGACACGCGCGACGGCAAGTTTGTCCAGCGCGTCTAGCGGTTTTGAACGTATCCTGCGGATAGTCTGAGGGCCCGCGGCTGCGCACGGCGCAACGCGGGCCTTTCGCTAGCGGAACGCAGCGCGCCTCCTGGCGAGCGACTATACTTGTGCAAGGCATTTGTGTCGGCAGCGACACATGAGAAAGGACGGGTCATGAGCGAAACCGAGCTCTACGTCGCCGGTATCGGCATCTCCAAGAGCGTCATCTCGACGATCGTCAGCTGCGCCTGCGAGAAGGTCGAGGGCGTGGCGCGCGTGGGAGGCAACGACATCGCCTCCAACCTCGTCTCGGTCTTCACGAGCAGGAGCGTGTCCCCGGAGGCCGCCGTCGAGTCCGAGGTCGTGGACGGCAGCCTGAGGGTCTGCGTGCACCTCGCGGTCTTCTACGGCTATCCCTTCACCAAGCTTGCGGCCGCGGTCCGCGAGGCCGTCGCCAACGCCGTGAACGAGCAGGTCGGCGTCGAGGTGGGCGCCGTGGACGTCTGCATCGACAGCCTCGTCTTTCCCAAGGAGTAACCCAAAAAGTGTCTGAGAAGTCCATTCATTTTGGCGGGCGCACGCTTGCGCGCTGCCAGGCCCTGCAGCTCCTCTTCCAGGCCGAGGCGACGGACAGGACGGTACACGAGGTCCTCGAGGGCGGCGACTATGCGCTGTCCGAGGGTCCGCTGGACCCCTTTGGCGAGATGCTCGCCCGTGGCGCCGACGACATGAGGGGCGACCTCGACGCGGTCATCTCCGCGACGTCCTCCAACTGGAGCGTTTCGCGCATGCCCGCCGTCGACCGCAACCTGCTCCGCCTCGCGCTGTACGAGATGCTCGAGGTGGACGAGGTGGCAATCGCCGTCACCATCGACGAGTCCGTCGAGCTCGCGAAGGCCTTTGGCTCCGACGAGTCCTCGCGCTTCGTGAACGGCGTCCTCGGCCGCGTGGCGACCAAGCTCGAGAACGGCACGGACGTGATCGCGGAGGCTCGCGAGCTTGCCAAGAAGCGCGCCGAGCAGGAGGCTGAGGCCGAGGTTGACGAGCCCGCGGATGCGGACGAGGAGCCCCTCGAGGGCGACGCCCAGGCAGAGGCTGACGCGGCCGAGCCCCAGGAGCCCGAGGAGTAGCGATGGCCAAGCCGGACACCGCCGCGTACAAGACCTTCGACCAGATAACCGGCAGGCTCGACCAGATCGTGTCGCAGGTGCGCGACAAGGACACGTCGCTCGAGCGCTCGCTCGACCTCTTCGACGAGGCGATCGCCCTCGGGTCGAAGGCCGTGGACATGGTCGACCGGACGGACTTCACGCCCGAGGAGGAGGCCAAGCTGCGCGAGTCGGCCAAGGAGGCCGAGAACGGCACCGCTGCGCCTGCCGAGGCGGGCGAGAAGGGCACGGACGAGCCGACCGAGGGGAAGTCCTAGGGTGGCGCGCCGCAGGCGGCTTGACGCCGAGCTGGTGGCGCAGGGGTTCTTCTCCACCACAGACGACGCCATGCGCGCCGTACTCGCGGGCGACGTGTCCACCTCCGACCGGAGGCTCACGTTCCCGGGCGAGCAGGTGGCGCCCGGCATAGCGCTGCACGTGCGCGGGCACATCCCATACGTGGGGCGCGGTGGCCTCAAGCTCGAGCGCGGGCTCGAGGCCTTTGGCGTGGACCCGAGCGGGCTTTCGTGCCTGGACGTGGGATGCTCCACGGGCGGCTTCACGGACTGCCTGCTCAAGCACGGCGCGGCGTCGGTCATCGCCGTGGACGTGGGCTACGCGCAGTTTGACTGGAGCCTGCGCCGCGACGCACGCGTCACGCTGCGCGAGCGCACCAACATGGTCGACCTGCCAGACGACTCCAATCGCAACACGATCGACCTCGCCGTGTGCGACGTCTCGTTCACGTCGGTCAAGACGGTCCTCCCCGCGGTCATGGAGATGCTGAGGCCCGAGGGCTCCGCGTTTCTCACCCTCGTGAAGCCGCAGTTCGAGGCTGCGCGCGACGAGGTGGGGGAGGGCGGAGTCGTGAGCGACCCCGCCGTGCACCTGCGGACGCTCCGCGAGGTCGCGGAGGCGTTCGCGGCCGTGGGCCTTGAGCCTGTCGGCGCGTGCCCCAGCCCCATCACGGGCCACAAGGGCAACCGCGAGTTCCTGCTTTTGGGGAGAAGGACGGGCGCCCCCGGGCCGGAGACGTGCGACCTGGACCTGGACGCCGTCGCGCTCCGCGGCGAGGTGGCGCTTTCGCGCGGCCGCTGAGCGGTCTTGCGCGCGCGGGTGATACACTCGTCTTGCACGATTTCCCAAGACGGTTGGAAGTGGTCGCCCGTGAAGGTACTCCTGGTCCCCAACTACGCGCGTGCCGACGCCATGAAGGGCGCCAAGCAGCTCGAGGGCTGGCTTCTGGCCCATGACGTCGAGGTGCAGTGGGCCCACGACAAGAAGCTCTATCCCAACAAGGTGGTGGACACCACGGGTGTGGGGCTCGCGGTATCGTTTGGCGGCGACGGCACGCTGCTGCGTGCGGCGAGGATCGTCGGCTACAGCGAGATTCCGCTCGTGGGCGTGTCCTACGGGCACCTGGGCTTCCTGACCTGCGCGGGTCCCGACGACGCGATTTCGACCGTTGAGGACGCCATCGCGCACCGGATGCACGCGTCGCACCGCACGACGCTCGACATCGAGGTCGAGTTCGAGACCGAGGACGGTGCGCGCCTGACCAAGCGGCGCTTCGCGCTGAACGACCTCTCGCTCACGCATGGCTCGCGCGGAGACATGATCGTGTTCGACGTGTCGGTGTCCGGCCACTACGTGGACACGCTGCGCGGCGACGGCTTTGTGGTGTCCACGGCGACGGGCTCCACGGGATACGCCCTGGCGGCCGGCGGCCCCATCGTGACGCCCGAGTTCCAGGGCATGGTCTGCGTGCCCGTCGCGCCGCACACGATTCTGGCGCGCGCGTTTCTGACCTCGTCCACCGACGTGGTGGAGCTCAAGATCAACCCGGAGCGCAACGTGGAGCGGCTGTTCTTTGCGGACGGCCAGCCCATCGTGGCCGAGGGTGCGGTGCCGGTCAAGGCGACCGTCCGCCGCGGCCCGGGCGACCTCATCCTGCTCGACCGCAGCTCAAAGAGCTTCTACCAGTCCGTTTCCCGCGTGTTCTACGGAAGGGGCAAGGAATAGCCACATGATCGACGAGCTTCACGTCAGAAACGTCGCCCTCATCGAGGATGCGACCATCCGGCCGGCGGCCGGGCTCACCGTGCTCACGGGCGAGACCGGGGCCGGCAAGTCCGCGCTCCTCTCGTCCATAAAGCTCCTGATGGGCGAGCGCGCCGACGCCGGGGCCGTGCGCGAGGGCGCGGACGGGCTCGAGGTCGAGGGCAGGATCTTCGTGCGCGGCGGCGACCCGGACGGGACCGTCGTGCGCAGGCGCGTTGAGGCGTCGGGCCGCGGGCGCGTGGACGTGGACGGCCACATGGCCTCCGTGCGCGAGCTCGCGGGCGGCGTTGGCGCGACCATCGACATCTGCGGCCAGCACGAGCATCAGAAGCTGCTGCAGACGGGAAGCCACGTGGACCTCCTGGACTCCTGGGTGGGGCAGGACGCGGCGGACGCACTGACGCGCTACCAAGAGGCGCTCAAGGCCGCCAGGCACGCCGAGGAGGAGCTCGAGCGCGTGCGCGAGATGAGCCGCGCCGCGGACAGCAAGGTGGAGGAGGCCGACTTCGTCCTGCGCAAGATCGACGAGGTGGACCCCAAGCCGGGCGAGCTCGAAGGCCTGGAGGAGACGCTGCCGCGCGCCGAGCACGCCGAGGCGCTGCTGCGCGCGTCCGCACAGGCTCGCGAGGCCGTGACCGGCGACGGCGGCGTGGAGGACGTGCTCTCCGGCGTGGTGGGCGACCTGCGCGAGGCGGCCCGCTACGACCAGGCGCTCGGCACGTATGCCGACACGCTCGAGAGCGCGCTGATCGACATCGAGGACGTGGCGAGCGGCCTGCGCGAGTACCAGGACGGCATCGACTTCGACCCCGAGGCGCTCGACCGCCTGCAGGCGCGCATGGCCGCGTTGCAGGGGCTGCTCCGCAGCTACGGTCCGCGCATGGAGGACGTCCTTCTCGCCCGCGAGCGCGCGGCCGAGCTGGTGGGCGCCTCCCGCGACGGCGGCAAGCGCGTGCGCAAGGCCGAGCAGGCGCGCGACAAGGCCGAGAAGGACCTGGAGGCCGCGGCCGACGCCCTCGACGGGGTGCGCGACGCCGCAGCGCCCGAGCTCGCAAAGGCCGTGACCGAGCAGATGGCGTTCCTTGTGATGGGGACCGCCGAGCTCGAGGTCGCGACTGAGCGCCTGCCCAGGCGCCAGTGGGGCCCGCAGGGGCCGAGCCGCGTGGAGCTCATGTACCGCCCAGCGGCGGGGCTCACGGCGCGCCCGCTCCGCAAGATCGCCTCTGGCGGCGAGATATCGCGCGTGATGCTGGCGTGCAAGGTGGTGCAGGGCTCCGCGGACTCGACGGAGACGCTCGTGTTCGACGAGGTCGACGCGGGCGTGGGCGGCGCCACGGCCGTCGCGCTGGCGCAGGTGCTGGCGCGCCTGGCCAGGACGCACCAGGTCATCGTGGTCACGCACCTGGCGCAGGTCGCCGTCATGGCGGACGCGCACTACCTCGTGACAAAGGTGGGCGCGGACGTCCCCAGGACCACGATCCACCAGGTCGAGGGGGAGGACCGCGTGCGTGAGGTCGCGAGGATGCTCTCCGGCGACCAGAGCCAGGCGTCGCTCGACCACGCGCGGCAGATGCTCGCGGACGCGGAGGCGGCCCGCGCGGCGGAGTAGCGCAGGCTCGCGGCACGCGGCTCGTGGACCGCGCCTGCGGGACTTTCGCAGGTTCCGTGCAGTTTGGATTTGTCCGGATTCGGGGCGGCGTCGCAGGCCGTTTGGCATTAAGATGAAGCCCCGTAGAGTAAATTTCTTACGGGAAGGTCTCAAGATGACCAAGCACATCTTCGTTACCGGCGGCGTGGTCTCCTCACTTGGCAAGGGAATCACCGCGGCCTCCCTCGGCAGGCTTCTCAAGGCGCGCGGCTATCGCGTCATGATGCAGAAGGCCGACCCCTACCTCAACGTCGACCCGGGCACAATGAGCCCGTTCCAGCACGGCGAGGTGTTCGTGACGGAGGACGGCAAGGAGACCGACCTCGACCTCGGCCACTACGAGCGCTTCATCGACGAGAACCTCACCCGCAACTCCAACTTCACCACCGGTGCCATCTACCAGTCGCTCATCCGTCGCGAGCGCGCCGGGGACTTCCTGGGCGGTACCGTGCAGGTCATCCCGCACGTCACCAACGCCATCAAGGAGCGCTTCTTCCGCATCGAGGAGCAGACCGGCGCCGACATCGTGATCACCGAGCTCGGCGGCACCATCGGCGACATCGAGGGCCAGCCCTTCGTCGAGGCCATCCGCGAGTTCCGCAAGGAGAAGGGCGCGGGCAACACGCTCGTCATCCACGTCAGCCTCGTCCCGTACATCGCCGCGGCCCACGAGGTCAAGACCAAGCCGACCCAGCACTCCGTCAAGGAGATGCGCTCGCTCGGCCTCCAGCCCGACTTCATCGTCTGCCGCTCCGACCACGAGGTCGAGGCACCCATCCGCGCCAAGATCGCGCACTTCTGCGACGTGGACGAGGATTGCGTGTTCGAGAACTCCGACTGCCCCTCCATCTACGACGTGCCGCGCCACCTGTCCAAGCAGGGCTTTGACGTCAAGGCGCTCGAGAAGCTCGGCCTCGAGGTCCGCGACGGCGACATGAGCGAGTGGGACAACTTCACGAGCCGCATGCACGCCTGCACGAAGCTCGAGGACACCACCAGGATCTGCGTGGTCGGCAAGTACACCGAGCTGCCCGACGCCTACCTCTCCGTCACGGAGGCCCTGCACCACTCTGGCGTCTACTTCGGCCACAACGTCAAGATCGACCTCATCGCGGGCGACGAGCTCACGAGCGAGAACGCCGACGCGGCGCTCGAGGGCTATGACGGCATCCTCGTGCCGGGCGGCTTTGGCCAGCGCGGCGTCGAGGGCAAGATCCTCGCGGCGCAGTACGCCCGCGAGCACAAGATCCCGTACCTGGGCATCTGCCTTGGCCTCCAGGTCGCCGTCAGCGAGTTCGCCCGCAACGTCGCCGGCATGCCCGGCGCCAACTCCGCCGAGTTCGCCCCCGACTCCCCGTACCCCGTCATCGCGCTCATGCCCGACCAGGAGGACGTTACCGACAAGGGCGGCACCATGCGCCTTGGCGCGTACCCCTGCAAGGTCAAGCACGACACCCTCGCGTACGAGGCCTACGGCGCCGACCTCATCTACGAGCGCCATCGCCACCGCTACGAGGTCAACAACGCCTTCCGTCAGCAGCTGCAGGACGCGGGTCTGGTCATCTCGGGCCTCTCGCCCGACGACCGCCTCGTCGAGATGGTGGAGCTGCCCGAGTCCGTGCATCCCTGGTACGTCGCAAGCCAGGCCCACCCCGAGTTCAAGAGCCGCCCGACCAAGCCGGCGCCGCTCTTCCGCGAGTTCGTGCGCGCGTCCATCGCGTCCCACGAGGGCATCGACCGCCACGACGTGACGTCCTCGGTGGACTAGCGGCATCCTGCCCATGGACCTTGCCGAAGCGCTCGACCAGTACCTGGGCTACCTCGCCATCGAGCGGGGGAGCTCGCGCAACACGGTCGCGTCGTACGGCAGGGACCTGAGGCGCTACATAGACTTTCTGGGGGAGAAGAACATAACCTCCCCCGACGACGTGACGAGGCTCGACATCGAGGCCCACCTTGCGGGGCTGACCGATGCGGGCCTCGCCGCGTCTTCCGTCCAGAGGGCCGCCTCCGCCATAAAGGGCTTCCACAAGTTCATGGTGGGGGAGCAGATCACGCAGAACCACCCGAGCGCGGGCCTGCCCCTGCCAAAGCGGCCCGAGCGCCTGCCGCAGGTGCTCTCGCGCGAGCAGGTGTTCAGCCTGCTGGACGACCCGTTCCGCCCCGAGCTCGAGCCGTCGCCAAAGGTGCTCGCCTCGGGCAGGGTGGACGCGCGGCCGCAGGCGGCCTTCCACCGCGACAAGGCGATCCTGGAGGTGCTGTACGGCTGCGGCCTCAGGGTGTCCGAGCTCTGCGGGCTCGACCGGCGCGACGTGATGCTCGGGGACGAGATGGTCCGCGTGATGGGCAAGGGCTCCAAGGAGCGCGTCGTCCCCATACTGGGCACGGCCAAGCGCGCCCTCGCCGCGTACCTCCAGGACTGGCGCCCCGTGCTGGCGAACGCCAGCCGCTCCGGCGATGCCGTCTTCCTCAACGAGCGCGGCGGCAGGATCACCCGCCAGGCCGTGCACCGCATGGTCGAGCGCTACGGCGCCATAGTTGGCATCAAGGGCCTGCACCCCCACACCCTGCGACACACCTACGCCACGCACATGCTCGAGGGCGGCATGGACCTGCGCTACGTGCAGGAGCTCCTGGGCCATGCGAGCATCTCCACGACGCAGCTCTACACCCACATCGACCTGACGCACGTGCGCATGGTCTACCTCGAGGCGCACCCGCGCGCACGCGAGCAGAAGGGGCACGTGGACCAGGGTGGGGCATCCACCGCATCCAATGGTGGCGAGGCCGTAGAGAAGGGCGAGGACGTCTAGCCGGGGGCCTCTGGCGGGCCTCCAGCGTGATGTCAGTGGGACGGAAGGACACGTCCCAGCGGGCCTGCCAGTGGGACGGCCTCCCACCACGACCCCACATTGGACCGCCAGGGGTCGCGAGGTGTCGCGAGTGGGACGGCCTCCCACCGCGCAGGGCCGCAGGTGGCACGCCGTGGCGCTCCATAACAGGGCCACTCAACTGGGAAAACGCGATATTCTCCCCAAAAGGCCAGCTCAGGGGCACAGTCACAATTCCACCACAAATCGTTCAGGAAACGCCGGGGATGCCGCGCTTGGCAATCCTCGGCGTTTGTGTTTCCAAACATCCGTTCTCACAACATGTGGGGCCACCGCGAGGCCACGTTTTGGCATGGGTGGGCGATTTGGACCGCTTGGGTGTTTTAAAGTGTCGATTGGTGTCGCAGGGTGTCGGAAATGGGCTATAGTATGTGTCACGTTTTCGAGGGGGACGCCCTGCGGAGCGCGAGGGGAGGGCAAATGTATCTGACTGGCACCTACAAGCACAATCTAGATGCCAAGCAGCGCATTACCCTTCCGGCACCGTTTCGCAAGGAGTTTGGGGAGAAAGTCTGCCTCATTCCCCTCGGAGGCAAGATCCTCGGCTTCACTCCAGAGGGTCACCAGGCATGGGTCGAGAGCTACTTTCCCAACGGCTACAACCCCCGCAACAAGAAGGACGAGCGCCTTCGCTTTTTGCTCAACGCAAAGACGATGACGGTCGAGCTGGACTCTGCGGGGCGCATCGCCCTCGGAAAGCTGGGCGCGGCGGCGCTCGCCTCGTGCGACATCACGCGCGAGGTCGCGGTCGTCGGCAACACGGATCACTTCGAGATCTGGGACGCCGCCGACTACGACAAGACCGTGGCGGAGCTGGACGCGAGCATCGACGAGCTCGACAGCCTGATGTACGACTAGGGGGTGGACCGCTTGACACAAGAATATCGGCACATTCCCGTCATGCTGAGCGAGGTCTTGGCCGAGCTCGACCCCAAGCCGGGGGAGGTCGTTTGCGACTGCACCCTGGGAGGGGCCGGACACTCGGTCGAGATGGCCAAGAGGATCCAACCGGACGGACTCTCCATCGGCATCGACCAGGACGACATGGCGCTCGAGGCCGCCGCGAGGCGCTTCGAGGGCGAGGTCCCGGGGGCGGAGCACCGCTTCCTCAAGGGGAACTTCGGCTCCCTGGACGAGCTCCTGGTCAAGGCGGAGGTACCCGGCGTCGACTGCTTCCTGTTCGACATCGGCGTCTCCTCCCCGCAGCTCGACATCCCCGAGAGGGGCTTCTCGTACCACGAGGACGCCCCGCTTGACATGCGCATGGACCCGGGCAACAACACCCTAACCGCAGCAGAGGTCATAAACCACTACAACGAAGCCGACCTCGCCCGGGTTCTCCGTGTCTACGGGGACGAGAAGTTCGCGTCACGCATCGCCCACCAGGTGGTGCTCAGGCGCGAGAAGGCCCCGATCGAGACGACGCTCGAGCTGGTGGACGTCATCAAGCAGGCGATCCCCGCGGCGGCCCGAAGGCATGGCGGACACCCCGCGCGCAAGACCTTCCAGGCCCTGCGCATCGAGGTCAACCACGAGCTCGACGTGCTTGACAAGGGGCTCCGCGCCGCCGTCAGGTGGGCGAACCCCGGGGGAAGGATCTGCGTCATCTCGTACCACTCGCTCGAGGACCGCGTGGTCAAGCACGTGTTCTCGGAGATGTCGCAGGGTTGCATCTGCCCGCCGGACCTTCCGGTGTGCGTGTGCGGCCACGTGCCGATAGTCCGCGTCAGGACCAAGAAGCCCATCGTCGCGAGCGACGATGAGGTTGCCCGGAACCCCCGGGCGAGAAGTGCGCTCATGAGGGTGGCCGTCCGCCTGGACACCACCGAGGAGGGCACCTGAACCAACGCATCCGGCCTCGGCCGTTTGCCCAAGCACCACTAAAACGCAGCACCACGCACCACAACGCAGCTTAAACGAACCACCAACGCATCACCTACGTGCCACCGCAAGCGGTGGCACTGGCATCTAAGGGGAACAGAAGATGACCAACTTGGGCTCCGAGGCATACAGCTTCTATGGAAACGCATACGAGCGGCCTCGCGAGGACCCGCGACGCTCCTTCGAGGTCGTCGAGGGCGGCGGGCTCGACGCACGCGTCCGCCGCGGCGTCTCCACCACGTTCTGGAGCCGCTTCAAGCTCGTGATTGCCTGTGCCCTTGTGCTCGCCGCGGTGGGCGTGGCACGCGTCGCCCTCACGGCGGCCGCGGTCTCGAACATGATGGGGTCCAGCTCCCTTGAGCAGAAGATCAAGACCGCCGAGACCACCAACAGCGACCTCAAGATCGAGCGCTCCGTGCTGAGCAGCAGCTCGCGCGTGAACGCCATCGCGACCCAGAACTACGGCATGGTCCCCTCCACCTCGAGCGAGAGCATGAGCGTCTCGGGCGAGAAGAGCGCAGCTTCAACCTCGACCTCAACCTCTACTTCAGGTTCAGCCTCAGACTCTACCTCCAGCTCGGCCACGACGTCTGACTCCAGCACGAGCGCCGACTCCGGCTCCATCTCGACCTCCAGCTCGAAGAAGTCCGCCGCCACGACCGACGAGTCCGCATCGACCGATTCTGCAAATGCTGCGCAGTCTTCCGACGGCACGCAGACGGGCTCCGACGCGGCGTAAACTCTTCTGCCGTGAGCAATCGATACGGAAATAGGAACGGCCGCAGAGGCCGCTTTGACGTGGCGGGCGCCTCGTACGACGAGGCGCCCACTTCGCGCATGAGGGGCGACCGCGGAGTCAGGCGCCCCGACCACAGCTCGTACGAGCAGATGATGAGGGTCGTCCTTCTCGTCTTCGCGGCAATCATGGTCGTTGTGTGCGGCAAGCTCGTGTACCTGCAGGTCGTGGAGGCCAAGAGCCTCTCGTCCAAGGCGGAGGCGCAGCGGACGAACGAGATCACGATCCAGGCCAAGCGCGGGACCATATACGACAGGAACGGCAACGTCCTTGCCATGAGCAAGGAGTGCAAGACCATCTACTGCAACCCCAAGGAGGTCAACGACCCCGCGAAGGCTGCGGAGATCATCGCGGACGAGCTCGGCGGCAAGGCCACGGACTACGTGGACAAGCTCATGGGCAACACGTCCTTTAGCTACGTGAAGCGCCAGGTGGACACCGACGTCGCGAACGCCATCAAGAAGAAGCTCGAGAAGAAGAAGATCAAGGGCGTCTACTACCTGGACGACATGAAGCGCGTCTACCCGTACGGGTCGACGGGTGGCCAGATCCTGGGCATCGTGGGCACGGACGGCAAGGGGCTCTCCGGGCTCGAGCTGTACTACGACAAGATCCTCTCCGGCACGGACGGCAAGATGCTGCTCGAGACCGGCTCGGGCGGGACGCCGATCGCGGGAGGCAACTCCCAGGTCATCAAGAAGGCCAAGAACGGCACGGACATCGTCATATCGATCGACATCGACATCCAGAAGGTCGCCGAGACGACCATCACGCAGGGCGTGAGCACCTACAAGGCAGACTCCGGCTCCGTCATGGTGACGGACCCGAAGACCGGCGAGGTGCTCGCCGCCTGCTCGACCCCGCTGTTCAACATCACGGACACGTCCACGATTGCGGAGGGCGCGCTCAACCTGAAGCCGGTGTCCTCATCCTACGAGCCGGGCTCCATCTTCAAGGTGCTGACGGCCGCCATCGGCATCGAGGACGGGCTCATGACGCCGGACAGCACCTACACCGTGCCCGGCAAGGTGAAGGTCGGCTCCGACCTGGTGGGCGACGACGACGGTCGCACGCAGACCATGCAGATGACGCTGCGCGAGATCCTGAGGCGGTCCTCCAACGCCGGCATGGCGACGGTGGCGCAGGACGTGATAGGCGAGGAGCGCTTCGCGAACGGCATCGCGAAGTTCAAGATCGGGACCAAGACGGGGATCGACTACCCCGGCGAGGTCAAGGGCATCGTGAAGCAGCTGAACGAGTACGACGGCGCGAGCCTGGGCTCCATGTCGTTTGGCCAGTCGCTCGCCATCCCGCTGGACCAGATGGTGAAGGCCATCGGCTCCATCGCCAACGGCGGCAAGATCGTGACCCCGCACTTCCTGGTGAGCAAGGCGGGCAAGAAGGTCACGTGGAAGAGCGAGGGGCGCTCGGTCTCGAAGAAGACCGCCAGCCAGGTGACGGACATGATGCGCACCGTCGTGAAGGAGGGCACCGCACAGGCGGCCCAGGTCACGGGCTACGACGTGGCCGGCAAGACCGGCACGGGCGAGCAGGCCGACGAGTCGGGCGGCTACGCGAAGAACAAGTACGTGAGCTCGCTCATCGGCTTCGCGAACGCCGACGACCCCGACGTCCTGGTGTACGTGGGACTCAATGGAACTCCATATTTGGCGACCTCTTCGGCCGCGCCGCTCTTCTCTACTATCATGAGTGAGGCCCTATCAGACATGGGCGTGTCGCCCGATGCGGGCTAGTCGCCAGGGGAAGTTGACAGGTGATGGAATGGTAAGGATCTCCGTGTCGGACATGGCACGCGCGACGTCCGCAGACGTCGCGTACGCGCCGGAGGGCGCCAGAATCGAGGGCGTCACGACCGACTCCCGCGAGGCGGGGGACGGCAACGCCTTCGTGTGCTTCAAGGGCGAGCGGGTCGACGGCAACAGGTTCGCGCCCGCGGCCATCGAGGCCGGGGCCGCGGCAGTGGTCATGACCGAGCCCGCGGGCGACGACGTGCTGGCGCTCGCCCGCGAGCATGGCTGCGCCGTGCTGAGGGCCGAGGCCGACGACGCCGAGGAGTTCATGCTCCGGCTGGCGGGCGCCTGGCGCCGCATGAACCCGCAGTGGGTCGTGGTGGGCGTCACGGGCTCCGTGGGCAAGACCACCACGAAGGACATGCTGCGCGCGGGCCTCGCGCGCCGCTACCGCGTGCATGCGACGGCCGGCAACTTCAACAACCTCATCGGGCTCCCCATAACGGTCCTGGGCGCAGACGCCGAGGACGAGGTCCTGGTGTGCGAGATGGGCATGAACCACAAGGGCGAGCTCACGCGGCTCGCTGCGGCGGCGCTGCCCACCGTGTCCGTCATCACGAACGTGGGGACGAGCCACATCGGCCTCCTGGGCTCGCGCGAGAACATCGCCCGCGCCAAGGCCGAGATCATATCTGGCATGCAGCCCTCTGACGCGGCAGACGCGCCCGCGCGCCCCTGCCTGGTGCTCACGTCCGACAACGACTTCGCGCCGCTCATCGAGGGCGAGTACGCCCGTCCGGCGGGCGTGGAGTGCCTGCACGTGGGCCAGGGCGAGAAGGACGACGTTCGTGCGCTCGGCGTCACCGTGGGCGAGGACGGCTGCCCGTCCTTCTCGCTCGCCTTTGCCGACGGCTGGAGGCGCGACGTGAGCCTCAACGTGCCCGGCAGGGCCGTCGTGAGCGACTTCCTGCTGGCCATGGCCATCTGCGACCGGCTGGGCGTGGACCGCGCCGAGGCGGCCGAGGCCATGAGCAGCATGCCGCGCACGGGCATGAGGCTCGAGGTCGTGAGCGAGGTCGGCAAGCCGCGCATGATCGACGACTCGTACAACGCGAGCCCGAGCTCCATCGCCGCGGCGCTCGACGTGCTGTGCACCATGTCGTGCACGGGCAGGCGCGTCGCCGTCCTGGGCGAGGTGGGCGAGCTGGGCGCGGAGTCCCGCCGCCTGCACGGCTACATCGGCGCGTACGCGGCAGCCAAGCCGCTCGACCTGCTGGTCTTTGTGGGCACGGACGACGCGCGCGAGATGCGCGAGGCGGCGCTCACGATGGGCTTCTCGGAGGATAGGATCGAGCTCTTCGAGGACGTCGACGCCGCCGTGAGGACGATGGCGCCGGTGCTGCGCGAGGACGACCTGGTGCTCGCCAAGGGCTCGAGGTCCGTCGGTCTGGACAAGTTCGTCAAGGGAGTGTTGGCCTGATGTTCGGAAATCCAAGCTACCCAACCTACCAGGTCTTCCTGTCGGCCGTCATCGCGGCGGCCATCGTGCTCGTGGTCATGCCCTTCTTCATCAAGATGATGAAGCACGAGGGCATCGGCCAGCAGGTCAGGGCCGACGGCCCCCAGCGCCACCTCGTAAAGCAGGGCACGCCCACCATGGGCGGCGTCGTGATCCTGCTGGCGGTGCTCGTCACGTGCTTCATCCAGGCCACGTGGACCACCGACCTGATCCTCGCGGTGCTGGCGACGTTCCTCACCGGCTCGCTCGGCCTGCTGGACGACATCGAGAGCGTCGCGCACCGTCGCTCGCTCGGCCTCACGCCCTCGCAGAAGATGGCCGGCCTCATCCTGATCTCGGTCGCGTTCTGCGTGGTCGCCGTCAACTACTGCCGCGTGAGCCCCAGGGTCGAGTTCCCCGGCGGCGCCGTGCTCGACCTCGGCGTGCTCACGAGCACCGTCGTGGTGGGCGGCGCCACGCTCCGCCTGCCGTGGCTGTACATGCTGTTCGTGTTTCTCCTCATGGCGGGCCTCTCCAACGCCGTCAACCTCACGGACGGCCTCGACGGCCTCGCCGGCGGCTGCACGCTCGTGGTGATGCTCATCATGAGTATGGTCGCCTTCAGCTACAACGAGAAGAACCTCGCGATCTTCGCCGCTGCAATCTCCGGCGCGCTCGTCGGCTTCCTCTGGTACAACTGCTACCCCGCGTCCATCTTCATGGGCGACACGGGCTCGCTCGCGCTGGGTGCCGCCTTCGCGGCCCTGGCCGTGCTCACCAAGACGGAGATCTGCTCGCTCGTGATGGGCGGCCTCTTCATCGTGGAGGCACTGTCCGTCATCATCCAGGTCGTGAGCTTCAAGACCACGGGGAAGCGCGTCTTCCTCATGGCACCAATCCACCACCACTTCGAGAAGAAGGGGTGGAGCGAGACCAAGGTCGTGATCCGCTCCTGGATCGTCTCCGCCGCGTTCGCGGTCCTCGGGTTCGCGCTCTACTTCCAGCTTCGCTAGGGAGGCCCCAACAATGGCTCGTCAATCCGACGCGTCGCTCGGCGACGTCTGCGTACTCGGCTTGGGCAAGACCGGACGGGAGGTGGCCGGCTACCTGCTGGACCAGCCTCAGGGCCGCGTGTCCTCCGTCACGGTGTACGGCGGCGCCAGCTCCCACGAGGGCGACGTCACGCGCGAGCTGGAGGAGAAGGGCGCGCGCGTCGTGCTCGGCACCGAGGACGTGACCGGGCGCTACGACCTGACCGTGGCCTCGCCCGGCATTTCCGAGTTCTCGCCCTTCTTCAAGGCGGCCGTCGCCTGCTCCGGCGAGGTCATCGGCGAGCCCGAGTTCGCCTGGCGCGAGAGCCCGCGCAGGTGGGTGGGCATCACCGGCACCAACGGCAAGACCACCACGACCACGCTCGCGACGCAGCTCCTGCGCACGGCGGGCATGCGCGCCGTGGCCGTGGGCAACATCGGCACGCTCTGCACGGCGGAGCTGCGCGACCGCCCGGACGACGAGTGGTTCGTGGCCGAGCTGTCAAGCTTCCAGCTCGCGACCACGAGGCGGCTCCACCCCCGCGTGGCCGTCCTTCTCAACGTGACGCCCGACCACGTGGAGTGGCACGGCTCCATCGAGGCGTACGCCGCCGCGAAGGAGAAGATCTTCCAGAACCTGACCGCGGACGACCTCGCCATCGTGAGCGACGAGGACTCGTGGTGCCGCGCCGTCATCAGGAGGCTGAGGGAGCGCGGCCTGCGCGTCCTCACGCTCAACGTGCACGAGGTGCCCTCGCCGGACGTCACGTGCGCGGCCTTCGTGCGCGACGGCAGGCTCTGCGTGCGCCTCGACGGCGACGAGCACGTGCTCCTGCCCGTCGACAGCATGCCCATCAAGGGCGAGCACAACGTGCAGAACGCGCTCGCGGCCTCCGCGCTCGCCATCGAGCTCGGCGTGCCCGACGCGGACGTGGAGAAGGGCATCCTGGCCTTCCGCGCGCTCGAGCACCGCATCGAGCCCTGCGGCGAGGTGCGCGGCGTGCGCTTCGTGAACGACTCCAAGGCCACGAACACCGACTCCGTCCAGAAGGCGCTCACGGCGTTCCCCAAGGGCCGCATCGTGCTGCTTCTGGGCGGTCACGACAAGGGCACGGACCTGGGCCCGCTCGTCCACGACGTCGTTGCAAAGTGCAAGGCGGCCGTCTGCTTTGGCGCGGCGGGGGAGAGGATCGCCTCCGCGCTCGAGGACGAGCTCCAGGGCGAGGGGGGCGCACTTCTCGTCCAGAGGGCGCCGCACCTGCGCGAGGCCTTCGAGGCCGCGGTCGCGGACGCGGAGCCGGGCGACGTGGTGCTGCTATCGCCCGCGTGCTCGTCGTTCGACGAGTTCTCGAACATGGCCGAGAGGGGCCGCGCCTTCAAGGGGTACGTGGCCGAGCTCGGCGGCACGAAGGGTGGTATGTAGCGGATGGAGCGAGTCGAGTCCCTGGGGCGGTCGTCCCTCCCGCGGTCCGGCGGCAGGGGCAGCGGTCCCTGGGCCGACCGGTACGTCTTTGGCACGCCCGCGCGCTTCATGGTGCCGCGCCTCGTGTTTCTGGGCGCGGTGGTGCTGCTCACGCTCTTCGGCATCACGATGATCTACTCGTCGTCGTCCATATCGGCGCTCACGTCGTCCAGCTCGAGCTACAACCCCGCGTTCTACCTGCAGCGCCAGGTGGCGTTTGCGGGCGTTGGCGCCGGGCTCGCGTTCTTGCTGGCCTACTTTGACTACCACCTGTGGCTGAGGAAGCTCCTCGTGGTGGAGTGGGCCGTGACGCTGTTCCTCCTGCTGCTCGTGATGACGCCGTTCGCGGGCGCGGACGCCTACGGCGCCTCGCGCTGGATCCAGCTGGGCCCCGTGAACCTGCAGCCCTCAGAGTTCGCAAAGGTGACGCTCGTCCTCGTGGCGGCCAACCTCATCAGCGACTACTACCAGGATGGGACGCGCTCCACGCGCGAGCTCCTGTGGTTCCTCGCGCTGGGCGTGCTCGTGCCCCTGGGACTCATCTTCCTGCAGCCGGACAAGGGCACGGTCACCATCCTGGGCGTGACGCTCGTGGTCATGCTCTACTTTGGCGGCGCCTCCGGAAGGCTCTGCCTGGGAATCCTGGGCATCGGCCTCGCCGCGATGATTGCCGTGTCCATGGCCACGCCCTACTCGCGGGCCCGCGTCATGACGATGCTCAACCCGTTCTCGGACCCGTACGGCACCGGCTACCAGATCGTGCAGGGCTTCTACGCGTTTGGCTCCGGCGGCCTGTTTGGCGTGGGCATCGGCATGTCCAAGCAGAAGTACTCCTACCTGCCCATGGCGTACAACGACTTCATCTACGCCGTGATCGGCGAGGAGCTCGGGCTCGTGGGGACGGTCGGCATGCTCTGCGCGTTCGCGGCGCTGCTGTGGGCGGGGCTCGAGATCGCCCGCTACGCGCCGGACCTCGCGGGCCAGCTCGCGGCCATGGGCTGCACCGTGGTGATCGTGGCGCAGATGCTGCTCAACGTGGCGGGCGTGCTGGGGCTCTTCCCGCTGTCTGGAAAGCCCATCCCCTTCGTCTCGTACGGCGGATCGTCCATCATGAGCTCGCTCATGCTGGCGGGCATCGTGCTGTCGGTGTCCCTCCAGAGCAAGCTGCCGCAGACGGAGTACGACGACCGCAGGAGCGAGTTCAGCGTCACGTCCGCGCCCCGGCGCGAGGAGTCGTTTGTGGGGGAGCCCACGCCGAGGAGCGCACGCTCTTCTCGCCCGTACGGGACGGCGTCCGCCCCGACGGAGCCTCGTGGCAGGTCGCGCTTCACGGTGCTGGGCGGCGGCGCGCGTCGCGACGAGGCGCGCCCGCAGGACCCGACGAGCCCGGAGTCCCTCAGGAGGGAGCGCGAGATGCGCGCGCGGGCGAATGGTGCTAGAGTCACTTCCGACAAAAACGGGCGCACGCGCATAGACCTGGGACCGAGTGCGAGCGACCGACTGAGGAAGCACGAGAGCGGTCCCGAGGTGCGCGGCGTGCGCGACGCGCGCGAGGAACGCGGAAGGAGCAACTGGCGTGGCAGATAGCTTGAGGGTGGCGATTGCCGCCGGAGGTACCGCCGGTCACATCAACCCGGCGCTCGCCCTTGCGGAGGAGCTGAGGGCACGCGGGCACGAGGTCGAGTTCTTTGGCCAGCCCAAGAAGCTCGAGTCGACGCTCGTCCCCAAGGCGGGCTTCCCGTTCAACCCCATCGACGTGACGGGCTTCGACCGCTCGCGGCCGTGGACGCTCGTGTCCGCGCTGTGGCGCATGCGCGCCGCGGAGCGCACCATCGGGGCGCACTTCGCGCAGTCGAGGCCGGACGTCGCCGTGGGCTTTGGCGCCTACATCGAGCTGCCGCTCATCAACTGGTGCCACAAGCAGGGCGTCCCCTGCGTGATCCACGAGCAGAACTCCGTGCCAGGCCTCGCCAACAAGACGTCGGCGGGCAAGGTCAAGACCGTGTGCGTGTCGCTTCCCGTCGCGATCGACGCGTTCCGCGACAAGGTGGGCGCCGGCACGCAGATCGTGGTCACGGGCAACCCCGTGCGCAAGAGCGTGATCGAGGCGAGCCACGCTGACGGCCGCCGCGACTTTGGCGTCCCCGAGGACGCGACCATGCTGCTGGTGTTTGGCGGCAGCCTTGGCGCGCGCCACCTCAACCAGGGCGTCTGCGCGCTCAAGGACGAGCTGCTGTCCCGTCCCGACCTCTACGTGGTGCACTCCACCGGCAAGGCGGACTACGAGGACGTCGTAAAGAACCTTGCGCTCACCGAGGAGCAGCAGGCGCGCTGGCGCGTCATGCCCTACATCGACAAGATGGGCGAGGCCCTCGCGGCCGCCGACCTCGTGCTGTCGCGCGCCGGCGCCTCGTCCGTCGCGGAGATCGCGGCCCTCGCGGTCCCGAGCATGCTCGTGCCGTACCCGTTCGCCACGGCGGACCACCAGACCACCAACGCGCGCTACCTCGTGGACGCGGGCGCGGCGGTGCTGCTGGCCGACGACGCGATTGACACCCCCGCCTTCAGGGAGGACCTGCTGGGCCTCGTGGACGACGCCGCGCGCCGCGACGCCATGCGCAAGGCCGCCAAGGGCCTCGCGCAGGACAAGGCAGCCATGGCGCTTGCGGACCAAGTGGAGAGCGCCGCGACGCTCAGGGGCTAAGCCTCACGCAAGAGCCCGCGTTGCGCTAGAGTGTTATGCGAGCCCACGGCACGTGGGCCGCTTCTTCATGCATAGAGAGGTTCCAGATGGACAAAGACATCAAGCGCGTCAACAGCGCCCACTTCATCGGCATCGGCGGCGCCGGCATGAGCGGCATCGCCCTCGTGCTGCACGAGCGCGGCTGCAAGGTAACGGGGTCCGACCTGAAGGAGTCCCGCTACGTCCGCGAGCTCGAGAAGGCCGGGATCGACGTGCGCGTGGGGCACCACGCCTCCACGATCGACGAGGTGTCTCCCGAGGTCGTCGTGACCTCCTCCGCCATCCCCGAGACCAACCCCGAGGTCATCCGCGCGAGGGAGCTCGGCATCCCCGTGTGGCCCAGGGCCAAGATGCTCTCGTACCTCTCGCTCGACGCGAAGACGGTGGCCGTGGCCGGCACGCACGGCAAGACCACCACGTCCTCCATGGTCGCGACCATGCTCGACCACCTCGGCTGGGACCCGTCGTTCCTCATCGGCGGCATCGTCG
Source organism: Coriobacteriaceae bacterium (assembly GCA_003862195.1). Lineage (GTDB taxonomy): Bacteria > Actinomycetota > Coriobacteriia > Coriobacteriales > Atopobiaceae > Parafannyhessea. Next base: position 93,272 of record QOUO01000001.1, on the reverse strand, counting down.
AGGAGTACGGCACCAACGGCCGCAACGGCAAGGGCGGCTACTTCGTGTGCGAGGCCGACGAGTCCGACGGCTCGTTCCTCTACCTCGACCCCGACGTCGTCGTGATCACCAACATCGAGGCCGACCACCTCGACCACTACGGCACGCTCGAGAACATCGAGAAGACCTTCTGCAAGTTCATGGACCTCGTGGGCGACGCCGGCACCGTCATCATCAACGGCGACGTGCCCCACTACGTCGAGCTCGCCAAGTCCACGGGCCGCAAGGTCGTCACGTACGGCTTTGACGAGAAGAACGACTACGTCTGCGTGCCCGAGCCGGGCGAGCACCACAAGCTCGCCTCGCACTTCAGCGTGCGCGTGCCCTCTGGCGAGTCCGTGAGCGTCACGATCATGGCCAACCCCGGCCGCCACAACATGGCCAACGCAACCGCGGCCATCGCCGTGGCCGACGTGCTCGGCGCAGACGTCCAGAAGGCTGCCGTCGCGCTGTCCTCGTTCAAGGGCGCGCACCGTCGCTTCACGCACGTGGGCGACATCGACGGCATCACCGTGGTGGACGACTACGGCCACCATCCCACCGAGATCAAGGCGACGCTCGCAGCCGCCAAGGACCTGCAGTTCGACCGCATCGTCTGCGTGTTCCAGCCCCACCGCTACACGCGCACACAGGCGCTTGCCGACATGTTCGGCACCGCGTTCGACGACGCGGACGTCCTCATCGTGACGGACGTGTTCCCCGCGGGCGAGACGCCCATCCCCGGCGTCACGGGCAAGACGGTCTCCAACAAGGTGGTCGAGAAGGGCCACGTCCCCGACGTGACCTACATCCCCAAGCGCGGCGACGTCGTGCGCCACCTCGTCGAGGTCTGCCGCCCCGGCGACCTCCTCATCACCCAGGGCGCCGGCGACGTGACCTCCATCGGCCCCTCCTTCATCAAGGCGAAGCGCGAGCTGGACGAGGAAACCGGAGCCTAGTTTGAGCGTCTTCAACGCATACATGGCGCTCTCGGGCGCCTATGACGCGGACGTCAGCCGCAACGAGCGGCTGAGCCACCACACGACGTACCGCATCGGCGGCCCGGCCGCGCTCTTCGTGACGGTCAACTCGTACCCCGCCCTGCTCAAGATCATCGAGATCCTGCGCAAGGAGGGCGTCGAGTGGGTCGTCCTCGGCAAGGGGTCCAACATCCTCGCCTCCGACCGCGGCTACGAGGGCTGCGTCATCGTGCTCGGCAGGGAGTTCTCCCGCATAGCCTTCGACGGCTGCGAGGTCACCGCCGGCGCCGGCGCGTCGCTCGCGCGGCTCGTGACGGACACGCTCTCGCACTCGCTCTCCGGGCTCGAGTGCCTGGTGGGCATCCCCGGCACGGTGGGCGGCGCGATATCGATGGACGCTGGCACCCGCAGGGATTGGATCGGGTCGCGCGTTCGCGACGTCGTGACCCTCAGGCCGGGCGAGGGCCTGCACCGCTATGCCGCGTCCGACATCGAGTGGGGCTACCGCTACACCAACATCCCCACGAGCGAGATCATCCTCGAGGCGACGCTCGCGCTCGAGGAGGCCGAGAAGTCCCAGGTCGCCGAGCGCATGGAGGCCCTCGTCAGCAGGAGGAGGCTCCGCCAGCCGCTCGGCAAGCCCTCGTGCGGCTCCGTGTTTAAGAACCCCGGCTCTCGCTCCGTCGGCCAGCTCGTGGACTCGTGCGGGCTCAAGGGCTACACGGTCGGGGGCGCGTGCGTGTCCGACGTGCACGCCAACTTCATCGTGAACGAGGGCGGCGCCCGCGCGGCCGACGTGATCGCCGTCATGAGCCACGTGCACGACACGGTGCTCGACAGGTACGGCATCGACCTCGTGCCCGAGGTGAAGTGCCTGGGATTCGGCGCGTAGGGGGAAGCATGCCCGACAGCAGGAGGCCCACCAAGCGCACGCCCACCGCACGTCCCACGACGCGCCCCGCGACGGGGGACGCCGCCCCGGCAAGGGCGTCCGGCGCAAACAGGCCCGGGTCGGACGTGGTCGTGCGCCGCGGCATCATCGCGGGAATCGTGGTAGCCGCACTTCTCCTCGTGGCCCTCGTGGGCTACCTCGTGCTCTCCTACACGCCCGTGTTCTCGATCGAGAACGTCGAGACGGTCGCCACGAAGCACATGAGCAAGGCGAGCATCGCCAAGCTCGCGAAGATACCCAAGGGATCGACGCTCCTCAACCTCGACGAGGCCAAGGTGACGGAGAACCTCGAGAAGAACCCCTGGGTCGGATCGGTCTCCTACCAGAAGGAGTTCCCAAACACCCTCAGGATTGTCGTTACGGAGCGCAAGGTGAGCGCCCTCGTGGTCATGAGCGCCGGCGACGTGGTGTGGTACCTGGGGGAGGACAACGTCTGGATCCAGCCCGCCTCCATCAAGGTGGGCGAGAGCGACTCCGTGAACGACGTGGCCCTCAAGGCCGCGCGGAAGGCGGGGGCCATGCTCATCACGGACGTGCCCGCGAGCATCACCCCCATGGCGGGCTCGGCGTCGAGCGCGGAGGTCCTCAAGGCCGTCAGCTCGTACCGCGAGCAGTTCAGCACGGCGTTCGCGAAGCAGATCGTGAGCTTCTCCGCCAGCAGCCTTGAGAGCATCAGCTGCACGCTCAAGAGCGGCGTCGTCGTCTCCCTCGGCTCCCCCACGAACATCGCCTCCAAGGAGGCGGTCATCACCCAGATCATCTCCAAGTACTCCGGCAAGCTCACGTACATCAACGTGCGTGTGCCCTCGTCGCCCGCCTACCGGCTCGTGGACTCCAAGTACGCAGTCGCGGGCACGGGCGTGACGGGTACGGACCTCGCCAGCGCCAACGACGACTCCTCCAGCTCATCCTCGAGCGACACCTCGGACAGCTCTTCGAGCGATACGGGAACATCGTCGGCCGACACCTCCGGCACATCCTCCACGAGCTCGAGCACGAGTACCGGAACGACCGACTCTACGAGCACAACCGGCACGACGGGCACATCGGGCAACTAGCTGCCAGACATGGCGTGTGGGCTAAAATCGCGACCCTCAGCTCAAGGTTGAGAGTCGCGATTTCCATAACCCTCAGGCATTACTTCAGGGATTCGACAGGCGAGAATAACGGTATCTACCTGCTGTTTTCACAACTTTCACAAAACTGTTGACTAAGTCGCCCACAATGTGCAAATATAGCGCGCTTTGAGATGGGCATATGGCTCTACCTGAGGTTTAGGGTTTTGCCAGTCGGTTTCGAGCAGCACTTTGAGAGCACCACCAAGCAAGAGACGTGAACCGAAATGAAGCAGCACGGGAACAAGAACGTAAAGGGCGGTACCGCTAAGGTCACCATCGAGATCGACGGGGCGGCATCCGAGGATAAGACGGACGACGTCCCCAAGACCGTCGCCAAGCAAGGAGGAAGCATGATGGACAACGACATCCCGAGCAACTACCTGGCAGTCATCAAGGTCGTTGGCGTTGGCGGCGGCGGTACCAATGCTGTCAACCGCATGATCGAGGAGGGCATCCGCGGCGTTGAGTTCGTCGCCGTGAACACCGATGCCCAGGCGCTCGCGATCTCCGACGCCGACATCAAGGTTCACATCGGCGGGGACATCACCAGGGGCCTTGGCGCTGGCGCCAACCCCGAGGTCGGTGCGGAGGCCGCCGAGGACTCCCACGATGACATCAAGCAGGCCCTTGCCGGTGCCGACATGGTCTTCATCACCGCTGGCGAGGGAGGCGGCACCGGAACCGGCGCAGCCCCCGTCGTGGCCGACATCGCCAAGAACGACATCGGCGCGCTGACCGTCGGCGTCGTAACGAAGCCCTTCACGTTCGAGGGCCGTCCCCGTGCCAACAAGGCCGCCCAGGGCATCCAGACCCTCTCCGAGGCGGTGGACGCGCTCATCGTGATCCCGAACGACCGCCTGCTCGACCTCTCCGAGAAGAAGACCTCCTTCCTCGAGGCCTTCCGCATGGCCGACGACGTCCTGTGCCAGGGCACGCAGGGCATCACGGACCTCATCACGGTCCCCGGCCTCATCAACCTCGACTTCGCTGACGTCTGCACGATCATGAGGGGCGCCGGCACGGCCATGATGGGCGTCGGCGTCGCATCCGGCGACACCCGCGCCTCCGATGCCGCCTCCGAGGCAATCTCGAGCCCGCTGCTCGAGGTCGGCATCGAGGGCGCCACGCGCGTCCTTCTCTCCATCGCCGGCAACAAGGACCTCGGCATCCAGGAGATCAATGACGCCGCCGAGCTCGTCGCGCAGAACGTCGACCCCGAGGCGAACATCATCTTCGGCACGGTCGTGGACGAGAGCCTGGGCGACCAGGTGCGCGTCACCATCATCGCGACCGGCTTCAACGACTCCAACATCCAGGCCCCGCTCCCGACGTTCTCCACGGAGCGCGGCTCGTCCAGGGGCTCCTCGAGGGGCTCGAACGGCCGTCCCGCCTCTGGGCGCCAGGCGCAGAGCCAGGCCCAGTCGACCCGCGCGACGTCCGCTCCCAAGCCGAACAACGACATCAACAAGGAGTTCGACGTCCCCGAGTTCCTGAAGCACAGCCGCATCTAGGCGGGACGCATCGTGGCCGAGCTCACGCGACAGACACGGGACGGCGTGACCCTGCTGGTCGACGCCGCCCACCCGTACGGGGTGTCCCTCGCGTTCACGGAGCGCACGGGCGGCGTCTCGACGGGACAGTACGCCTCGCTCAACCTGGGCGATGCCTGCGGGGACGATCCGCAGGCGGTCGAGAAGAACCGCATGCTCGCGCTGGGGGCGCTTGGTGCCGGCGACTTTGCCAGGAACCTCGTGGTCCCCAAGCAGGTCCACGGCGACGAGGTCGTCGTGGTGCGCGAGGAGCGCGAGGCGGCGGACGTCGCGCGCCGCGCCCGCGAGGGCTGCGACGCCGTGATGTGCACGGCCCCGCACGTTCCGGTGCTCCTGTGCTTTGCGGACTGCGTCCCCATCATCCTCGTTGCGCCGGGCGGCTTTGCCGTGGCGCACTCCGGCTGGCGCGGGACCATGGCGCGCATCGCAGCCAAGGCGGCCCGCACGCTCGCGCGCGAGTGCGGCTGCGCCACCTCAGAGGTGACGGCCTACATCGGGCCGCACATCACGGGGGAGGACTACGAGGTGTCCGCCGAGCTGCTCCAGAGGTTCGAGGCCGAGTTCGGTCCCGCCGTGCGGAGCTCCGAGCGGCACCTTGACCTCGCGGCTGCGATTCGCGCCGCGCTGGCGGACGCGGGCGTGCCGAGCGGGAACGTGCTCGACTGTGGGATCTCGACCGCGAGCAGCACGGACAGGTTCTTCTCGTACAGGGCGGAGCACGGCGCGTGCGGACGCCACGGCGCGCTCGCCTGCATGGGATGCTGACACGGACGATTCAATACGCTTTCGATTTGCGAGTGGGGGAGTGATCGCGTGACTGAGGAGGAGAGGTCAAGGTACCTCGACTTTCTGAGGGAACGCAGGACCGAGATCCTGCAGAGGATGCAGGATGCGTGCGCGAGGGCCGGCAGGTCACCGGAGGAGGTGACGCTGTTGGGCGTCTCCAAGACCGTCGGGGTCGAGGAGGTCGCACTCGCCTGGCAGGCGGGGTACCGCGCGTTCGCGGAGAACCGCCCGCAGGAGCTCGACCGCAAGCTCGCGGGGATCGAGGCGGACCACCCGGAGATGGCCGGCGTGCGCTTCGACATGATCGGCAACCTCCAGAAGAACAAGATCAACCACGTGATTGGCCGCGTGGGGCTCATCCACTCGATTTCCTCGGCGCAGCTGGCCGAGGCGGTGTCCAAGCGCTCCGAGGCGCACGGCATCGTGTCGAGGGTGCTGCTCGAGGTCAACGTCTCCGGCGAGGAGTCCAAGTCGGGCTTTGCCCCGGACGAGGCGCTCGAGGCGCTCGACGGGCTCATGGGTCTTGGCGGCATCTCGATCGAGGGCCTCATGACCATGGCGCCCGCGCACGACCCCGACGCCGCCAGGAGGACGTTCAGCGGCCTGCGCGAGCTGCGCGACAGGATGCGCGAGCGCTCGGGACTCGAGCTTTCAACCCTGTCTTCAGGTATGAGCGATGATTATCCGATTGCCATAGAAGAGGGTTCCACGATAGTGAGGCTGGGTAGAACGGTCTTCAGCCCGGCATATGAGGTTAGGTAGAGGGACGCCTGCCAGGCCACTGGCCAGACGGTGAGGCGAACGACTTCGGACGGTGCTCGACACGGTCCGGGAAGGCGAGGACGAAATGGGCTTCCTCGATTCGCTCAGGGACAAGATCTCCGGGCCGAAGGACGACGACTACTACTACGACGACTACTACGACGACGACTACGACGAGCCGCCCGCGCGCAGCAACGACCAGCAGCAGGGCGTGGGACTGCTCGGCAACACCCGTCGCCCCGAGGCGGAGAGCGTCTCCGTCTACACGCGCTCCGGCAGGCCCGTGGGCTCCAACGGTGCCGGCGGCAACGGTGCCCCCTCGCCGTACGATAACGGGTACCGACAGGACTACCAGCGTCCTTCTCGCCCGCAGCCGTCGCCCAACCCGCAGTACGCGCAGCGCCCTGCGCCCGCCGCGAACGACTACTCCGGCGAGACGCAGGCCATTCCGCAGACGCCGTCCTACACGCCCGCCCACGAGGGCGTCCTGGGCAACTCCACGGGCGGCCACACCCCCGCGGACATCGGCCTCAAGCCGGTCCCGCGCCCCGCTAGCTCCGGCAAGCTGCCGCCGTACGTGCTGAAGCCCGTCTCGTACGATGACGTCCAGATGGTCGTGCGCCGCGTGCGCACCAACCAGCCGGTGGTCCTGGTCTTCAAGAACACCAACATCGAGACCGCGAAGCGCATCCTGGACTTCTGCCTCGGGCTTTCCTGCGGCATCGGCGGCCAGGTGGACGAGCTGGGCGACCGCGTGTTCGTGATCACCCCGCAGGGCATGGAGCTTTCCGACGCCGACATCAACAAGCTGGTCCAGGACGGCACGATCGAGAGGTAGCCGACATGGGCAAGATCAACTTCACCGTGGCGGTCATCGGCGCGGGCGCCATGGGCGGCGCCATCGCGTCCGGGCTCGTCACGTCGGGCGCGGCCGACGCCTCGCACGTCATGGCGTGCAACCCGTCGCCGCAGAAGCTCGTTCCGCTGGACGAGAAGGGCGTGGCCACGTTCGCGGAGGCCTCCCAGATGCTCGAGCAGGATCCGGACGTGGTGGTCGTGGCCGTGAAGCCGCAGGTGCTGCCCGCCGTCGTGGGCGAGGTCGCCGAGCAGCTCGCGGGACGCACCGTCATTTCCATCGCGGCCGGCGTGTCCCTCCAGACGCTCGAGGGGCTGCTGCCCAAGTCGCGCGTCGTGAGGGCGATGCCCAACCTGCCCGTGCAGGTGCTCTCGGGCGCGACGGCCGTCTGCCCGGGAACCACGGCGTCCGAGGAGGACGTGAGCCGCGCGGTCGAGCTCTTCTCCGCGCTTGGCGTCGCCAAGGTCATGCGCGAGGACCAGCTCGACGCGGAGGGCGCGGTCGTGGGCTGCGGTCCCGCGTACGTGGCGCTCTTCGCGGACGCGCTCGTCAGGGCTGGCGTGGAGCGCGGCCTTCCTGCGGCGGACTGCCGCGAGATGGTGCTCGCGACCATGCGCGGCGTGTGTGCCCAGCTCCTCGAGTCGCGCGAGCACCCGCGCGCCTACATGGAGAAGGTCACCTCCCCGGGCGGCACGACGGCTGCGGGGCTGAGGGCCATGGAGCCCGAGCTCGTGCAGAGCGCCTACGCCGCGACGGACGCCGCCCTCGCGCGCACGCGCGAGCTCGCGAACGCCTAGCTACTCGAAAGGACGACTCTTGCAGATCGCGTACGTTATCAACAGGCTCCTGAACTTCTACGAGATACTCATCTTCGTGCAGTGCATACTCTCGTGGTTCGTCCAGAGCGGCAACGGGTTCGTGGCAGACCTGTACGGGGCGCTCTCGACCATCGTGGACCCGTTCGTGAACCTCTTCAGGCGGTTCATCCCGCCCGTAGCCGGCATGGACTGGTCGCCCTTTGTCGCAATATTGGTTCTTCAGCTCATCCAGCAGCTAATTTGGTAAGTGGGGATATACTGAGGTAGGCGGCTCGCCGCACTGCTGACGTAGCACGTACAAAGTTGAAAGGGAACAAAGATGGCTATCACTCCAGCAGACATCGAGAACATGACCTTCTCTCAGGCGGGGAAGCACGAGGAGGGCTACAAGACCGACGAGGTCGACGTCTTCCTGGACCAGGTTGCCTCCGAGGTCGACGCGATGCTCCAGAAGATCGCTGACCTCAAGGGCAGGCTCACCACCTCCGAGCAGCAGCTCGCGGCGGCGCAGGCGCAGGTCGCGCAGCTGAAGGAGCAGACCAGCATGGCCACGCCGGTCGAGGTCACCCCCGCTCCCGTGTCCCAGCCCGAGTTCACCGCTTCCGAGCGCCAGATCTCCCAGGTGCTCATCGTCGCGCAGCAGAGCGCCGACAAGCTCGTCGCGGACGCCCGCACGAACGCCGAGAACATCCGCAACGAGGCCGACCAGAAGGCCCGCGAGGTCATCCGTCAGGCTCTCGCCGAGAAGCAGAACGAGCTGGACGAGATCGATCGCCTGAAGCAGTCCCGCGAGGACTTCCGCACCGAGTACAAGAAGCTCCTGCAGCACTTCATGGACGACGCCGACTCCGTCTTCCCGCAGCAGACCCTGAGCGTCCCCAACGGCTCCAAGGGCACCACGCACACCGACTCCGTCGTGGCCCCGACGCCGGTCGCACACCCCGCGCCCGCGGCTCCCGCCGTCGACGTCGACGCGACCACGTATGCGCCCGCTCCTGCCGCCAACGACTTCAGCGACCTGGACTAGCTTAGGTCGCCCGGAGGTACCCACGCGCAATCGTGCGCCTTCCTCCGCAAGCAGCTAGGTTTGAGACTCAGCCGTCCCCTGCCCGAGGTGGGGGACGGCTGCTTTTGTGTGCCCGCGGCCGGTTGGCGAATACGCGGCGGGCACGACGGCACCCGGGTCGAGCGCCTCGGGCGAGAGCTCCACGAGGCCACCCCAGAAGCGCTTGGGCATCCAGTGCGCCCTGAGGCCGTACCCACGCTGGGAGGCGTCCCTGCCGTCAAGACCAACCGAGTCGTAGAAGCGCCGCCACATGGCATGAACGTACTTCTCGCCCTCTGCGGTCTGGGTCGAGGCGGAGGCGAGCTCGCCGCACAGGTCCGGGTCGACCCTCGACACCGAGCAGCGCCTCTGCCCTGGCTCGTGCAGCGCCACGACGAGGTGGGCTGGGTCGACCATGCAGAACTTCTCGTCCCTCATGCGCGCGGCGAAGTAGCCGCCGGTGAGGGGTATGGTGTCCGCCTTGGGGCGAAACGAGCAGAAGTAGGACCCGTCCTCAAGGAGCGAGAAGCGCGCGAACTGCCGGGTGTGCTCGCATTCGGTCAGCGTGTACCGCGCGAGGGTGTCGAGCCTTGCCACCGTGGCGTCGGACAGCATGTTTCTGATCTGCGGGCCGACCTGGAATCCCAGGCGAACGTACTCGTGTATCGCCTGGGGCACGCCGTCATCGTCGTTGGCCGCCGCGAGCGCGAGCCTAGTCGCGCAGGAGCCCTTGCAGTGCGCGGGACAGGAACCCGACCTCTTGAGCGGGCATCCGGCGCTGACGCGCCTCTCGAACCCGCGATAGACGCGCGTGGCAAACGCCACGGTCCCGTCAAGGGAGGCGGCGGGAACGTTCACGAGGCGCTCGTCGAGCGCGGGCTGGGCCGCCTCCGCCTTGCAGAGTCGCAGCTTGCGTGCGGGAGCGTGCGCAAGGTAGCCAATCCCCACACCAGAAAGGATTGACTCGAGGCTGCCGTTGCAGCAGAGCGCGACGCGCAAGCCACCCGAGATGGCGTCGCGTACCTCTTGCGCAGCCTTGAGGACCTCCGTGGAGGTCGTATCGGCCTTCCGGTCAGAACAAGCTGAGCTGTCCCTCAGCGACGCGACGGGTCTTGTTGTACTTGCTCTGCCTTGCACCCTTTGCCACCTCGCTCCTGATGAGTCCCTCGTCCAGTGGTGCCTGCCTGTCACGAACGCCGTTGCAGCAGATGAAGTAGCGAGCCCTCTTCAAAGTCAGGTTCAGCGCCTTGAGGTCCTCGAACGTGAGGGGCTTCGCCCGCCGCGCCGCAATAATCCTCCTGGCACCCATCGGGCCTATGCCCGGCACCCTGAGCAGCTCCTCGAGGCTCGCGGCATTGACCTCCACGGGGAACCTTTCCTGGTGAGTGAGGGCCCAGGCGAGCTTTGGGTCAAGGTCGAGGTCGAGCCAGGGCGATTCCGGCGTCACGAGCTCGTCCGGGTTGAACCCGTAGTAGCGCATGAGCCAGTCCGCCTGATAGAGTCTGTGCTCGCGTCTCAGGGGAACCGGCGTCTGCTGGTCGGGGAGCCTGCTGTCGTCCATCATGGGGATGTAGGCCGAGAAGAACACCCTCCTCAGGTCGAACTTCCTATACAGGGAGGCGGACAGCCTGAGGATGTGGCTGTCGTCCTCCGGTGACGCGCCGATGATGAGCTGCGTTGACTGGCCGGCGGGCGCGAACTTTCGCCTGCGTGAGCCCACCTCGTCCCTTGGACGCAGCGTCATGGCCGCGGCGTTCAGCCTGAGTCCCATGTTCGAGACGTCGTCGGAAGCGCCCCTCCTGCCCCGTGGATGCCTCTTGGCGAGTGCCGCCTTCTGGCGTGGGTCCGCCAGGAGGCGCCTCGACTCCTCCTCGCGCTCGGAGTGAATCTGCGACATGGAGCTCACGATGCTCTTCGGGTCCTTTTCCGGGCAGAGGTTCGAGAGGGAGCTCGAGCTGGGAAGCTCCAGGTTGGCGCTCAGCCTGTCCGCCAGGCGCCCGATCCGCTCGATGAGCTCGGGCGAGGTGCCAGGGATGACCTTGGCGTGGACGTATCCGTTGAAGTGGAGCTCCTCCCGAAGCACCCGTAGGCACTCGATCATGCGCTCCGTCGTGTTATCCGGTGTGCCCAGCACGCCAGAGCTCAGGAACAACCCCTCGATATAGTTTCGCTTGTAGAAGTCCACCGTGAGCTCCGCGAGCTCGCGTGGCTCGAACGTCGCCCTCCTGCAGCTCGCGCTGCTGCGGTTCACGCAGTAGGCGCAGTCGTAGCTGCAGGCGTTGCTCATGAGTACCTTGAGGAGCGTAATGCAGCGCCCGTCCTTGGCGAAGGTGTGGCAGAGCCCCGCTCCGCTGGCGATTCCCACCTTGCCCGCAGACGGCCCGCGCGTCACGCCGGACGAGGTGCAGGCCGCGTCGAACCGAGCCGCTTCCGCAAGAATGCCGAGCTTCGTGAGTGTGTCCATGGGCAAGCCTAACTACGAACAACCGTTCTGCTCAGTATAGCATGCCCGTTCGAAAAATGGTACACCCGTTCGAATCGTATCGCGTGCGCTTGGCTCGCGGGTGCGGCGTGCGTCCTTCTCGCCCTAGCGCGTCGCGTCAAAGGCGGCGCGCGTGAGCGTGCTCTCGACCTCGGGGAGGGTATATCCCAGCCGCGTGTCGCCCCTGGGGTTCGTGCGGACGTAGGAAAAGCCCAGCTTTTGCTGCACGCGCCGCGACGCCTCGTTGCCCTCGTAGTGGCAGCACCAGACGGCGGAGCAGCTCAGGTCGAGAAACGCGTGGCCTACCAGCCTGCGGGCGGCCTCGGTCGCGAAGCCTCGCCCCCAGTAGGCGCTGCCGATCCAGAAGCCGAGCTCGGGCTCGTCATCGCGAAGGGAGCACGCGTCGTCGCCAAAGCGCAGACTGGCGCAGCCGATGACCTCGCCTGTACCGGCGAGCGCAACCGCGTAGGCCTCGTCGTTGGAAAGCTCGTCGCGTATGGCCGAAAGGCTCTGCCCCACGGACGTGTGGGGAGGAAAGCCGCAGGCGGGACCGACCTTGGGGTCGCTGCAGAGCTCGAAGAGCCGAGGGGCATCAGCCTCCGTCCAGGGGCGGAGCAGGAGCCTCTTGGTTGTGAGCGTGACATGCGGCATGGGTGCGTACCTACTTCTGGTTGTCTTTTTCCTCGATTTGTCGATTCTTTAGACTGGAGCTTAGCTCCGCGAAGCCGAGTGGCTCTATTACGGATGCCACTTTCTCGTTTCTCTTGATGCTCTCGTCCAACTCGTCGACAAGGCGGGATATGTATTCGTCAAACTCCTCCCTTGTGAGGAACCACTCCAGATACTTCACCATGCGAGCGTAGTTGATTTGCTTCCTGCCTCCAACGAGTGCGCAGTACAGCCTCTCATCATGGGCACAGATGTTTCGAAACTTGACCAGTGCCTCGAGAGCGATCGTCATGGTACTGACATCGAGGTATCCGAGTTTCCCGCCCGATCTCCCGGTGGACCTTGCGACCATCTTGCAGACCGCAATCTTTTCGTTCGACTTCATGAGATTGAACATGTGCTCGATGTTCCCGAACGTCAATCCGTTGCAGAGAACCCAAAGTGGTACGTCTCCCTGCGCTTCTCGATAGTGCTTGATGAATCCCGCATTACTGCGCTGCATGGTCCTTGAGAGCACCGTGATGAGTCCAGAGACTTCTGACGCATAATCCGTCTTGGTTCGCCTTGCGATGGAGGCATACTCGGCTCTTGTGCAGTAGGAGTCCTGCAGCAGATACGCGTTCTTCTCGCGATGCTCGTTGGAGAAGCAATAGGCGACGGCCGTGCGGATGGTGGACTCCGCTCGAATCAGGTAATGGAACGTCAATTCCCGTAATGTCCTGTCAAATTCAAACAGGGCGTACATGTCAGAAAACTTGGTATCCGGAAGGAATCTGTCGTCGCCTGCGAGACTCGTTGCGGCCTGGTCTATGAACGAATCCTTGTAGCCGTTGACAATGGAATAATATCCCTCTCGGCAGAGGATTCGCGGCGTGTCCTGGTCAGTTGAGATGCCCCTTGACTCGAGCAGCGAGACTTGCTGCTCGATTGTGAGAAATGGCTTTCCCAATTCTTCCTCCCAGAATAAGGGGGAAGGCGACCACCCGCATGGGCAGTCGCCTTCCCTGGACGCGGCCCCCGTAAGGTCACCGCATCAATGCCACTACTTGTAATGTACCCACTTCTCGACGGTTGTCAACGCTTCGCCTGGTGTAAGCACGTGCCGCCGCAGCCACCGCAATAAGAGGTAAAGAAAAGCGAAGTGGGCCTATGAGCCGGGTTCTGTCGTGGACGATCATTTATCTACAGACGCCGTTACCGACGCCCTCTAGCTCGCAACCCGAGCGCAGTGCGGGCCACACCATGGCGCTCCTATTTGCGATTGCTCCGGAGGGGGCTTGCCAAGCCGCCGTATCACTACGACGCTGGTGGTCTCTTGCACCACCGTTTCAGCTTTTCTCTCACTCGCTTGCGCGAGCAGCGGGAGTCTTCTTTTCTGCGGCGCTTTCCGTCGGGTCACCCCGCCAGGCCGTTGGCCTGCCTCCTGCCCTGTGGAGCCCGGACTTTCCTCATGACGCTTGCGCGTCCCGCGATCGTCTGGCCCACTTCGCACAGGCGATTGTAGCAGACGGGCGCCGCGGGGCGCAAATCTGTACAATGGCTTCAGACGATATGGATGAAGGGTTTGCATGGGGTTTCTTGAGCGCGTGTTTGGCGGGGGAGAAGGACTTCCCGCCGCGTTGGACGTCGACGGCGGAAGGGGCAAGGTCCTCGCGCCCGTGGCGGGGCAGGCCGTGCCGCTGATGGAGGTGCCGGACCCCGTGTTCGCCTCGGGGGCGCTCGGCGTCGGCATGGCCATCGAACCCGAGGGCGACGTGCTCTTCTCGCCCGTGGACGGCGTCGTGTCCGTGACCACGGGGACCGACCACGCCATCGGCGTGACGGACGAGGGCGGGGCAGACATCCTGCTGCACATTGGGATCGACACCGTGAGCCTGCGCGGCCAGGGCTTCCAGCGCCTCGTGCGCAAGGGTCAGCACGTCAGCGCGGGCCAGCCGCTCATGCGCTTCGACCCGGGGCTCATCCGCAAGAGCGGGCTCGACTCGCACGTGGTCGTGTGCGTCACCAACACGGAGGACCTCGCGGCCGTGACCCCGGCGGTGCCGGGCAAGGTGGACGCCGGCGAGCTCGTCCTCGCCATCGAGTACTAGGCGGTGCGCATGGGAGCTGACGCGGGCTACAGGACGATCGAGGCAGGCTTCGAGGCGACGGGGGAGTTCGAGGACCGCCGGAGCCGCTTCATCGCGCAGGTCAGGCACGTCGAGAGCGAGCGTGAGGCCGAGGAGTTCATACAGGAGGTGCGCTCGCGCCACCACGACGCCCGCCACAACGTGCCCGCGTGGGTACTGGCGGACGGGCGCGTGCGGTGCTCGGACGACGGCGAGCCGCAGCGCACATCCGGCATGCCCACGCTCGAGGTCCTGCGCGGCGCGGGGCTTGCGGACGTCTGCTGCGTGACGACGCGCTACTTTGGCGGGACGCTCCTGGGGCCGGGCGGCCTCGTGCGCGCCTACACGGCGGCGGCCCAGGCGGCGCTCGCGGGTGCCCGCGAGGCCGACAAGTTCGTGACCATGACCCTGGTAACGCGCGTAACCTGCGTGATTCCCTACGCGGCGTACGGCCGCGTGGAGCGGCTCGTGAGCGAGTGCGCGGGCAAGGTGCGCGACAGCGTGTTCGCGGAGGACGTGCAGCTCACCTGCGACTTCCGTGCGGGGGACGAGGCCCGCTTCGTGGCGGCCATGCGCGAGCTCGCCAACGGAGAGGACCTCTGCAAGGTGGGGGAGCCCCGCTTTGCGCAGTTCTGACGCGCGCTAGAAGCTGAGCCCGCGCGCCCTGAGGTCCGCCTCCAGCGCCTCGGGCGTCGTGAACAGGTGGCCCTGCATGCCCGCGACCTCCGCACCGCGCACGTTGTCGGCGTTGTCGTCCACAAAGAGGCACTCTGCGGGGTCGAGTCCGTACTCGTCCGTCAGGAGCCGGTAGATGCGCGGGTCGGGCTTCATCAGGCGCACGAAGGCCGAGACCACCCAGCCGTCCATGTGCGAGAAGGCCGGGATGTCGTCCTTGAACGCCATGAAGTTGGTCCCGGCGTTGGAGAGCAGGTAGCAGCCATAGCCCGCCTCGTGCAGGCGCGCCACGATGTCGTTGGTGCCGGGGATGTTGCGGCGGTGCTTGTACCAGCCGTGGATGCACGCGTGCAGGTTGGGGTGGAGGCGCTCCGGCAGGCGTGCCGCCGCGACGCGCTCCATCGTGTCCGTGTCGATCGCGCCGGCATCAAGCAGCGCCCAGCTCGGGTTGCGGAAGAGCGCCTCGTCCAGGGACTGCGCGTCCTTCTCGCCCTCCGTGAACTTGCGCGCGAACTCAATGCCCGAGAAGTACATGAGCACGCCGCCCATGTCGAACACCACGTTCTTGATCGTGCGGGCCGCAGCCGCGTTGTCCTGTGCCATGGTTCCCCCTAGTCCCTCTTGCCGAGCGCGTGGCAGACGTTGCTCCACGGGGCGATGTCCGTCGCGGGCGCCTCGTCCCACTGGCGCAGCACGTCGGCGGGCACGAACTCGCGGCGCACGTCGACCTCGCCGCCATAGAGGTGGAACCAGTCGGCGCTCATCACGAGGTATCCGTCCTTGCCCATGTCCTTGCCCCAGCTGTTCTCGACGCGCCAGGCCTTGGGCCTGCCCTCGCCGTCGAGCTCGACGCCCTGGAAGCACATGGCGTGCGTGAGGGAGGTCTCGCGCGCGTCGATCATGTCGGCGCGGCCCATGGAGAGGTCGACGCCGAAGAGGCCCTCGAGGTCGAGGCCGTCGAGCGAGAGCACGTACTTGTAGTCGTCTATGTAGCGCGGGAACTCCTGCATCACGTCGCAGGCCATGGCGCAGGGCACGCCCGCCCTGAGGCTCGCCGTGGCGGCCGCGTCAAGCACCTCGGGCGCCACGTTGAGCACGCGGTTGGGCCTGCCGCCCTGCACGGAGTCAGTCAGCGTGAGGTGCCAGGCCGTGCCCCAGGGGCGGTCCTTGCCGGGCATCGAGACGAGGGCGACGTAGTCGTCAGGGTCGACGGGCACGTAGCGCTTCGCGAACTCGAGCGGCGTGATGCCAAAGTCGCGCAGGATGCGCTTGGCCTTGGGCTTGTCTGCGGCGTCGGGCGCGTCCTTCTCGCCCTTCTCGCCCTTGTCGGCCTTGGGCTCGGGCTCGACCTCCGATACCTTTGCGGGGTCGGCCTTGCACTTCTCGCCCACCTCGAGCTCGAAGTCGAAGGTGACGGGCGGCTCGCCCAGGCAGGTCGCGAGCAGGCGGTGCACGTCGGCCAGGATCTCCTGCTTGCGCGCGCGGAGGGCGTCGTCCGCGGCGCCGGCCTCGTGCATGCGCCTGAGCTCGAGGGCGCCCTTGCGCACGAGCCTGCCCAGCTGGTCGTTCATCTGGGTGGAGTTCTTGCTGCAGGCAGTCTCGGGCATGGCGGACTTGGGGACGATGCCCCACTTGCGCACGAGGTTCATCGCGAACGAGTAGTAGCCGCCGTCACCCATGCCGTCCTCGAGCACGAGGCAGACCTCGCGCGAGTCGATGGGCAGGTCGGCGGTGCGGATGGCGTACTCGAGCGTGGAGTTGGCCTTCTCGAGCTTGTCGTAGAACATGCCGAAGGACTGGCTGAACTCGATGGTGTCGACGTCCAGGAACTCCATCGTGTCGTGGCGCAGCGCGTTCATGGCGCTGAAGAACCAGCAGCGGCCGCTCTGGCGCTGGTTGGTGATCTTGGCGGTCTTGGGGACGCTGATGCCGTACGTGTCGCTGTACGTGCGCATCTTGGTGGTGTCCCGAGCCGCGGCCATCACGTTGGAGGACGTGACGGCGTTCCTCGCGACCCTGTTCGCCCTCTCGGTCGAGAAGGACGCGTTCTTCTGGGCTGCCCAGTCCGTCCCGACCGTCCTGTTGTCCTGATCCATGTGGACCCCCTTGCAAGGTTGATTGTGTGACCACACGAGGATAGCACCTGCCGGCAGACGGGCGCATACGGGTGCGCACTCGTGAGCGGCGCGGGCGCCGGATGCGTCTATACTTGCGTACAAGGCGCGCGAGCGCAGCCTCCCGAAAGGTGCATGATGTCCAACCGCTATGACGACGTGGCATATGAACTGCCGGACTTTGGCAAGGGGGTGCTCCGTGCGCTCGAGTCGGCCGGCTACGAGGCATGGGTCGTGGGAGGCTGGGTGCGCGACGCCCTGCGGGGCGCGCCCTCGCACGACGTGGATGTGACCACCTCGGCTCACTGGCAGGACGCGGAGCGAGTGCTTTCCGCCGCCGGCTACGAGGTGCATCGCACGGGCACGGCGCACGGCACGATCACGGCCGTGGCGGACGGCGAGCCCGTGGAGGTCACCACGTACCGCGTGGAGGGCGACTACAGCGACCACCGCCACCCCGACGAGGTGCGCTTTGTGGACGACATCCGCCTGGACCTGGCCCGGCGCGACTTTACCGTGAACGCCATCGCCTACCACCCGGAGCGGGGGATCCTGGACCCGTTCGACGGCAGGGGGGACCTGAGGCGCGGGGTCATACGGGCCGTGGGCGACCCGCGGCGCAGGTTCGAGGAGGACGCCCTGCGCGTGCTGCGCGCCGTCCGCTTTGCGTGCCGTCTGGGCTTCGACATCGAGCCGGCCACGCAGCGCGCCCTGGTGGAGTGCGCGGACGGCCTGGACGACATCGCGAGCGAGCGCATCGGCCAGGAGATGGACGCCATGGTCCGCACCGGCAGGATCGGCTGGGCGCTCATGGCGGAGCCCGAGGTCCTGGGCGTGGCCATACCGGAGCTCCGCGCGATGCGGGGCTTTGACCAGCGCAGCCCCTACCACGTGTACGACGTGCTGGAGCACACGGCGCACGTGTGCCGCGCCGTGGAGGAGTTCACGGGCGGCATGGCTTCGCCCGAGCTGCGCTGGGCGGCGCTGCTGCACGACGTGGCGAAGCCCGTCACGTTCACCGTGGGGCCGGACGGCCGCGGGCACTTCTTCGGTCACCCCAAGGTGGGCGCCCCCATGTGCGAGAAGATCATGCGCCGGCTCGCTCTGCCCTCGGACCTCGTGGCGTCCACCCGCACGCTCGTACGCCTGCATGACCACTACGTCAAGCCCACGATGCGCTCCGTGAGGAGGACGCTGCTCAAGTTCGACAACGCGTGCCCGGGCAGGGCAGAGGCCCTGACGTTTGCGCTGCTGGACCTGAAGCGCGCCGACGCGGTGTCCAAGGTGTGGAGCGCCGCGTCCTACGCGGTGGAGCTCGACAAGGTCACCCTCGTGCTGAGGAAGGCCATCGCGGAGCACGAGGTGTTCCGCATGGGCGACCTGGCGGTGAGCGGGCGCGACGTGATGGAGGCGACCGGCATCGACCCGGGGCCTGGCGTGGGCATGATCCTGAGGGAGCTCCTGCTGTCCGTGGTGAACGGGGACCTCCCTAACGACCGCGAGGTGCTGCTGCGGAGCCTGAGGCCGTAGCGGGCCGGGTGGCCGGACCCCGTCGCGTTCGCCTTGCAGAACAACATGAGTAGAACTTGTGAAGGCAAAATCATTTGCAAGTTTTGGTTGCAAGGCGGCCCGGACTCGCGTATATTACTTTCTCGCGCTGAGGTGCAGCAAGAAATCACGCATCGCAGCACGAAGCGATTGGGATGTCGTCTAACGGTAGGACAACGGATTCTGGTTCCGTCAGTGTAGGTTCGATTCCTGCCATCCCAGCCATTTTGGCCCGTTCGTCTAGCGGTTTAGGACGCCGCCCTCTCAAGGCGGAGATCAGCAGTTCGAATCTGCTACGGGCTACCAAGTACTCCGCGGGCCGCCTGGCTCGCTTGCATGGCCCGTTCGTCTAGCGGTTTAGGACGCCGCCCTCTCAAGGCGGAGATCAGCAGTTCGAATCTGCTACGGGCTACCAAACGTCATCGGACCGGGACGGCGTCCTGGTCCGTTTTTTTGTGGGTGGGGGCAGCGGTGCCCAGCGGCCTTCCGCATATATGACGAGAAGGGCGGCCGTCCCTCTCGCCCGCGCATGCCCTCTGCCCGCCAACTGGGTCCGCCTGGCGTCTGTAGTGTCTGGGTGGGGGATTCCCGGGCAGGATTTTGGGGATTCCTTTAGGGGTATCATCAGAGTGTTGGACAGGGTGGCAGACAGCCGCCACGAAGCCGATCGACCGTGGAGGACCATGGCGGAATCGAAGAACGCCGGACAGGTCAAGCCAAAGGTTCACCTCAAGGTGTCCGCGCCACGGGCATCGTCTGGGGCTGGCGGCGCCGGCGACGGCAACGAGGAGAACGAGACCAAGGCCAGGAAGGGCGCGCTCTTCCTGGTGGCCGTCGTGGTGGTGTACGTCCTCTACCTTGTGATATCGGGGCAGATGGGGCAGTTCCTCAACGCGTTGGGCCAGGTGGACGGCTCGTGGGTCCTCAGGGCCTGCCTCTGCTTCGTCATGTACTACGTGTTTGGCGTCCTCGCGTACGTGATCGCGGTCTACCTCGACCACGACTCGCCGCTGGGCGTGCGCGACCTCATGAGCGTCGAGGCGTCGGGCGTGTTCTTTGGCAACCTCACGCCCATGATGGCGGGCTCCATCCCGTCGCAGATCTACCGCATGACGCGCTCGGGGCTCGACGTGGGCGAGGCGAGCGCGACGCAGTTCACGCGCTTCATCGCGTACCAGTTTGGCGTGGTGTTCTTTGCGGCCATCATGCTCGTGGCGAAGGCGGAGTACTTCTTCACCACGTACGGCGACCTGTTCTTCCTGAACATCGTGGTGTTCTCGGTGCATGCGCTCGAGCTCGCGGGCATCTTCGTGATCTGCCTCTGCCCAAAGTTCGTCATGCGCGTGGGCAACTGGGCCATCCGCTTCGCCACCAAGCACGGCTGGCTCAAGGACCCCAAGCACTTTGACGACCTTGTCAACGTGCAGGTGATGGAGTTCGCGACCGCGTTCAAGAACGCCGCGAGCGACCTCGGGTCCATGGCGCTCACGCTCCTCGTCACCATGTGCCAGCTCGGGTGCCTCTACATGATCCCGTGGTTCGTGCTGAGGGCCTTTGGGATCAAGGCGGACTTCCTCGAGTGCCTCGCGGCGGGCTCCATGGTGCAGATGGTGGCCTCGGCGGTGCCGCTGCCGGGTGGCACGGGCGGAGCCGAGGGCGGCTTCATCATGTTCTACAGCCACATGTTCGGCTCGTCCACGAGCGCGGGCTTCCTCATCTGGCGTATCGTCACGTTCTTTGGACCCACGTTCCTGGCGGCGGCGCTCCTGGGCCTGCGCTCCAACGGCGGCCCCAGCATCTACACGCGCGTTCAGAGCTTCAAGGCACGCCTGT
This sequence comes from Coriobacteriaceae bacterium, assembly GCA_003862195.1. Lineage (GTDB taxonomy): Bacteria > Actinomycetota > Coriobacteriia > Coriobacteriales > Atopobiaceae > Parafannyhessea. The sequence goes on along the minus strand of QOUO01000001.1, from coordinate 72,958 downwards.
CCGGCAGGTCCAAGGGCAAGCGCGTGCCCACCGTCGCGACGCTCAGCGGCACGCAGCTCAGGAGCAAGGTGCCTGGCTCGGCAAAGCCAGCCGCCAGCGGAACCGGCTCCAAGGGGGCAAAGCGTCCGAGCGGCCCCACGGTCGTGCGCGGCGGCATCCGCGTGCCCATCAAGAAGGCGCCCAAGCCGCAGGCCGGCAGCACAGGAACCAAGGAGGGCGTGGCCACGCCCAAGGATGGTCCCGCGAACAAGAAGCAGTAGCAATCCGCGAAAAGCGGCAGGCAACAAGCAGCACGTACCAAATAGCAGCAAGTAGCAGACAGCGGCACGGCGAGTGCCAAAGACAAACGCATGGGAGAAGTACATGGCAACCAAGTCCGAGATCCTCGACAAGATGAACGTCGTCAACCACATGGTGGGTATCGCACGTCACAACAGGCGCGAGCAGGAGGCGGCGACCGACCCCAACGTGGGTCGCGTCCTCGCGCTGCTGCGCATGAAGGACGGCGTCACCACGCAGGAGATGTCCACGATCCTGGGCGTCGACGGCGCAGCCCTGGGCGCGACGCTCGACGCGATGACCGAGGGCGGCCTCGTCGAGGTCGACGCCCCCGAGTCCGGCCCCAAGACCGTCACGCTCACGGACGAGGGCCGCGAGGACAAGCCCTCCCAGGCCGAACTCTGCGACGTGGCGCTTGACGGCTTCTCCGACGACGAGGCGGACGCCCTCATGGAGTTCCTCGAGCGCATGGAGGGCTCCCTCGAGGCCGAGATCGGCGCCGACTGGAAGGAGCGCGAGGAAGCCCGCAAGGCCGCCAAGAAGCGCGACTCCAGGCAGGGCGACCGCGGCCCGCGCGAGGGCAACGGCTTCCGCGGCGGCGACCGTGGCGGTCGTGGCGGATTCCGCGGCGGGGACCGCGGGGGCTACCGTGGCGGCAACAGGGACGACCGCGGCGGGTATCGCGGTGGCAGCCGTGACGGCTACCGTGGCGGGCGCGACGGCTTCCGCGGTGGGGACCGCGGCGGTCGCGGCGGCTTCCGCGGCAACAGGGACGACCGTGGCGACCGTGGCGGATACCGCGGTGGCGACCGTCGCCGCGAGGACTAGCCTCCCGGCATCCCGGGCCCGCCGTGCGTGCGGGATTCCGGGTCGCAGACAAGTCTGACGTGCCTCTGGGCGCGGGTCGCGACGGCGTGGCCCGCGCCCTTCTCGTCTGTAAAAAACGGTACTGACCTGGTGCGGGCGTGACGCAAAGGCGCATCAGTCACCTCACGAACCTGAAACATTTGCCACCTATGCTGGCCAAAAGGGCCGGGGATCGGAGGCATCATGAGAAGCTTCGGGTTGAGGGACGTGCTTGGTCCCATCATGGTCGGGCCGTCGTCGTCGCACACGGCGGGTGCGCTCAGGATCGCGCAGATGGTGCGCCAGCTGCTCGACGTGGAGCCCGCGGAGGTGCGCTTCACGCTGTACGGCTCGTTTGCGCGCACGTACCGCGGGCACGGCACGGACCGCGCGCTCGTGGCGGGCATGCTGGGCCTCCACACGGACGACCTGCGCGTACGCGACTCGCTGGACCTCGCGCGGCAGCGCTCGCTCACGTTCAGCATCATCCCGGACAAGGCGACCAAGGTGTCGCACCCCAACACCGTCGACGTGTGGGTGCGCGACGCGGACGGCGTCGTGCTCACGGCCCGCGGCGAGTCGCTGGGCGGCGGCGCGGCGCGACTGACCATGATCGACGGGCTGTCCGTGCAGATAACGGGGGAGTACAACGCCCTCATCCTGTACGAGCAGGACGTGCCGGGCGTGCTGGGCCACATCGCGAGCACGCTGGGCGAAAGCGGCGTCAACATCGGCTCCGTGTGGATGTACCGCTCGCGGCGCGGCGGCGAGGCGTTCAACGTGCTCGAGGTGGACGGCCCCGTGCCGGAGGACGTCCGCAGGCAGATACTCGCAAGCCCGGACATCAGCCGCATGCGCTTTGTGCCGGCGCGCGACGAGAGCGGCGTCCCCGGCGTGGAGAGGCTCGGCACGCCGGCCATGGGCGCGGACGAGGCCGAGCGCCTGCTTCCCGCCGTGGACTTCGAGGACGGCGCCGCGCTCCTCTCATATGCGGAGGCGAACGACATGGGCCTTGGCCAGGCGTTCATGCGCCGCGAGGAGATCTGCGACGCCATGCACGGGCGCCCGCGCGCCGCGGTGGAGAAGTACCTCGACCGCGTGCTGGACGTCATGCGGGCCTCGGCCTACGAGCCGTTGGAGAAGGGCGCGACCACGATGGGCGGGCTCATCGGGGGCGAGTCCCGCGCGCTGTCGCGGCTGGCGGAGCGCGGCGGCGCGTACGCCGGTGGCCTGGACGCCCGCGCGGCGACGCTCGCCATGGCCGTGATCGAGACCAACGCGTCCATGGGCCGCATCGTCGCGGCGCCCACGGCTGGCTCCGCCGGCGTGGTGCCCGGCGTCATCCTGGCGCTGGACGAGGCGTGCGGCTTCAGGCCCGCCGAGCTGCGCGACGCCCTGGCCTGCGCGGCCGCCGTGGGCTTTGTGGTGAGCAGGAACGCGACCGTGGCCGGCGCCGAGGGCGGCTGCCAGGCGGAGGTGGGCACGGCGAGCGGCATGGCCGCGACCGCCGCGACGCGCCTCCTGGGCGGCAGTGCTCACGAGTGCCTGGACGCGGCGGCGCTCGCCATGGGCAACCTCCTGGGCCTGGTGTGCGACCCCGTGGGCGGCCTCGTGGAGGACCCCTGCCAGAAGAGAAACGCCACCGCCGCGGAGAACGCCCTCGCCTGCGCGCGGATGGCGCTTGCGGGCGTGCGGCCCAGCGCGCCGTTTGACGAGGTGGTGGAGGCGATGCGGCGCGTGGGCGCGGCGCTTCCCGCGGAGCTGCGCGAGACGGCCCTGGGCGGGCTCGCGGCGTGCCCCAGCTGCAGGGGCTGCGGCGGCGCGTAGGGGCCGGCCCCCGCGCGGGCGCCGGCCGCGTGGCGCGCGTCCTTCTCGCCCGTCTGTGTGGCGTGTGGCTGTGTCACACGCTGTTAACGGATGCGTGACGCCCAAGCGTATAAAATGAAAAGCTGTCGCAATTCAGGTGCCTGCACGCCCGCTGGACGCGGGCCTGGCGCCGTGCGACGCCGTTCAACGTACGCAAGGCATGCTCCGCTGGGGCGAAAGGTGGGAGGCAGCATGAGGTTCTCGAAGCGCCTAGACCTGTTTGGAGACGAGGTGTTCGCGGCGCTCAACGTGCGCAGGCGCGAGCTCGAGGCAAAGGGACGCGAGGTGTTCGACCTCTCCGTCGGCACGCCGGACTTCGCGCCCGACCAGCGCCTGATCGACGCCATGGTCAAGAGCGCGAGCGACCCGGAGAACTGGAAGTACTCCCTGCACGACCGCGACGAGCTCGACCGCGCCGTGTGCGACTACTACCGCCGCCGCTACGGCGTGGACAACATCACGCCCGACATGGTGATGAGCTGCCACGGCACGCAGGAGGGCATGGGCTTTGTGTGCCAGGCCCTTGTGGACCCCGGCGACACCGTGCTGGTGCCCGACCCCTGTTACCCGCTCTTCCGCACGGCGAGCCTGCTTGCGGGCGCCAAGCTCGCGTTCTACCCGCTCGAGGCGGAGCACGACTTCCTGCCCTACGTGGCGGGCATCCCGGACGACGTGGCGGACGCAGCGCGCTACATGGTGGTCTCGCTTCCCGCCAACCCGGTGGGCTCGGTCGGCACGCCCGAGGTCTACCGTCAGATCATCGAGTTCGCCAAGGCGCACGACATCGTGATCATCCACGACAACGCCTACTCCGACATCGTGTTTGACACCGAGGAGCCGGGCGGCTCCTTCCTCGCGTACGAGGGCGCGCAGGACGTGGGCGTGGAGTTCCTCTCGCTCTCCAAGTCCTTTGACGTCACGGGCGTCAGGCTCAGCTTCCTGGTGGGCAGGCCCGACATCGTGAGGGCCGCCAAGAAGCTCCACGGCCAGCTGGACTACGGCATGTTCTTCCCCGAGCAGGACGTAGCCATCGCCGCGCTCACGGGCCCGCTCGACGGCGTGGAGCGCCAGCGCATGGCCTACCAGGAGCGCCGCGACGCCCTGTGCGACGCGCTCGAGTCCATCGGCTGGGAGCGCCCCAACGCGCACGGCTCCATGTTCGTGTGGGCGCGCATCCCCGGCGGCCGCATGGACTCCGTGGACTTCGTGCTCGAGCTCATGGAGAAGTCCGGCGTCATCGTCACGCCGGGCGCGAGCTTTGGCCCCGCGGGCGAGGGCTTTGTGCGCATGGCCCTGGTCATGCCGCCAGAGCGTCTGCGCCTTGCGGTCCAGAAGATCCACGAGGCCGGCTTCTAGGGTCCCGCGGGGGCACCGCGCTGGCGCGTCTGCATGGAAACGTCCACAAATCGGATTTCCCGCCTCGCGCGCGGCAGAGTCGTGCTAACATACCCCTCGCACCAAGCCATGTCGGAGTGGCGGAATTGGCAGACGCGCTAGCTTGAGGTGCTAGTGACTGACTAAAAGGTCGTGCGGGTTCAAGTCCCGCCTCCGACACCACGCACATGAGGTCCCCGTCAGCCCATCGGCTGGCGGGGGCTTTTCGTTTGGCTGTCGCATCGGCCCACGCGGGCGAGAAGAACAAGTTTTTTGGATTGAACTTTTATGTTTTGGACGCGCGACATGCGCCTCGTTTCCTGCTATATCGCACTGACAGTGCAACTCTGGCCCAGGTGGCCCAAAGCCCCTCTGCACGTTAGTCCGAGGCGCCGGCTTAGTGGCAGAAAAATGCCGCTTTAACTCGACAAACAACCTCTGTTGCGCTATACTTTCCGTCGTTGGAGGAAAGGTCCTCCGCCCCCTTGCCGGGGTAGTCGCAGGCGCTTTTCGGGAGCGTTGCATTTGATACGTGCTTTAACCTTCCTCACTGTCACGTAACGCAAAATCACAACCAAAGACCAAGACGACGCAGGCACGTTGGTGCCAGCGTCCCGCGTACCTTCCCAACCGAATGCACCCGTTCTTCTCCACGGATCGCCTGACCCCTGGCGGGCGGGCGGATAGACCTGGCATGTGGCAATGTGAACGCAAGTCGGCGACGCCTGGGGCGTCGCTGGGAAGTGGAGGGCATATGGCAGAGTTCCTCACGGAAGACAACATCAAGACAGCCCAGCTCATCACGGGCGGTAAGCTCACGGCCGAGGACATCGAGGCCGCGGACCGCTTCTTCGTGGCCGCAAAGCGGCTGCAGCCGTGCGACGCGAGCGCGTTTAAGGACCTGGATCCACTCAAGACCAGGGCGATTATCCCGTTCATGGCCATGATGGCGCTGGGCGGCCCCGTTAGAGAGTACGAGCGCCAGGGCATGTCGTCGCAGGGCATGATGACCATGGCTTCATGCATCGCGAGTGCTTTCATGTCGTCTCTCGAGGGCCCACGCAAGCATGAGACCAACGCGTTCTTTGTCGCCTACAACGCCGTTCTTGAGGGCATTGACCTTGGCATCTACCTGACGCGCAGGGGAGAGCTCTCCGAGGACGACCAGGAGATCGTTGCGTCGCGCGTCGACGAGGGCCTGCGTGTGCACAGGGAAGTCACCAAGTTCGCACAGGAACTAGAGCGGGAGAACTCCTCGGGGGATGGCGCCTCGGGAGAGTGATTCCCGGACGGGTGCGTTCGGTGGGCGAGAAGGACGACGCTCCCAGCGCCGAGGTGCCCGATTCCGAGCCCGAGGCTGCCGAGCCCGCGGAGCCCGATGCCGACGCACCCGCGGTCCAAACGGCGTAAAATGGCCCAGAAGGACGCAAACTGATTAGGGAGGGCACATGGCCGAGGTACGTGAGAAGAAGCGGCAGGACTACGTGGAGAGGGCGCTCGAGCTGCACCACTCCGGCTACAACTGCGCGCAGGCCGTCTCCGTCGCGTGCAGCGACCTGGCGGGCCTGGACGAGGACCAGCTCTTCCGCATGATGGAGGGCTTCGGCGCCGGCATGGGCGGCTTCAGCGAGACCTGCGGCGCGCTTTCCGGGGCCATCGCCATCCTGAGCAGCACCGCGAGCGGCGGCACCGCCAACCCCAGGACCAAGGCGGGCACCTACGCGCGCGTGCGCCCCATCGTGTCATCCTTTAGGGAGAAGAACGGCAGCACGCGCTGCCCGGAGCTCAAGGGCATGACGGGCGGTCCCGTGCTGCGCTCGTGCGACGGCTGCATCGAGGACGCGTGCAGCCTGCTGCTCGACGCCCTGGGCGTGGAGTAGCCACCAGCGACAGGGCCACGGCTGCAAGAAGTTTCGGCCATCCCCGTGTGCGTCGACGTCGGCGTGCGGGGAATGGCCGTTTTTGTGTCGTCTACCTGTCGCAGCCGCCGCGCCTGCAGGCAGAGCAGGCCGAGGGCGCGGCCGCAAGCCCGCCGAGCGCCGTCTCGCGCAGCGCCGCGGGGAGTGACTCGCCCACGGACTTCATGGCGGCCACGACCTCGTCAAACGGCAGCGGGTCGAGCACGCCCGACAGCGCGAGCTGCGCGGTGCTGATGGCGTCCGCCACGCCGATGACGTTCCTGTCCTGGCAGGGGTACTCCACGAGGCCGCGAACAGGGTCGCACACGAGGCCCAGCAGGTTCGCTATGGCCGTCGACGCCGCGGAGAGGCAGGTGGCCGGGTCCGCGCCCATGAGCTCTGCCACGGCTGACGCCGCCATGGCGGCCGCGGTGCCCACCTCGGCCTGGCAGCCGCCCTCCGCACCCGCTACGGAGGCGTTCCTGGCCACTATGGCGCCGACCGCGCAGGCGTTCCAGAGCGCGTGCGCAACCTGATCGTCAGTGGCGCCCAGTGCTTCTGCCACGGCGAGCACGGCGCCCGGCACCACGCCGGCGGACCCGGCGGTTGGGGCCGCCACGATCACGCCCATGGTCGCGGAGCGTTCCAGCGTGGCCATGGCGTAGGCGCAGGCGGTGGTGAGCGTGTCGCCCATGAGCGCGCCCGCGAGCCTGGGGGCGCCGTCGCGCAGCGCCCGGGCCTCGCCGCCCAGGAGGCCTCCCAGCGACGGTTGCGGGTCCTCGATGGGCGCCGTCACCTCCTCGCGCATGACGGCGAGCACGCGCGCCATGGCGGCGTCCGCGTCCGCGGTGGGGAAGAGCTCGAGCTCGCGGCGACGCATCAGCTCCCCGATGCCCACGCTCTTCTCGCCCGCGAGGGCAAGGAGCTGCGCCCCGGAGTCGAAGCCGAGCTCGAGGTGGGCGTCGGGCGCGACGGGGGAGGCACCGGGGACGTCCACGAGGTTCGCGAGCGTGATGTTGGGCGCGCGGCGCAGGTACTCGAGGAGCCGCTGGTCGAGGCCGCCGTCCACCTCGAAGACGGTGTAGGCGCGGCCGCCGCGGCGCTCGCGGAACGTACGCATGGTCGCGATGTTGACGCCGCCGGCGGAAAGGCCGCTCGTGAGCGCCGCGAGGACGCCGGGTCGGTCCTGGTGCGCCACGAAGATCGTGGGGTAGTCGCCCGTGATCTCGACCGCGATGCCGTCGATTGAGCTGATGCGCACGCGCCCGCCGCCCAGCGACTCGCCCGTGACGGACATCGTGGTGCCGTCCGCGCCACGCATGGCGATGGTCACGGTGTTGGGGTGCATGCCGGCGCCGTCCGCGGACGCCACGAAGTCGAAGGCGAGCCCCGCCTTGCGCGCGAGCTCGAAGGAGTCGCGCACGCGGACGTCGTCCGGCGCGAGGCCGAGCATGCCCGCCACGAGCACCCGGTCCGTGCCGTGGCCGCGGTACGTGCGCGCGAACGAGTTGTAGAGCGTGAACGTGACGCCCTCGAGGGGCGATGGGCCGAGCGAGCGGGCCACGAGCGCTATCCTGAGCGCGCCGGCGGTGTGCGAGGAGGACGGCCCCACCATGACGGGGCCCAGGATCTCGAACGCGGACGTGGTCATCATGCGGCTGCCTCCCAAAACGAAGGCCGCCGACTCGGGCGTCGGCGGCCTGGCACACGTTACGCGTGGTAGTGTCTCATTATTTCAGGCTTGTTACAAGCCCTCCTCGGCAGGCGTGGGTACGCGCTACTTTGCGAGCGGCAGGGCCTTCTGCAGGCGTGCGAGCGCGACGTCGCGCCCCAGGAGCTGCAGCGACTCGCCCAGCGGCGGCGAGACCTGGTTGCCGCACTCGGCCACGCGGACGGCGCCGTAGAACTTGCGCTTGTTGGTGCCGAGCGCCTCGGGCAGCGGCTCGAGGGCGGCATCGATCGCGGCGGCGTCCCAGCCGGCGGCGTCGACCTTCTCGAGCGCGTCGTGCGCTGCCTCGAGGTAGGCGCGCGTGCCGTCCTTGGCGAGGTTCTTGTTGACGCTCTTCTCGTCGAACTGCACGTCATCGCCCCAATAGAGGAAGCGGCTCTTCTCGACCACCTGCGGCGCCAGCGTGGTGCGCGGCTTGAGGATGCTGGAGAGAAGGTCGAACCACTGCGGCTTGGCGCCGTACACGGCCTTGGCGTCCGCGCCGGCCTCGAGGCCTGCGGCCATGAGCTGCGGCACGAGCTGCGTGAGCGAGAACTGCTCGTCGGTCATGGCCTGCAGGTACTGGCCGTTGATCCAGTCGAGCTTCTTGAGGTCGAACGTGGCCGGGTTCTTGGACACGTGGTCGAGCGAGAAGCTCTTGGCGAGCACGTCGCGCGGGACGATGGTGGTGTCACCGTCGAGCGCCCAGCCCAAGAGCGCCAGGTAGTTGACGAAGGCGTCGGAGTCGTAGCCGGCGTCGCGGTACTCCTCCACGGAGGTGGCGCCGTGGCGCTTGCTGAGCTTCTTGCCGTCGGGGCCCAGGATCATGGAGATGTGGGCGAACGTGGGCGTGGGGGCGCCCAGGGCCTCGTACACCATGATCTGGCGCGGGGTGTTGGACAGGTGGTCGTCGCCGCGGATGACGTGGGTGATGCCCATCATGGAGTCGTCCACCACGGTGGCGAAGTTGTACGTGGGCGTGCCGTCGGAGCGGAAGATGATGAAGTCGTCAAGCGTGTTGGCCTCGAAGGTCACGTCGCCGTGGACGGCGTCGTGCACCACCACGTCGCCGCGGTCCAGGGGCACCTTGATGCGGATGGTGTGCGGCTCGCCCGCGTCCACGCGACGCTGCGCCTCGGCCGGGTCGATGTTGCGGCAGGTGCGCTGGTAGCCCTGGAAGGGGTCGTGGCGCTCCTGCGCGGCCTTCTTGTCCGCGGCGAGCTTCTCGGGCGTGCAGAAGCAGTAGTACGCCTTGCCGTCGGCAACGAGCTTCTCCGCGGCCTTGCGATAGATGTCCAGGCGCTCGGTCTGCCAGTAGGGACCGTAGTCGCCGCCGACCTCGGGCCCCTCGTCCCAGTCGAGCCCCAGCCACTTCATGGCGCGAAGGATGATCTGGGTGTTCTCCTCGGTGGAGCGGGTGGGGTCGGTGTCGTCGATCCTCAGGATGAAGGTGCCGTGGTTCGCGCGCGCGAAGGCCCAGTTGTAGATTGCGGTGCGGGCGCCTCCCACGTGCAGCTTGCCGGTTGGGGAGGGGGCAAAGCGCACGCGCACGGGACGGGCGTCGGCGTTGGTGTCAGAGGAGCTCACGATTGGAGTCCTTTCGGTCGAGAAAAACGTACAGACTCAGCTAGTATAGCCCAGCCCCTCCCTGATGGCCTGTCGCCCGCAGCGTCCACACGAGACGTGACGCGTTGCGCAAGACTCACGCAAGACAGCGGAGAGCCTCCCGCAAGGTCGCCCTGCTACCATGGCTGCCCCGATGGGTTCGACGGATGGAGGCGGCATGGGCGACGCACGCGAGCTTACGATAACGGACGACTTCATGTTCGGGTCGGTCTTCAGCGACCTGGAGCTCTGCAAGGGGCTGCTCGAGATTATCCTGGGAACAACGATTGCCAGCGTGGAGCGCGCGGAGCTCCAGGAGCCGCTCGCGGCCGGGTCGCTCTCCCGCGCCGGCATCGTGGACCTCCTCGTCCGGGACGAGGAGGGGAATGCCTACGACGTCGAGATGCAGAACGAGGTCCGCCAGCCCTACCTGGTGCGGCGTGCCAGGTATTACGGGTCGCTCGTGGACACCGCGATTCTCGACCGCGGCGCGTCATTCGGCGACCTGCGGGACCGCGTGGTGATCTTCATCTGCGCGGACGACCCCTTTGGGCTTGGCTACAAGCGCTACAACTTCCGGAACGTGTGCCTCCAGGACGGCGAGCTCCAGATGTGCGATGGGTCGGAGTTCGTCTTCGTCAACGCGAGGGGCGTAAGGGGCGATTCGACCCCGAGCCTTGACGCGCTGCTCGGATACCTCGCGGACGATGATATAGTCGAAAGCGACTACGTGAACCGCGTCGACCAGGCGGTCAGGACGCGCCGCGCGGACCCCAAGTGGAGGAGGAATCTGATGCTGTGGTCACAGAAGTATCGCGACGACTTCGCACGTGCCCGCATGGAGGGAAGAGACCTGGGACTTGAGGAAGGTCGCGAGGAGGGCCGCAAGAAGGGCCTGGAGGAAGGCCGTCAGGAAGGTCGCGAGGAGGGTCGCCAACAGGCGGTTTCTGACCTCTCGCTCCTTGCGCAGAAGCTCGACGATTCTGGGCGCTCCTCGGAGCTGAGCCAGGCCATTAGGGACCCGGAGAGGCTCGATGCCCTGCTCGGGGAGTTCGGCATCAAGTAGTCACATAGTCTGACGTTGGCCCTGTATACCCTGCGGGATGGGGACAAAAAAGGGCGCGTCCCGTTGCGGGGCGCGCCCTTGTGCCTACATCAGCTTCGTGCTCTCGATCTTCTCCTCTATCCAATGGTTCAAGCGCACGACGGGCTTGCGCAGCAGCAGGCCGAGCAGCAGCGACGGCACCAGGAAGAGTCCGAGCCTGCCCATGGCCAGCCAGTAGTCCGTGCCGTACAGGCCCGCTATGGCGCAGCGCATGGCCTTCTCGGCGTGCACGAAGGGCAGGAACGGGTACACGGCCTGGAATGCCTTGGGGAGCATCTGCTGCGGGAAGGTGCCGCCGGAGCCCGCCACCTGGATGACCATGAGGAGCACCGCGATGGCCTTGCCCACGTCGCCGAACGACGCGGTGAGCGAGTAGATGATGTTGATGAACACCAGCGAGGCGAACCACCCGCACAGGAGGAACAGCCACGGGCGCAGGCACTGGATGCGGATGAAGAACAGGTCGCCGAGAAGGACGAGCGACGACTGCATGAAGCCGATGACCAGGAAGAACGTGAGCCTGCCAAAGTACGCGTGGCGCGGCTTGGCGCCCGTCTCGCGGATGGCGGCCTCGGAGGGGATGCACTTCACGAGCGCGCAGAGCACGACGCCGCCCACCCAGATGGCGAGCGTGGTGTAGAACGGCGCCATGGCGGAACCGTTGTTGGCGACTGGGTAGATGGCCACGCGGGTGGTCTCGACGGGCGACGAGACGAACTCCGCGAGGCTGTCGGGCCCGGCCGAGAGCACCTTGCGGATGGTCTGCATGTCGCCCGAGGCGAGGGCGCTCTTGATGGAGCCGCGCATGGAGTCGAGGTCGTTAGCGGCGGCGCGCAGCTTGTCCGAGGTCTTGCCCAGCGTGTCCTCGACGCCGGAGAGGCTCTTCTGCGTGGAGGACATGGACTTGTCGAGGTCGCTCGTGGTCGAGGCGAACTTGCTCGCGAGCGCGTCAGCGTCCGAGGCCGCGCCGTCGATGGTGTTGGCGAGCGTGCCGAGCGAGCCGCGCAGGCCCTGCTCGTACTCGTCGGAGATGCCGGAGAGGCTGCTCTTGGCGCGCGTGACCAGCGTCTGGAGCTGCGACTTCGTGCTGTCGGCGTCGGAGCTCGCGCGGTCGATGTCGTCCGCGGTCTTCTGCAGGGCGTTGGAGAGGTCGGTCAGGTCGCTCAGCGCCGTCGTCACGCGGTTGTTGAGCCCCTCGATCGTGAGCCGCACGGTCGACACGCTCTCCAGCGTCGTGGGGTCGCCGTCCTGGCCGAGCTTCGTCTCCCAGCTCTTGGCCAGGGTGTCCGTGCCGTTGAGCTGGTTGCTCAGGTCCTGCAGGTTGGAGCGCCGCGTGTCGACCTCGGACTTCACGTTCAGGAGTGCCGCCTTGAGCTTCGTGGTCGAGCCACCCGCCGTGGCGTAGGCCGCGTCGATCGCGGAGGACACGTTGTCGAAGCTGTCCGAGCTCTTCTGCAGCGTGCTGTTGAGCGAGTCGGTCACGCCGTCGACGGCGCCGTCCAGCTTGCGCACGCCGGAGGAGGTCTTCCTCAGGAGCGCGCCCGCCCCCGTGCCGCTGTCCGTCGCAGAGGAGAGCATGCCATTCGAGCTCGAGAGCAGCCCGCTCGTGGAGCTCACGAGCGACTTGTAGCTGTCGACGTTCGTCGCGACGTTGCGCAGCTCGGTCGCGCCGTCGCCCAGCATGCCGTCGAGCCGCGACACGAGGTTCAGCGTCTCCTGGTCCGTCATCGTGTCCGAGAGGTCGGTCAGCACCCCCGCGAGCACCTGCGTGAGCGCGCTGTCGAAGTTCGAGTCGATGGCGTTCTGCGCCGCCGTCGAGACCTTGTCCGTCACGATGGTGCCGATCGCGTTCTTCTTCTCGTTCACGGCATATATGACCTTGGCGTGCTTCACGTTCTTCGAGAGCACGGTCATCATGTTCGCGCTGAAGCCCTTGGGGAACACGATGGCGGCGTAGTACTAGCCGGAGCGCACGCCCTCGAGCGCCTTCTCCTTGGAGGTCATGACGTAGTCGACCTTCTTGGAGCCCTGGAGCTCGGACACCATGCGCTCGCCGATGTTGATGTTGGCGCCCATGACCTCGGTCTTGTAGCCCTCGTCCGAGTTGACGAGCGCCACCTTGAGGTTGCCGGTGTTGCCATAGGGGTCCCACGCGGAGTAGATGTTGAACCACGCGTAGAAGCAGGGGATGACGATCATGCCCACGCACACGACGAGCGCGATGGTGTTGCCCCACACGTGATGGAAGTCACGCTTTATGAGCGAGAAGAGCTTCCTCACCTCGCATCACCGCCCTTCTCGTCCGTGGCGTCCCCGTTGTCGGGACCCTGCTTCTTCTCGTCCTGCCTCTTCTCGTTCTTGCCCGTGAGCGAGGCCGTGACGTTGAGGATGAGCTTCGTCGGCTTGGTGTCGTCGGCCTCGGCGTCGCCGGTGCCGTGGGCGATCTCGGACATGACGTCGGACTTGACCCCGTCCTTCACGTCTTTCACCTTCTGGACGGCCTGCCTGCGGCGGTCGTCGAACTCCGTGCGGAGCCTGCCGATGCGCTGGCCGATCTTGTGGCTCGTCTGGTCAACGCCGCTGGCCGTCGGCGCGTCGTCCGCGGCGCCGTCGGAGCCGGACGGTTCCTGCGCTCCACCCGAGGGGGAGCCGGGGTTCCCGTCGCCCGCGTCGTCGCCGGAGCGCCCGTTCTTCTCGCCCTTCTCTATGAGCATGGTCTCGATGGGGGCGAAGGCGAAGAACTCCTGCCTCAGCTGGTCGCCGAGCAGGTCGTAGAGCTCGTCCTCGCTCATGTCGGACAGGTGGGTCTTCTGGCCGATGCGGTAGTGGAAGTACTCGACCACGATGAGGAACGTGCAGATGACGATCATGGAGCAGATCCACAGCGTCATGAGCACCATCTTGAACGGCAGGACGAACATGAGGACGTTCAGGGCCACGGGCACCACGATGAGCGTGATGAAGCCTCGGCGCACGAGCACGGGGTACATGAGCTCGAAGTGGGCGGCGCGCGCCTCGAACGTGCGGTGGTACTCGCGGGAGTTGGTGAGCGCCTTGACGATGGTCGTGAGCTTGAAGTGGGCCTCGTCCATGCCGTAGCGCTCGCTCACCATCATGTCCGTCTCGCGCAGGCGCTTGTCGAACAGCGCGTTGATGTTGAGGAGGTGGCGCCTGGCGCCCAGGCCCACGAGCAGCGCGAGGGGCATGTAGGCGAGGAGAAGGACGGCGATGTTGAAGCCGAAGTAGTTTCCGTAGTAGCCGGCGATTGCCTCGCGCATGGCGTTGTTGCCGTAGGTGAACGGCAGGAGCGGCTCGAGCGCCTGGAAGAAGCCGGGCATCATCTCGATGGGGTACGTGCCCGAGGAGCCCGGGATCTGCAGGATGACGAGGATGACGCCCAGCGCCATGCCGATGTGCTTGAAGGCCGTCGAGAGCGAGAAGATGATGTTCACGTACACGAACGACTCGACCATGCCCGCGACGACGAAGGCGACGGGGTGGAGGCACTGGATGCCGAGCATGAGGTCGCCCACGCAGCATACGACGGCCTGAACCTCGCCCAGGAGCACGAAGAGCAGCGCGCGGCCCACGTAGCCCTCCCAGGGCTTGAAGTCGCCCACGCTCTCGCGGTCGACCTCGCGCTTGAAGATGGCCACGAGGACGAAGCCGCCAACCCAGAGGGCGAGGTCGGTGTAGAAGGGCGTGACGCCCGAGCCGTAGTTGCGCACGGGGTAGATGGCCTTGGTCTTGAGCTGGACGGGTGCCGTGAAGTAGCTCTTGAGCGCGTCGGAGTCGACGCCGGAGATGCTCGTGAGCTCCTTGTAGGCCTCGGTCGTCTGCAGGGCCGTGATGTCGGACTCGAGCCCGTCGAGCGTGGAGACGGCGCGCTTGAGCGAGTCGCGCGTGCCCTGGAGGGCGGGCTTCGCCTTGGCGAGGACCTGGTCGAGCTGGTCGAGCGTTGCGGAAAGCTGGCTGAGCGCCGGCGTCATGCTCGCGACGTACGACGAGACGCCGGACGCCGCGTCCGAGAAGTCGTCGAGGGCACTGTCGACCTGCGGGAGCGTCGAGTTCGTGAGGTCCGACTGCATGCCGGAGAGCGCGCTCGCGCTCTGCTGGATGGCGTTGTTGACGGCGGCGGAGAGGTTCTTGGTGTCCATGACGCCCGTCTTCACGTCCTGCGAGAGCGACTTGAGCGCGTCGATCCGGCGCTGCATGCCGTCGGTCATGCCCACGAGGTACTGGATCTCGGTCTCGAGGCTCTTGGAGACCTCGTTCTGGGCCGTGAGCGAGTCCCCGTCCAGGCCCTGGATGTTGATGATGGTCTGGCGGCTGTACTCGAGTTTGGTCTTGATGTCCTGCGTCTGCGTGAGGGCGCTCTCGAGCTGCGCGATGGCGTCGTCGAGCCGCTGCTGCGCCCAGCCGGCGTCACCCGCGAGCTCGCCCACGTCGTAGTTGGCCGTCGACGACATGTTGGAGAGGGCCAGCGTGCCGGAGCCGAGCGCGCCGTTGAGGCGCGTCGCGAGGCTGTGCGAGTCGGAGCGGGCGGTCTTGAGGTCCGAGGTGGCGGTGTCGAGCTTGGTGGAGATGCCGCTCGTCACGTTGCCGAGGTCGGATATGGTCTGCTTGGCCGAGGCGACGGTGTCGCGCGCCGAGTCGATGGTCGAGGAGGCGTCCGCGAGGTTGGAGTCGAGGTCGTCGAGCGACCCCTTGACCGTCTGGATGTCGCCGAGCACGCTCGACTGGCCCGCAGCGGTGCCGTCGAGCGCCTTGGTCGCGGCGTCGCCGATCTTTCCCGATATGACGCCCGCGACCGTGCCCGCGAAGGTGTTGTTGATGGTGTCCTCTATCGTCGTCGCGCCCGTGTCGGTCACCTTGGGGGCGACGGCGTTCTCCTTCTCGTTGACGTAGTAGGTGAGCTTCGCCTTGCTCGTCTTGCCCTGTATAACGCCCGCGAGTGTGGACGTGAAGTCGTCGGGTATGACGATGGCGGCGTAGTACTTGCCCGAGCGCACGCCCTCGAGCGCCTTCGACTTGCCCACGAAGCGCCAGCCGAGCTGCTTGTTCCTCTTGAGCTGCGTCACGACCATGTCGCCGGCGTTTACATTGCCCATGCCGGTTATCGTGGCGCCGTCGTCCTGGTTCACGATGGCGACGCCGATGTCGCTCGTGTTCTTGTAGGGGTCCCAGTTCGCGAGGATGTTGAACCACGCATAGAGCGACGGGATGATGCAGACTCCCAGGGTGATGATGAGCGCCACGGGGTTGCGGCAGATCCTCTTGACGTCGCGCCAGAATATGCGGAATGCGTTTCTCACGGGTCGTCTCCTTGAAGGGCGAGAAGGGCGCGGCATCCGGCGCCCGACGGTACGCAATGCTTGGAACTTTGGGATGGGTCAGCATAATCCACCCACTATGAGAGCATAGACGATGGTACCCAGATTTTTGAACGCGGCTCAAAAATCTCCCGAATGTTGTATAGTGGCCTCGTTGTTTGGGATGTCGAGGGATGCGACATGGGTCTGGTAAACGATAAGACGGCGGCCGAGATCGCGGAGGGCGTGCGCGTCGCGAAGAGCGTCGCGCAGGGCGCGCTGGGCGGCAAGATGGAGCGCCGCAAGCAGCGGCTCCAGTCCTCCTCCAAGACGCGCAAGAGCCGCGCGACCCGCGAGCGCATCATGACGGCCGCGGCCGAGCTCATGACCGAGCGCGGCAGCACGGACTTCCAGATGAGCGAGGTCTCGACGCGCTGCCACATGTCCAAGGGCGCCCTCTACTACTACTTCTCGGACAAGTCCGAGCTCGTGGAGGCGGTGTTCTCCGCGTCGGGCGACGAGCTCGTCGAGGCCATCGAGTCGGTCATATCCGAGTCGGACACCGCAAAGGAGGCGCTGCAGAACCTCGCGGTCGCGCTCTCCCGCCGCATGAGGACCAAGAGCACGATCATGCTCGCCCTCACGGTGGAGATGTCGAGCATGGGCGGCGAGCTCTTCTCGACCGTCAGCGGCCAGCTGTCCCGCATCGTCGGCATCATCGCGGGCCTGCTCGAGCGCGGCAAGCGCGAGGGCTCCGTGCGCGAGGACGTCAACGTCTCCGTCGCGTCGGTCTACCTCTGCGGCGGCCTTGTGGGCACGGCGATCGTGTCCGCCGGGAGCGCCTGGGAGCCCAGGGACGACTTCTCGCACACGCTCATGGAGCTGATGACGCACGGCGTGGCCCCGGTGCCCGCCTCGGACGAGGGCGATTCCACGGGCGAGAAGGACGAGGGGCCCCAGCGGTGCAAGTCCGCCTAGGAAGCAATCTGGGTCGGAGGGCGGCCCGTCCAGTTGGGCTATAATCCTTCGACCAGACTTCATATATGTGTTACGTCAACAAGTGCCTTTGGGCCAGATTATAAGGAGTACGCATGGCACACAAGAACTACCTGTTCACCTCCGAGTCGGTGACCGAGGGCCATCCCGACAAGATGTGCGACCAGATCTCGGACGCTATCGTCGACGCCATCTTCGCCAAGGAGGCCAAGCTCCAGGAGCAGGGCTACGTCGACAGCGACGGCATCGCGGCCAACGTCAACAACGTGCGCTGCGCCATCGAGACCTTCACCACCACGGGCACCGTCGTCGTGATGGGCGAGGTCCGCACCGAGGCCTACGTCGACGTGCAGAAGATCGTGCGCGACACCGTCGCCAAGATCGGCTACACCCGCGCCAAGTACGGCTTCGACGCCGAGACCTGCGGCGTCATGAACCTCATCCACGGCCAGTCCCCCGACATCGCCCAGGGCGTCGACGGCACGTTCGCGCGCGCCAACGACCAGGACGAGATCGACAAGATCGGCGCCGGTGACCAGGGCATGATGTTCGGCTACGCCTCCGACGAGACCGACGTCCTCATGCCGATGCCCATCTACCTGGCGCAGCGCCTCGCCGAGCGCCTGGCGGAGGTCCGCAAGAACGGCTCGCTCGCGTACCTGAGGCCCGACGGCAAGACGCAGGTCACCGTCCGCTACGAGGACGACAAGCCCGTCGAGGTCACCGCGATCGTCGTCTCCACGCAGCACGCCGCCGACGTCGAGCTCTCCCAGATCCGCGAGGACATGATCGAGCACGTCATCAAGCCGGTCCTCGACGAGGTTGGCATCGCCTGGTCCAAGGCGACCATCTACGTCAACCCCACCGGCCGCTTCGTCGTGGGCGGCCCCATGGGCGACACGGGCCTCACCGGCCGCAAGATCATCGTCGACACCTACGGCGGCATGGGCCGTCACGGCGGCGGCGCGTTCAGCGGCAAGGACCCCACCAAGGTCGACCGCTCCGCGGCCTACGCCGCGCGCTGGGTCGCCAAGAACGTCGTGGCCGCGGGCCTCGCGCACCGCTGCGAGATCGAGCTCGCCTACGCCATCGGCGTGCCGCAGCCCGTCTCCATCTCCATCGACACCTTCGGCACCGGCTCCGTCGACGACTCCGTGATCGAGAAGGCCGTGACCGAGGTCTTCGACCTGCGCCCGGGCGCCATCATCCGCGACCTTAGGCTCCGTCGCCCCATCTACCAGAAGACGGCCGCCTACGGCCACTTCGGCCGCAAGGACCCCGACTTCACGTGGGAGAACACGGACCGCGCCGACGAGCTGAAGGCCGCCGTCGCCAAGCTCGCGTAAGGCAAGCCAAAGACACGCGCGGAGAAGAACGGCCACTGGTCGATTGAGCCCGCGCCACCGCATGGACCCCTGTCCCGCTCGAGTAGAATCGCCTTGGCGTTTCTCTTCGACGGGGGAGGGGTCCATGTCCATAACCAGGCGTTCCTTCGTGGGTGGCGCGCTCGCGCTCGGCTCCGCGCTCGCGCTGGGCGCGTGCGCCGGGTCGGGGGACGCCGGCGACTCGGGCTCCTCCGGCGGCGCAGCCTCGGCAAGGGTGCGCGAGCGCACGGCGGACCCCATAGAGCGCGCCAAGGCGATCAAGGTCGACGCGGTGGGAGACGTGGGCCGCACCAAGGCCTTCGACCTGCACTGCGACACCATCGACGTGACGGGCATGCACGACTGGGAGCCCTACAAGTCCTGGCCCGCCATCGCGCGCTCCGGCGACCTGGCCTCCAACGACGGCGAGGTGGACCTCGCGCGCGCCGCGAGCCTGGCGCTCTGCCAAGGCTTCTCCATCTGGGTGCCGGACGAGAAGTGGGTGAGCGACTCGCTGGGCTTCTACACCGCCGCGGCCAAGTACTTCAAGGCGCAGATGTCCGCGCACGCGGACAAGGTCACGCAGGTGACGGACGCCCGCAAGATCCCGGACGTGCTCGAGTCCGGCAAGGTGGCCGCCGTGCTGACCGTGGAGTCGTGCTCGGCCCTCAGGGACTCGCTCGACGTGGTGGACACGATGGCATCGGACGGCGTCAAGATGGCGGGCCTCACCTGGAACGGCACGAACGCGCTGGGCGGCGGCCGCTCCACGACCGAGGGGCTGACCGACCTCGGGAGGAAGGCCGTCCGCCGCCTCGAGGCAAGGCGCATCGCCGTGGACGCCGCGCACCTCTCGCCCGAGTCGTTCTCGGACCTGCTCGAGTGCCGCAGGCGCCCGATCCTCATCTCGCACTGCGCCTCCAAGGCCGTGTGCGACGTGGACCGCAACGCGACGGACGACCAGTTCAAGTCCGTGGTGGACGACGGCGGCGTCGTGGGCGTGAGCTTCTGCACGGAGTTCCTCACAAGGCGCACCAAGGGGACGGACGTCACGTTCGACGAGCTCATGGCCCACTTCGAGCACTTCCTCGACCTGGGCGGGGAGGACTGCGTCTGCCTGGGGAGCGACTTCGACGGGGCGTCCGTGCCGGACTGGCTCAAGGGCGTGGACAAGCTCGGGGCGTTCCGCGCCAAGATGGCGGAGCGGCTGGGCGAGTCCGTGACGGAGAAGGTCTTCTTCCAGAACGCGTACGCCTTCATGGTGAGGAACGAGACAGCCTGATTCGCGCTTGCAAACCGCCCGCCCGTGGCCGAACATCGACACTGCGGCATGCGGCCGCGGGGCGGCCGGCGCCCCGGTCCGCGCCGGACGGAGGTCAGGCAGTTGTTCGCAGGCGTGGTTCTTGACATACCGACCCGCGCGCTCGAGGGCGCGTTCGACTACGCGGTGCCTCCGGCGCTCGAGGCCACGTGCATGGTCGGGGCCACCGTGCTCGTGCCCTTCTCGCACAGGAGGGCCGTGGGATACGTCGTGCGCACTTCTGAGCGCGAGCCGGAGGGCGTGGATCCCCGCAAGCTCAAGCCCGTGGAGGAGGTGCTCGCGCCCAGCGCGTTCGACGAGGTGGCGGTGCGCGTGGCCGCGTGGATGGCGCGGGAGTACGCCTGCCCGCTCTGCGACGCGCTGCGGCCGTTCCTCGCGCCCGGCCAGAGCGTGCGCGTGACGCGCGACTCCGAGGGCGCGCCATGGCACCTCGCGGGCGAGAAGGTCGGCCCCGTGGACGAGCGCTGGGTCTCGCTCGCGGAGGGTGCCGCGGGCTTCACGCCCCGGGCCAACGCGACCCGCCAGCGCGAGGTGCTCGAGGCGCTCTCGTCGGGCCCGGTGCGCATGGCGGAGCTCTCCGCCACGATGCCGGGGAGCGCTTCCGCCGTGGCCGCGCTCGAGCGGCACGGAGCCGTGCGGGTTGAGCTGCGCCGGCGCGTGCGCGGCGCGGACGAGACGACCACGCTCTCCAGCGCGCGTGCCAAGCGGCCGGACAGGCTCACGGACGGTCAGGTGGAGGCCCTCGACGCGATCAGGGACGCGTGCGAGGCAGGCCGGGGCGACGTCGTGGTGGTGGACGGCGTCACGGGCTCCGGCAAGACGGAGGTCTACCTGGACGCGATCGAGCGCGTGCGCGCGCAGGGCCGGGGCGCCCTCGTGCTCGTGCCCGAGATCTCGCTCACCGCGCAGACCGTGGGCCGCTTCCGCTCGCGCTTTGGGGACGACGTGGCCATCCTGCACTCGCGCCTCTCCGCGGGCGAGCGCTTCGACCAGTGGGACCTCGTCCGTCGCGGCGAGGCGCACGTCGTGGTGGGCGCACGCTCGGCCCTGTTCGCGCCTCTGCGCGACGTGGGCCTCGTGATCATCGACGAGGAGCACGAGTGGACGTACAAGCAGGAGTCCGCCCCGCGCTACCACGCGCGCGAGGTGGCGGCGCGGCTCGCTGCGGAGCGCGGCTGTGCGCTGGTGCTGGGCTCGGCCACACCCTCGCTCGAGGCGCTCGAGCGCTGCCGCGAGGGCTCGTGGGGCGGCGTCAGGTGGACGCGCGTGCGCATGCCGGAGCGGCCGGGGTCGGCCCGGCTCCCGAGCGTGCGCGTGGTGGACATGACGCAGCAGTTCGCGGGCGGCAACCGCTCGATCTTCTCCGCCCCTTTGACGGAGGCCCTGCAGGACGTGGCCGAGAAGCGCCAGAAGGCGGTGCTCATGCTCAACCGCAGGGGCTTCGCCAACTTCCTCATGTGCCGCGAGTGCGGGGCCGTGCCCGAGTGCCCGCACTGCTCCACGGCGCTCACGTACCACGAGCGGACGCACTCCCTGGTGTGCCACACATGCGGGCGCAGCTGGCCGCAGCGGGCCTACCCGGACCCGTCCACGCGCTGCCCCAACTGCGGAAGCCGCTACCTGGCGGCCTTTGGCGTGGGCACGCAGCGCGTTGAGGACGAGCTGCGCATGCTGCTGCCGGAAGACGTGGAGGTCATCCGCATGGACGCGGACACCACGCGCGGCAAGGGCGACCACCAGCGGCTGCTCGAGCGCTTCGACGCGGCCGAGTGCGCCGTGCTCGTGGGCACGCAGATGATCGCCAAGGGGCTCGACTTCCCGGAGGTCACGCTCGTGGGCGTCGTGAACGCGGACACGACGCTCAAGCTGCCGGACTTCCGCGCGGCGGAGCGCACGTACGACCTGTTGGAGCAGGTGGCGGGCCGCGCCGGCAGGGGAGAGGAGCCTGGCCAGGTCATCGTGCAGACGTACTGGGCCACGCACCCCGCCGTCGTCGCGGTCGCGCGGCACGAGCGCTCGATCTTTGTGGACGCGGAGCTGGCGGAGCGGCGCGAGGGAGGCTACCCGCCCTTCTCGCGCCTGACCAACGTGATCTGCTGGGGACGCGACGCCCGCGCCGTGCGCGAGGTGCTCGACGCCGTGGCGGCCGAGCTCAGGCGCCGCCTGGCTGGTGCGGGGGACTGGGAGGTGCTCGGCCCCACGGACTGCCTCAAGGCCAAGGTGAAGGACCGCGTGCGCAGGCACCTGCTCGTCAAGTCGCCCGTCGCGTCCGAGCCGGGCCCGCTGCTCGACGCGTGCGTGCGTGCCGTGCGCGTGCCGCGCGGCGTCAACGTGGCCATCGACGTGGACGCCTACGACATGATGTGACGCGGCCCGCCGGCGCCCCCGCCCGTGGGGTATCGATAGAGGCCAGCGCTCACGGGAAACGCGGGCCTCACCTTGGGGTACGCTAAGCCTTGTTGACAACGTACGCCCCGCCGCGCGGGGCAAGAAGGAGACCATCATGAGTGCAATCGACGACATCGTCCTGTCCCCGGACGAGCGCCTCAAGACGGAGTGCGCCCCCATCAAGACCATCGACGCCGACGTGCGCAAGCTCGCCAAGCGCATGCTCAAGGACATGTACGCGGCGGACGGCTGCGGCCTGGCCGCGCCGCAGGTGGGCGAGCTCGTGCAGCTCGTCGTGATTGATGTGGACTACGCGGGCGAGGGCAGCAAGAAGAACCCCTACGTCCTCATCAACCCCAAGGTCGTGACGGCTGACGGCCCGGAGCGCTCCTACAGCGAGGGCTGCCTGTCCTTCCCGGGCATCACGGTGGACGTGACGCGCCCGAGCCACGTGGTGGTCCAGGCCCAGAACCTCGACGGCGACCTCATGCAGTACGAGGCGCGCGACAACCTGCTCGCCGTCTGCCTGCAGCACGAGATCGACCACCTGCACGGCGTCACGATGGTCGACCACCTCACGCCGGGCAAGCGCATCGCCGCGCTGCGCGAGTACGACGAGGCCCTGGCCGCGGGCGCCCGTCCGGGCGACACCTCGGCGGAGTAGCGCTTCTCGCCCGTAAGGGCTGCCCGGCGCGTCCGGGCGCTGTCGCACAAAGGGGAGGAGAAGAACATGCGCATCGTATTCATGGGCACCCCCGACTTCGCGGTGCCCTCGCTATCGGCCCTCACGGAGGCCCACGACGTGCGCCTGGTGCTGACCAGGCCGGACGCCGTGCGCGGCCGCGGCAGGCGGCTCGAGCCCTCGCCCGTCAAGGCGCGGGCAACGGAGCTCGGCATCGACGTGCTGGAGTGCCGCCGCATATCGGACGACGTGCTCGCGCGCATCCGCGCGGCGGAGCCCGACGTCATCTGCGTGGCGGCCTTCGGCTGCATCCTGCCCGACGCCGTGCTGACCGTGGCGCCCCTGGGCTGTGTCAACGTCCACGCCTCGACGCTGCCGCGCTGGCGCGGCGCCGCCCCCATCCAGCGGGCGGTCCTCACCGGCGACGAGCGCGCCGGCGTGTCGATCATGCGCGTCGTGCACGAGCTCGACGCGGGCGCCTACTGCCGCCAGGCCTCGGTCGAGGTGGGCGAGAAGAGCTGCTCCCAGGTCATGCGGGAGCTTGCCGAGCTGGGCGCGAGGGAGCTTGTGGCCGCCCTCGGCCAGATGGAGGACGGCACGGCCGTCTGGCACGAGCAGGACGAGGCGCTCGTCACGTACGCCCACAAGATCGACAAGGCCGAGATGCTGCTCGACCCCGCGGCGCCCGCGCTCGCCAACCGCCGCCGCATCCAGGCCTCGACCGACGCCGCGCCCGCGCGCATGCAGGTCGCAGGCAGGGGCGTCCGCGTCACGTGCGCCTGCATGGCGGCACCCGACGCCACCGTCCGCCCCGGTGAGCTCGCGGTGGGCAAGCACGAGGTGCTCCTGGGCTGCGCGGACGGCGCGGTCAGGCTCCAGCGCGTCAAGCCCGACGGCAAGCGCGAGATGGACGCAACCGCCTGGGCGGCGGGCCTCCACCAGAAGAGCCTGGGCTGGGAGCACGTCTAGCATGGCGAGGCTCTCTCCCGCACGGCGCGTCGCCCTCGAGCTCGCGGGCGAGTGCCGCCAGCGCCACGCCCGCGCGCGCGACCTCATGCGCACCTCGGCCGCCATGGACGGCCTCGCCCCGCGCGACCGCGCGCTCGCGACGCGCCTCGTGCTCGGGACGCAGCGCGCCCGCGGCCTGCTGGACGCCACGATCGAGTCGCACCTCACGCGCGGCCACCTGGAGCCGCGCCTGCGCGACGCGCTGCGCATCTCCACGTTCGAGGTGCTCTACCTGCAGACGCCCACGCGCGCGGCCGTGAGCCAGGGCGTGGAGCTCGCGGGTCTGGCCTCCAGGCGCGCCCGCGGCCTCGCAAACGCAGTGCTCAGGCGCATCGCGGCGGAGGACCTGCCCCGCATGGACGCCGCCCGTGCCCGCCTTCGCGACCAGGGCGAGAAGAACGCGGCCCCCTCGGCCGAGGACGTCGCCCTCGTGGCGGCCCTCCCGCAGTGGCTGGCCCGCGCCCTCGTGGAGTCGCTCGAGACCGGTGCCCGCGGCCTCGCGCTCGCGGCCATGGAGCCGCCCGTGCCCACGGTTGCGGCCAACCTCAACCTAGCCACGGCAGACGATGCCCGAGCCCTCCTGCAAGAGGCCGGGCTCGAGCCCACGCCGCTCCCGTGGCCCGGCTGCCTCGCGCTCGGCAGGCAGGCGGGCCTCGCCGCATCCGGGCTCGTGGAGTCGGCGCGGGTGCTGCCGGCGGACCCGGCGGCGCAGGTCGTCTCGTGGCTGGCGGCGCCTGCAGCGGACGTCGATTCCATGCTCGAGGTGGGGCAGGGCCGCGCCACCAAGACGCTCCTCATGGCGGGCGCCAACGCCGCGCTCGGCGGCCACGTGATCCTGACCTCGGTCGACTCGGTCGAGTTCAAAGCCAAGCTCGCCCGCGAGCGCACCCAAGGGGGCGGTCTGGCCAACCGCGCCCAGACCGTCGTGCTCGACGGCACGCTCCTGGGCTCGCCGGACGTGCCGGAGCCCCTCCGCCGCAGCTTCCCCCACGTGTTCGTGGACGCCCCCTGCTCGGGCACGGGCACGATGCGCCGCCACCCTGAGGTCGCCTGGGTCGCTCGAGTGCGCGTCCGTGCAGGGGCCCGAGGCCGCCCTGCCGTCGCTCCAGCTCAGGATGCTCGCGGCCGCGTCCACGCGCGTCGCCCCGGGCGGCACGCTTGCGTACTCCACGTGCTCCGACCTGCGGGCGGAGGACGAGGACGTCGTCCACGCGTTTCTCGCCAGCGATGCGGGACGCGGCTTCGCGCCAGTGCCCGTCACCCAGGCGCCCTGCGTGGCGTCTCTCCCGGATGGCGCCCGCGCCGTCCTGAGGGGCATGACGGACGCGGGGGGCTTCCTGCGCACGGAGGGCGCCTCCGCGCTCGGCCTCGACTGCGACGGCCACTTCATGGCGCTCATGCGTCGCGTAAGGTAGCGCAAGGCGATTCGCGTTGCATAAAGGAGGGGAGTCCCGATTGCTCGGAACTCCCCTTGTCTCGCCTATTCTCTTGCTGACCTGGTCAGACATCCTTGGAAGGCGTCCGCAAGCCTGGGCTACTACTTGGAATTCTTCTGGTCGGTGTTGTAGAACCCGGAGCCCTGGAACACGATGCCGGAGGGAACAAAGACCCGCTTTGCCTCGGACCCGCACTTGGGGCAGCTCACGTCGGGATGCTCGTTCATGGGGTGCTCGACCTCAAACTGGTTGCCGCACTCCGTGCACTTGTAATCGTATACAGCCATTTCAACCCTCCGGTAAAGCCATGTGCAAGATTTCTCGCTCGCGTTTTACACGGCGTTATGTACCCAACGTCGAATGAATCTAGCACTAAGTTCTGCGCTACGATGTCAGGTGACACGGAATCTGCTTTATACCATAAAACGGGGAGAAGAACATGGCGTTCAAGGCGGCGATCTTCGACTGTGACGGCACGCTGGTGGACTCGATGCCCATGTGGCACGACGAGACCGTCGGCCTGCTGCAGCGGCATGGCGTGACGGACCCGGAGGCCGTCTTCGTGGAGAGCGAGCATCTGCCGCTCAACGAGATGTGCGCGTACTTCCACGAGCGCTACATCCCCGGCGCCTCATCGCAGGAGCTCGTGGACGAGCTCAAGGCCCGCGTCCGCCGCGCCTACGCGCACGACGTGAGGATGCTGCCCGGATGCCGCGCGTTTCTCGACAGCCTGCGCGAGGCGGGCATCCCCATGGTCGTGGCGTCGTCCACCACGCGCCCCGAGCTCGAGGTGGCGCTCGACGCGCAGGGCATCCGCGGTTACTTCAGGGACGTGATCTCGACCGGCGGCAAGATCCGCAGCAAGAAGTACCCCGACGTGTGGTACGCGGCGCTCGACGTGCTGGGGAGCCGCCCCGAGGACACCTGGGTGTTTGAGGACGCGCCGTTTGGCACCACGAGCGCGCGCAAGGCCGGCCTCCACACGGTCTGCCTCTTCAGCCCGCATGGCGACCGCGACCTGGACGAGTGCGCCGCCGCCTGCGACATCCTCGTGCACGGCTACCCGGAGCTCTCGGTCGCGCGCCTGGACGACTACGCGGTGCCGGTCGCGTCCGGTGTCCCGGACTCCGCGCATCCCGGCACGACCCTGCGCGCGCTCGTGGTGGCGGGTTCCCCGGAGGCGAGCTCTCCCGAGCTCGTGGCCAATCTCGCGTCGCGCGCGGACTACGTGATCGCCGCGGATGCCGGCGCGGACGCCCTCAAGCGCGCGGGCGCGCGGCCCGACGTCTTCTGCGGCGACGCGGACTCCGCCACGAGCGACGCCGTCGCGTGGGCCCGCTCCGTCGTGGGCCGCGACATCGCGTTCCCGGTGGAGAAGTACGCGACCGACCTGGCCCTGGCCATAGACTGTGCCAGGCACGAGGCCGCCCGCAGGGGCGCCCGCCTTCAGCTCACGGTCACGAGCGCCTCCGGCGGCAGGCCCGACCACGCGCTCGCGGTCATCGGCCAGCTGGCGGCCGCGGCGGACGCCTCGCCGCTGCTGGCGGAGGACGGCTTTAGCTGCCGCGTGCTCAGCCCGAAGGGCCTTGCCACCTGGAGGCTGGGCGGGGAGGACGTGGGCAGGCGCTTCTCGGCCATCGCGGTGGCGGAGGGGACCGTCGCGTCCGAGCGCGGGCTCAAGTGGGAGCTGGACCACCGAGCGCTGCCCCTCCTGGGCGACGAGGGCGTCTCGAACGTCGTCGCCGCGCCCGGCGCCAGCGTCACGTGCCACGCGGGCAGGCTCGCCTGCTTCCTCCTCAAGAGGTAGCCACAAGGGGCCACCGCGCCGCGTTTGCAAATCAGATGCCGGGGGAGAGGGACGAGGCGTTCCGCCCCCGGCTCACATATATATGCTCGTGCAACAAGGCCGCGACACAAAAAAGAGGCCCCTTGCTGGACCTCCTCGGATTTGCTTGGTAAGCGCTTCTCGCCAGATGCTACGCCTGATAGGCGGAACGAGCGACGTTGCCCTTCTTGAGGCAGCGGGTGCAGACGTTCTTCTTGACGGGCTTGCCATCCTCGAAGACGGTGACGCGCTGGATGTTGGGCTTGAACTTGCGGATGACGGTGCGGTGGGAGTGGCTAACAGAGCGACCAGCAACAGCGTGCTTACCGCAGATATCACATACCTTCGACATTATTACGACCTCCAACGAGCGGCGCTTAGCGCCAGTAATCTCTCAAGTGCCGTGTAAATATAGCACAGCGCACGCCACATGCAAGTCGAGACCACGCCCTCTTGTGGTGGTTTTGTAGCGAAGACCATAGGCATTGTGCCCCCGCGGTGTTGGACATTCTCCCGTTTGGCGCGAATGTCCCACCAAACGCGCACGTGCCGGGATTCGCGCGGTTCGAAAAACGCCGCCCTGCGCTATTATGTTTTGGAATCATGCCCAGCCGAGCCTGGGCCGTGGTCGAGAGGAGACTTACATGGCAAACGTCGTTCCTGGAACCCTCAAGGTGTCGAACGACTGCATCGCGGACCTTGCCGGCTACGCGGCGCTCGAGTGCTACGGCGTCGTGGGCATGGCCGTGACGGACCAGCAGGAGGGCGTGGCCCGTCTGCTGCCCACGTACCGGCTGCGCAAGGGAATCGACGTCTCTAGCGAGGGTGGCAAGGTCATCATCGACCTGCACGTCATCGTCGAGCAGGGCATCAACATGAGCTCTGTCTCGGACAACCTCGTGAGCTCCGTCAAGTTCATTCTGAGGAAGATCGCCGAGCTCGACGACGTCGAGGTACGCGTACACATCGAGGGAATGCGCACGCGCGCCTAGCGCCCGCGCCATGGCACCCAACAGGAATTCGAGGTTATCCAGAATATGATTGCCAACGCTGTCCGAACCTGCTTCCCCATCGCGGCGAAGGTCGTCGCCGACAAGGCGGACGAGATCAACAAGCTCAACGTCTTCCCGGTTCCCGACGGGGACACTGGCACGAACATGTCCCTCACCCTCGGCACCGTCGTGGGCGAGATCGAGTCGCTCCCGAGCGATGCCTCCATGTCCGACATCGCGAAGGCGATCACGCACGGCTCCCTCATGGGCGCCCGCGGCAACTCCGGCGTCATCACGAGCCAGATCCTGCGTGGCGTCGCGGAGGGCCTCGCTGCGGCAAAGGGCCCCGACGCCACGACCGCTGACATCGCCGCCGCACTCAGGAACGGCGTGAAGGTCGCGTTCAAGGCGGTCCGCAAGCCCGTCGAGGGCACCATCCTCACGGTGCTGAAGGACGTCTCCGCCAGGGCCGACCAGATGGAGAAGGCCAAGGCGACCCCGCAGGAGACCCTGGACGCCATCGTGGTCGAGGCGTATGAGTCCGTGGCCCGCACGCCCGATCTTCTCCCCGTGCTCAAGGAGAACGGCGTGGTCGACTCCGGCGCATACGGCCTGGCAACGTTCATCGAGGCGTTCGTGAACGCCTTCGAGGGCAAGGCCGGCGAGGTCTCCGACTTCAAGACCACCGTCGACTCCACCGACGCCAAGAAGCAGGTCGCAAACGTCGTCGACATCGAGATCAACGACGACTGGGAGGGCTCGAAGTATCGCTACTGCACCGAGTTCCTGTTCCACGCGGACAGCCCCGACTTCGACGAGGACGCCAACCTCAAGTACCTTGCGTCCATGGGCGACTGCGAGCTGCTCGTGGGCTCTAACCCCGACTACAAGATCCACGTTCACACCAACCGCCCGGACCGCGTCCTGCGCCACATGCTGCACCGCGGCCAGATCTACAACGTCTTCGTGCACAACATGGACCTCGAGGCGCAGGAGCGCACCGAGTCCATCCGCGAGGACAAGCAGGCGGAGAAGCCCAAGCCCAAGGAGCCGCAGAAGAACCTCGGCTTCGTGGCCGTTGCGGCCGGCAGCGGCCAGGCGGACATCCTGAAGTCGCTCGGCGTCGACGTGATCGTCTCCGGCGGGCAGACCATGAACCCGTCCACGGCAGACATCCTGGGCGCCATCGAGGAGTGCAACGCCAAGAACGTGATCGTGCTCCCCAACAACGGAAACATCCGCATGGCCTCCGAGGCGGCCGTCTCCGCCGTCGAGGGCATCAAGGCGGCGGTCGTCCCGACCAAGAGCGTGCTGCAGGCGTTTGCCGCCATGTTCGTGGCCGACCCGGACGGCAGCCTCGAGGACAACGTGGCGGACATGACCGAGGCCATCGGCGAGGTGCGCGACGGCGAGGTCACGACGGCCGTGCGCGACTCCAGCGCGGCCGACGGCACGCCCATCCACAGCGGCGACGTCATGGGCATCGAGGGCGGCGCGATCGTGGTCGTGGGCAACGACGTCGAGAAGGTCACCGTCGAGCTCATCAACAAGATGCAGGACGAGGAGGAGGGCGACACCCTCACGATCCTCGCGGGCTCCGACCTTTCCGACGAGGCGTTCCAGCACCTGCTGGACGAGGTCGAGAAGGCCCAGCCCGACCTCGAGGTCGACTCCCACCGTGGCGAGCAGCCGCTCTATCCGGTCGTGTTCTCCATCGAGTAGAGAAGAGCTGGCATAGGTGGTGGGCAGCGTCCCGACAACCGCAGAGGTGGGCGAGAGGCTCTCGAGGACCTGCTCGCTCACGGATGACGTCTCGCACCTGAGGTACGTTTCGGGTGCGAGACGCACTGCGTTGGAGCGTCTGGGCATCGTGCGCGTGCGCGACCTGTTCCTGCACGTGCCGAGCCGCTACCTCGACTTCACGAACGTGACGGACATCGCCCACGCCGACGTGGGCCAGGTGGCGACCATCGTGGCGACGGTGGACAAGGTGGCGCTCAAGCGCCCGCGGCCCCACATGCAGATCGTGGAGGTCTACCTGCTGGACCAGACGGGCGTGATCGAGGCGACGTTCTTCCGCCAGCCGTGGATCGCGGACCAGCTCAAGCAGGGCGACCAGGTGGCGCTTTCCGGCAAGGTCACGTTCGGCTACGGCTTCAAGCAGATGAAGGCCCCGTTCTTCGAGGTGCTCGGCAGCGGGGGCGAGGCGGCGGACATCGCGCGCATCCTGCCCGTGCATCCCGTGGGCGAGGGCATATCCGCAGCGTGGATGAGGAGGATCGTCTCCGCGGCCGTGGCGGACGCAGGTGACGTGGCCGATTTTCTCCCCGCGGGGATCGTCGCCAGGCACGGGCTCATGACGCTCGCGCGCGCCATTCGCGAGGTGCACTTTCCCTCGAGCATGGCGCAAAAGGACCTCGCGCGGCGCAGACTCGCCTTCGACGAGCTGCTCTGCCTGCAGCTCGCGCTCCGCACGCGCCAGCAGGTGGAGCTTGGCGACGTCACGCCCGTGGCGCACGCGACGGACGGCCCGCGCATGCGGGCGCTGCTGGCCGCCATGCCCTTCGAGCTCACGGACGAGCAGCGCGCCGCGGCCGACCAGATCCTGACGGACATGGGCTCCGGCCACGTGATGAACCGCCTGCTCCTGGGCGACGTCGGCACGGGCAAGACGGCCGTCGCCGCCGTGGCGCTCGCGGCGGTGGCGGACACGGGAAGCCAGGCAGCGGTCATGGCGCCCACGTCGGTCCTCGCGCGCCAGTACGCGCAGAAGCTCGGCCCGCTCCTGGACGAGGCGGGCATCACGTGGCGCCTGGTCACGGGCGCGACGGACGCCAAGGCCAGACAGGAGGCCGCGACGGCCATCGCCGCGGGGGACGTCTGCGTCGCCTTCGGCACGACGGCGCTCCTCTCGGACGACGTCGCGTTCCGCCGACTCTCGCTCGTGGTGATCGACGAGCAGCACCGCTTTGGCGTGGGCCAGCGCGCGGCCCTGCGCGAGAAGGGCGCGGGCGCCGACCTGCTGGCCATGACGGCGACGCCCATCCCCAGGACGCTTGCGCTGTCGATCTACGGCGACATGCAGTGCTCGCGCATCACCAAGCGGCCGCGTGCGGGCGCCGGCGTCAAGACCACGTGCATCCCGCCGGAGAGCGCGGACCTCGCGTACGGCGCCATCCGCGAGGCGTGCGAGGCGGGCCACCAGGCCTACGTGGTGTGCCCCCTGGTGGACGAGAAGGACGACGGCTCGGAGCTCGACGACGTCCCGGAGGCGTCGCGCTCCACGGCGTCCAGGATCCACTCCGCCGTCCAGACGCAGCGCGAGCTCGCGCGCGGGGCGCTCAAGGGTCTCCGTATCGGGCTGCTCACGGGCAGGATGTCCGCGGACGAGAAGGACGAGGCGATGGAGTCGTTCCGCGCGGGCGACCTGGACGTCCTCGTGAGCACGACGGTGATCGAGGTCGGCGTGGACGTCCCCAACGCCACGGTCATGCTCGTGTACGACGCGGACCGCTTTGGCCTCGCGACCCTGCACCAGCTGCGCGGCCGCGTGGGCCGCGGCGACTGGCCTGGCGAGGTCTTCCTGGAGTGCGCCGCCAAGAAGAACACGACGGCGCGCCAGAGGCTGCAGGCGCTCGAGAAGACGTCCGACGGCTTCGAGCTCGCGGAGCTCGACCTGCGGCTTCGCCACGAGGGCGAGGTGCTGGGCCTGCGGCAGCACGGCGGCGTATCGCTCAGGCTCGTGGACCTGGCCGAGGACGGGGACCTCGTGGCCTGGGCGCACGAGGACGCGGAGCGCATCGTGGCAAAGGACGCCACGCTCTCGTCCGACGAGCTGCGACCGCTCGCGATGGAGGTAAGGGACCGCTTTGGCGCGTACTTCGAGGAGGTGCTCCGCGCATGAGGATAGTCGGTGGCAGATGGAGGGGGCATCCCCTCGAGGCGCCGGACGGGCGCGACGTGACGCGGCCCACCACGGACCGCACGAGGGAGTCCATGGCGTCCATGGTGCTCTCGGCCTTCGGGCTCGACCTCGCGGGCGTGAGCGTGCTGGACGCCTTCGCGGGCTCGGGCGCCATCGGCTTCGAGCTCCTCTCGCGCGGCGCCGCGAGCTGCACGTTCGTGGACCGCGACCGCGGCGCCGCCGCGCGCGTGCGCAGGAACGCCCGCTCGCTCGGCGCGGAGGGCGTCTCGCACGTGCTGCCGGGGGACGTGTTCCGCCTGGCACGGCGCCCGGGCATGAGGGGCGCGCCCTTCTCGCTCGTGGTGCTCGACCCGCCGTACGCGGTGTCGAGCGCGGACGTGAGCCGCCTCGTGGGCGACCTGTGCGCCTCCGGCCTTCTGGCCGCCCGCGCGCTCGTGCTGTACGAGCATGCGTCAAAGGAGCCGGGGCTCGCGCTCGCGGGCGCGCGTCAGCTGCGCGAGAAGTCGCACGGCATCACGACGGTCGAGATCCTAGAGCTGGAAGAGAAGAACGCGGATGCGGGGGAGTCGCATGAAGCCTGACAGGATAGAGCGCGTGGTCGTGCCGGGGACGTTCGACCCGGTCACGTTTGGCCACCTGGACGTGATCGGCAGGGCGCGCAGGCTCTTTCCCCACGTGACGGTGGGGGTCGCCGCGTCGGTGGGGAAGAACGGCACGGGGCCGACCTTCTCGCTCGACGAGCGCGTGGACATGCTGCTCGAGGCGCTGGGGGAGTGCGGCCTCACGGACGGCGTGGAGGTCAGGCCGTTCTCGGGGCTGCTCGTGTCGTTCTGCAAGGAGGTCGGCGCCGGCGGCGTGGTCAAGGGCCTGCGCGCCATGACCGACTTCGAGTACGAGCTCCAGCAGGCGGACCTCAACAGCAACATGGCGCCGGACATCGAGTCCGTCTTCGTCATGTCGAACCCCAAGTACGGCTACGTGTCGTCCTCGATCGTGCGCGAGCTGGCGTCGCTCGGGACCGACGTGTCGTTCCTCGTGCCCAAGGTCGTGGAGCGCCACCTGGAGGAGCACTACCACACGCGTTAAATGTGCAGGTGTTGACGTTAGCTGGCGCTAATCTGATACTATAGGGCGACGCGACCGCGGCGCGAACGCACTGCCAGGCCGCACGGAAGTCGAAAGGAGACCCGTATGCAACCGGGTGAGGAAATAGAGAGCCTGGTTGGCGAGCTCGAGCAGATCGTGAGCGAGGGCAAGACGCCGCTCACGGGCGGCGGCCAGAAGAAGATCGTCGACTCCCAGGCAATCTACGAGATACTTGACGAGATCCGCGACAAGTTCCCGCAGGAGTTCGCCGACGCGCGGCGCATCGTGAAGGAGGAGGCCGAGACGCTCGAGCGCGCCCAGCAGCAGGCCGACGCCATCATCGCGGACGCCCAGCAGCAGGCCATGATCCTCGCGGGCGACCAGGAGGTCGTGCGCCTCGCCCAGCAGCAGGCCGACGACATCCGCGACAAGGCCGCGCAGTACGAGCGCGACACCCGCTACAACGCCGAGGAGTACGCGGACACCGTCCTCGCGCACCTCGAGGACAACCTCAAGTCCCTCACCACCTCGGTCACGCGCGTGCGCCAGACGCTGGACGAGAACTCCGGCGCCCGCGGCCAGTCCAACGACGTCAACTGGTAGCCGCCATGCAGAGGGTCACGCAGATACTTGACACCCGCCTCCAGGAGGCTGGGGACACGCTGCCCGTATCGGGCCATCTGGACGAGAAGGGCTACTCCCTCGGCGGGCACGACTTCACGCTGCCCGAGGGGATCGACTACGACCTCGTGCTCACGAACGCGGGCGAGGGCATCCTGGCGACGGGCATGCTCCGCGCGCACGTAGAGGGCACCTGCGACCGCTGCCTCGGCAAGGCCGAGTTCGACGTGAACGGCGAGGTGGACGAGTACTACCTGTTCAAGGCACCGCAGGAGCCCGTCGACCAGGACGATGACGATGACGTGGACTTCGCTCTCGTGGGTCCCGACAACACGATCGACCTCACGGACGCGCTCTCGTCCGCGCTCCTGATGGAGACGCCGTTCGTCGTGCTGTGCCGCGAGGACTGCAAGGGCCTTTGCCCCGTCTGCGGCGCCAACCTGAACGAGGTCGACTGCGGCCACGGCGCGCAGATCGAGGCCGAGCGCGAGCGCGACCGCATGGACGCGAGCCCGTTCAGCGCGCTCAGGGACCTGCACCTGGACGAGTAGCGCCCGTCCTCGCGGCTCGCGGCCGCCGCAATTGCGTCAATACCGTGAGCTTCGCGAAATTTGGCGTGGAGAATTGCTATCGCGCCGCCCAGATGGCCCGCGCGTGGTATAGTCTCTTCTCGTGTGTTTTATGGAAGACCGCTCAGGTCCCAGTGGCCTGGCAAAAAGTGAGTCTAAGAGAGGTTCAAGATGGCAGTACCCAAGCAAAAGAAGGGCCGCGGCGCCACGCACACTCGTCGTTCGGCCAACAGCAAGCTCGCCGCTCCGGCACGTTCCGTCTGCCCGCAGTGTGGCGCACCTAAGCTTCCGCACCACGTGTGCCCCAACTGTGGCTACTACAAGGACCGCGAGGTCGTCGTGACCGAGTAGTCGTCATGAGAGACGAGGCCTAGGAGGCCGGCCCTTCTGGGGTCGGTCTCCTTTCGTATGGATGCGCCGCGGCGCGAGCTTGAGGAGGAAGACATGTGTACCATCTGCGTTGATGCCATGGGTGGCGACAGGGAGCCGCAGGTTGTCCTCGACGGCGTGGCGGCCGCCCTCGCGCAGGACCAGGGCCTCAAGGTCCTCATGGCGGGCGACGGGGACGTCGTCGAGCCGTTCTGCGCCAAGCATGACCGCGCCACGGCGCTCGTGACCACCCAGACCATCGGCATGGGGGAGCACCCCACCGAGGCCATCCGCGAGAAGAAGGACTCGAGCATCGTGCGCGGCCTTGGCGCCGTGCGCTCGGGCGAGGCGGATGGGTTCTTCTCCGCCGGATCCACCGGGGCGATCTTCGCCGCGGCGACGTTCGGCGTGGGCAGGATCAGGGGCATCAAGCGCCCGGCCATTGCCTGCGCCGTGCCGGGGCTCTCTGGCAAGAACACCGTCTACCTGGACATGGGCGCAAACGCCGACGTCCGTCCCGAGATGGTCGTGCAGTTCGCGCACATGGGCCGCGCCTACTCCAAGGTCGCCCTCGGCGTCGAGGACCCCAAGGTCGCGCTCCTTTCCAACGGGTCGGAGGACACCAAGGGCTCCGAGGCCGTCATTGCGGAGCACGAGGCGCTTGCGGCCGCCGGCGGCGACACGTGGTTCGTGGGCAACTGCGAGGGCACGGACATCCTCATGGGCCTCTTCGACGTGATCGTGACGGACGGCTTCGCTGGCAACGTCGCGCTCAAGTCCATCGAGGGCACGGCAAAGTTCATGATGAAGCGCGTCATGAACGCGACGAAGGAGTCCAAGCGCGCGCTCATCGGCGCGGGGCTCCTCAAGCCGGCGCTCAAGTCGATCGCGGCGGACCTCTCGGGCGACGCGTACGGCGGCGCCGCGCTCCTCGGCGTGAAGGCGCCGGTGTTCATCGGCCACGGGGCCACGTCCGTCGACGCCGTCAAGCACGGCACCCTGGCCACGGCCGCGGCCGTGCGCGGCGAGCTTGTGGACAAAATCGCCCACACGATTGCCGAGGAGCGCTAGCAGGGTACAATCGTCGTGTATGGCACCATCAAAATCAGAAGG
This sequence comes from Coriobacteriaceae bacterium, assembly GCA_003862195.1. Classification (GTDB taxonomy): domain Bacteria; phylum Actinomycetota; class Coriobacteriia; order Coriobacteriales; family Atopobiaceae; genus Parafannyhessea. Next base: position 37,270 of record QOUO01000001.1, on the reverse strand, counting down.
AGCCCACATGGAACGCTCTGAGATCGCCCAGAAGGTAGAGGACTGCGTACGCGACGCGCTGGGACTCGCGGATGACGTAACGCTCGAGGAGTCCACCACGCTCAAGGACCTCGGCGCGGACTCCTTCGACCAGCTCGAGATCATGGTCGCGCTGGAGGAGGAGTTCGGCATCAAGCTCGAGGACGCGCTCGACGGCGCCGACATGTCGTCGATCAACACCATCGGCCAGACGGTCGACCTCGTCCAGGGCCAGCTCTCGTAGAGCCTCTAAGGGGATACAGGGATTTGAAGATTCATCAGAGGGTGGCGGCAGTCGAGAAGATTTGCGGCCACGAGTTCAAGGACAAGACGCTCATCACGTCTGCCATCACCCATCCGTCCGCCGTCGAGGGCAAGCCCGTCTCGGCATCGTACGAGCGGCTCGAGTTCCTGGGCGACTCCATCCTGGGCGCCATGGTGGCGACGGACCTCTTCGAGCAGTTCCCCGCCATGGACGAGGGCGGCCTCACGCGCATGAAGATCTCGCTCGTGAGCGGCAAGACGCTCTCGGAGGTCGCGGGCAAGCTCGGCATCGGCGACCTCATCGTCTTCGGCGAGTCCGAGAAGGGCACCGGCGCGCGCGGCATGCACTCCGCGCTCGAGAACGTGTACGAGTCCATCGTGGGCGCGCTCTACCTCGACGCCGGCTTCGAGGTCACGCACGAGTTCGTGAAGGAGACCCTCACCCCGTACATGTCCCCCAAGCTCGCCGAGAGGCCCCTCTCGCCCAAGTCGCGCCTGCAGGAGGTGACGCAGCGCGACATGCGCTGCGCGCCCGAGTACAAGCTCGAGGACGAGGAGGGTCCCGCGCACAAGCCCACGTTCACCTCGGTCGTCCTCGTGGACGGCAGGCGCGTGGGCAGGGGCTCCGGCACCTCCAAGAAGGAGTCGGAGAGCGCCGCCGCGCTCGACGCGCTCGAGCGCCTGGGCTACCAGCAGGCCAAAGAGTAGCCACACTCAGAAAGGTTTCCGTCCGACGTGTATCTGAAGTCGCTCACCCTCAAGGGCTTCAAGTCCTTTGCCGACAAGACGCAGCTCGTGTTCGACCCCGGCCTCACGGTCGTGGTTGGGCCCAACGGCAGCGGCAAGTCGAACATATCGGACTCCATCCTCTGGGTCCTGGGCGAGCAGAGCGCCAAGATGCTGCGCGGCCAGGCGATGGAGGACGTGATCTTCTCCGGCTCCTCCGGCCGCCAGGCCGTTGGCCTCGCCGAGGTCACCATCGTGCTCGACAACACGGACCGGACGCTGCCCATCGACTTCTCGGACATCGCCATCACGCGGCGCATGTACCGCTCGGGCGAGTCCGAGTACCTCATCAACGGGGCGCCGTCGCGCCTGCGCGACATCACGGACATCCTGCACGACTCCGGCCTCGGCAAGGACACGCACTCCATCATCAGCCAGGGCAAGCTCGACTCTATCCTCGCGAGCCGCCCGGAGGAGCGCCGCGAGCTCGTGGAGGAGGCCGCGGGCATATCCAAGCACCGCCGCCGCAAGGAGCGCTCCGAGCGCAAGCTCAAGGCGATGCAGGACAACCTCACGCGCGCCAAGGACATCGAGCGCGAGATCAACCGGCAGCTCAGGCCCCTCGAGCGTCAGGTCGACAAGGCCCGCCACCACCGCGGCCTCACCAAGCAGCTCGACGAGCTCGAGACCACGCTCCTCGTGGACGACCTCCGCCAGCTCCAGGACCGCTACGGCGTGCTCACGGAGCGCGGCAAGGAGGCCGACGCCGCCATCGAGCTGGCGCAGTACCGCCTGGACGAGAAGAACCGCGACCTCGAGAAGTACCAGTCGCTCCTCGAGCAGAAGGGCATCTTCGTGGGCGACCTCGGCGAGCAGCGTCGCCGGATGCAGGACCTCCTCGGCAGGATGGACTCGGACATGCGCCTGCTGGAGGAGAAGGGCAAGAACATGGTCTCGCGCCTCTCCGAGATGCGCATGAACCTATCGGCCATGGAGCGCCAGTCGCGCGAGGCGTCGGTGGAGCACGAGCGCGTGGCGGGGGAGTACTCGGACGCCCGCGTGAGGGCCGACGAGCTGCAGTCCCGCGTGGCGGAGCTCGGTCCGGCCGCGCGCGAGGCAAGCGAGCGCAGGCGTTCCCTCGGCAAGAGGGTCGCGCAGCTCACGGCCGACGTGCGCGCGTCGCAGCGGACGGCCGACGCGGAGACGCTCGCCTTCGCCAAGGCGCGCGACCAGATCTCGAACGCCGAGGTGGAGGACCAGATGTTCGAGAGCCGCCTCAAGCAGATCGAGGACGGCGTCAGGACGGCCAAGGAGGCCCTCGAGGGCCGCAGGGCGGACGCCAAGCGCCTGGAGGAGGAGCTCTCCCGCGCCCGCGAGGCGGAGGACGCCGCCGTCGCCAAGATCCGCGACCGCAAGGACGCCGTGTCCCGCGCGCGCTCCGACGAGGGCGAGGCCCGCGGCAGGCTCTCCTCGTCCAAGGCGACGCTGAGGGCGCTCGAGGCCGTCGAGGCCCAGACCGAGAACGCGAGCAAGCTCGTGGCGGCCCTCTCCAAGCGCCAGGCAAATGACATCGAGTGCCGCGTGGCGGACCTCTTCGAGGCCCCGCAGGAGCTCGAGGGCATCGTGGAGGCGCTCCTGGGCGAGGACGTCCTCGCGCTCGTGGCGCGCGATGCCGACGGTGTCGCGACCCTCGTCGAGGCGGCGCTCAAGTCGGGCGAGAAGGGCAGGGCCACGGTCGCCTCGCTGGCGGAGGGCGGCACTTCTCGCCCGGCCGATGCCCCCGGCAGGGGCATCGTGGAGGAGCTCACCGTGCGAGAGGACGCACGCGGGCTCGTGGGGGCGCTCCTGGGCGACGTGCGCGTGGTGGACGACGTCCGCGCGGCGCTCGCGGCGCACGAGGAGGTGCCGGCGCTCACGTACGTGACGCCGCAGGGCGTGACGGTGCTTCCCGACGGCAGGGTCGAGGTCGGCACGGCGGGCGGCGCGGAGCAGGGCTCGCTCGAGCGCAAGCGCCGCATCAGGGCGCTGCGCGACGGCATGGGCGAGCTCGAGGCGGCGCTTGCCGAGGCGACGGGCCGCATATCCTCGGCCGAGGCGGAGCTCGCGGACGCGCGCGATGCGAGCGCGAGCGCCAAGGGCGAGGTCGCGCGGCTCAAGGGCGAGCTCTCGTCCGCGACGTCCGAGGTGGGCAGACTCGAGGCGCAGCTGCGCCAGGCCAGCTCCGAGCAGGCGCAGGTATCCAAGAACCGCGCCGCTGCCGCGGAACGAGCGGGCAAGGCTCGCAAGGAGGTCGAGCGCCACAAGGCGGCCGCTGACGAGGCCGAGAGGCGCACGAGCGAGCTCTCGAGCAAGCTCGAGGAGGCCTCGACGGAGCGCCAGCGCGCGTCGCACGAGGAGAACGAGACGCAGGACAAGCTGTCCGACGCCAAGCTCAAGCTTGCGACCATCGTCGAGCGACGCAACCACCTCGCCGTGCGCGAGGAGGAGCTCAGCCGCCAGGTGGCGGACCTCGAGAAGCGCCGCAGGCAGACCGAGGAGAGCTCCCGCGCGCTCGACGTGCTGAGGCTCCGCGTGGAGCCGCTGCACGAGCGCTACGAGGCCGTGCACGAGCGCGCCCTCGCCTGGGCCGCGCGCCTGAAGGACCGTGCCTCGCTCGCCGAGGCGGACTCCGACTCGCTCAAGAAGACGATTGCGGACGCCCGCGAGGCCGTGAGAGCGGCCCAGGGCGAGCTCGACCGCGCCAACGGCGTGGCGAGCAACGTGAAGGTCGAGGTCGGCAAGCTCGAGGTGCAGGTCGAGAACGCCATCAACGACATCGTGTCGAGGGGCTACGTGCTCGAGGACGCGCTGGCGCTGCCCGAGCCGGAGGACCGCGTCGCCATGGAGAAGACCGTGGCGCGCATAAAGCGCGAGCTTTCGGACATGGGGCCCGTGAACGAGGTCGCCATGGACGAGTACGAGCGGCTCAAGAAGCGCTCGGACTACATAGGGGAGCAGGTGGCTGACCTCGAGCAGGCCCGGAAGGCGCTCGCCAAGATCAACGCGGCCATCGACCGGAAGATGCGCCGCCAGTTCCTGGTGGTGTTCGACAAGGTCAACGCGAACTTCTCGGAGATATTCTCCATGCTCTTCCCCGGCGGCAAGGCCCACCTGGAGATGACGGACCCGGACCACCTGGACGAGACCGGCGTCGAGATCGTGGCGCAGCCGCAGGGCAAGAGGATCCAGAAGATGACGCTCATGAGCGGTGGCGAGAAGTCGCTCACGGCGCTCGCCCTTCTCTTTGCTGTGTACAAGACGCGCACCGTGCCGTTCTACGTGTTCGACGAGGTCGAGGCGGCGCTCGACGATTCGAACCTCTCCAAGCTGCTCGACGCGATCGAGAGGCTGAAGGAGACGACGCAGCTTATAGTAATCTCTCACCAGAGGCGGACCATGGAGCAGGCCGACGTGCTGTACGGCGTGTCCATGCAGGCGGACGGCGTCAGCCACGTCGTGAGCCAGCGCCTCGACAGGACGACGGGAAAGGTGGTCGAGGCCTAGATGGGCATGTTCGATAGCTTGAAGCGCGGGCTCGCGCGCTCCCGCGAGGCGATCGCGGAAGTCTTCTACATGGGCGGCGAGGTCGACGAGGACTTCTGGGAGGACCTCGAGGACCGCCTGGTCATGGGCGACATGGGCGCCGAGGTGGCCATGAAGGTCACGGACGACCTGCGCGAGCAGGCCGCGCGCGAGGGCCTCAAGACGGCCCGCCAGCTCAGCCGCGCGCTCGCGGAGCGGCTCGCCAAGGAGTTCGTCCCAGCGGAGGTCGACCCGTTCGAGGACCTGCCGTCCTGCGTGCTCTTCGTGGGCATCAACGGCGCCGGCAAGACCACGACGGTGGGCAAGCTCGCCGGCGTCGCCAAGCGCGAGGGCAAGCGCTGCGTCATCGGCGGCGCAGACACGTTCAGGGCGGCCGCCATCGAGCAGCTCGAGGTCTGGGGCAAGCGCTCCGGCACGGAGGTCGTCACGCGCGAGCGCGGTGCCGACCCGGCGAGCGTCTGCTACGACGTGCTCGACCGCGCGGAGAAGGACGCGGACGACCTCGTCCTGATCGACACGGCGGGAAGGCTCCACACGAGCCCCGAGCTCATGCGCGAGCTCGAGAAGGTCGTGCGCGTGACCCGCAAGCGCGCCCAGATCCCCGTGAGGGTCGTGCTCGTGATCGACGCGACGACGGGCCAGAACGGCCTCAACCAGGCGCGCGAGTTCAACTCGGCCCTCGACCTCGACGGCATCATCGTGACGAAGCTCGACGGCACGGCCAAGGGCGGCATCGCGCTCGCCATATCCCACGACCTCAACCTCCCCATCTACCGCATCGGCGTGGGCGAGGGCATCGACGACCTGCAGGCCTTCGACGCGCTGGAGTTCTCCCGCGCGCTCGTGGGCGACGGAGAAAGTGAGTAACGAACCATGTTCGACAGCCTATCAGACAGACTCCAGAACACCTTCGAGAAGCTGCGCGGCAAGGGCCGCCTGACCGAGGACGACATCAACTCCGCGATGCGCGAGATCCGCATGGCGCTCCTCGAGGCGGACGTGAACTACCGCGTCGTAAAGAACTTCGTGGCGCAGTGCAAGGAGAAGTGCATGACGGCCGAGGTGCTGGAGTCCCTCACCCCGGCGCAGAACGTCGTGCGCATCGTGCTCGACCAGCTCACGCAGCTGCTCGGAAGCACGGAGTCCAAGCTCGTGCTCGCGCAGAACCGCACGCCCAACGTGATCATGCTCGTGGGCCTGCAGGGCTCCGGCAAGACGACCGCGGCCGCGAAGCTCGCGTTTCTCCTCAAGAAGCAGGGGCACAGCCCGCTCTTGGCCGCGTGCGACGTGCACCGTCCCGCCGCAGCCGACCAGCTCGAGACGCTGGGCAAGGAGATCGGCGTGCCGGTCTACCGCGGCGACGGCAAGGACGCCGTCAAGGTAGCCAGCGAGTCCATCAAGGCTGCCGTCGACGGCCTGCGCGACATCGTGATCGTGGACACGGCCGGCCGCCTGCAGATCGACGAGGAGATGATGCAGGAGGCCGTCGACATCAAGAACGCGGTCAAGCCCGACCAGGTCCTCATGGTGGTCGACGCGATGACCGGCCAGGACATCGTGAACGTTGCGTCCGAGTTTGCCCAGCGCGTCGACTTCGACGGCGTCATCATGTCCAAGCTCGACGGCGACGCCCGCGGCGGCGGCGCGCTGTCCGTGCGCGAGGTCACCGGCAAGCCCATCAAGTTCGTGTCGATGGGCGAGAAGCCCGACTCCCTCGAGGTCTTCCACCCGGACAGGATGGCCAAGCGCATCCTGGGCATGGGCGACGTCGTGAGCATCATCGAGCAGGCCCAGCAGGTCACGGACGAGAAGGACATCGAGTCCGCGGCCAGGATGCTCCGCGAGGGCTTCACGATGGACGACATGCTGCAGCAGATGCAGCAGATCCGCAAGATGGGCGGCTTGCAGAAGATCCTGGCGGCGCTCCCGGGCGGCGAGCGTGCGCTCAAGCAGGCGGGCGCCAGCGTGTCCGACGACCAAATTACCCGCATCGAGGCGATGATCCACTCCATGACCAAGGAGGAGCGCCAGCGCCCCAAGACCATCAACGGGCAGAGGCGCAAGCGCATCGCGCGCGGCTCCGGCAGGAGCGTCCAGGAGGTCAACCAGCTGCTCAAGCAGTGGTCCGAGATGGACAAGATGATGGGCAAGATGCGCTCCATGGCAAACGGCGGCGGCAACTCCAAGAAGGCGCGCCGCCAGATGACGAACATGATGCGCAACATGGGCATGGGCGGCAAGATGCCGTTCTAACAGGCGGCTGCCACGGCTTCTGGCTTCCAGCGGGCGAGAAGGACGGCGGCCCCGCCCGAGGCCGGAGGCTGGTGCCCGTCACATACGCGCCCCAAAGCGAGGGCGCCCGCGAGTCCGATGGCTCGCGGGCGTCCTTTTGCGTCCATGTGGCTTGTGGCTGCGGCCGAGGCGGCCGTCCTTCTCGCCCGAGGGGTTAGCTGTGGACCACGACCACGTCGCCCACCTTCGTGAGGTCGTAGAGCTTCTGCGCGGCGCTCGTGGGGAGGTTGATGCAGCCGTGGCTGCCGTTGCCCTGGTAGATGGTGCCGCCGAACGTCGACCTCCACGAGGCGTCGTGGAACGCGACGAGGTTGCCCACGAAGGGCATCCAGTACGTGACGTGGCTCGTGTAGTCGGGCTCGCCGTCGTGGTTCTCATCCAGGCCCTTGAGCGTCTGGTTCGTGCCCTTGTTGGAGTTGATGGTGTAGACGCCGGTGTCAGTGGCGTGGTCCTCCGTCGGGTCGCCGGACACGAAGTCGCTCTCCCAGATGATCGAGCCGTTGTCGTAGAAGCGGGCGTGCTGCTCGGAGAGGTCGACGTCGATGTAGCGGGTGCCCCAGTCCGCGCCGCCCGGGTTCCACTGCTCGGCCTTGGTCGACCAGGGGACGTCGAACGTGGCTGCCTTTGCCGCCTCGATGTTGGAGGCGAGCGTGGAGGCGAGGGAGTCGGTGTTGACGCTCCAGCCGTACGTGCCGCCGGAGACCGAGACCTGCTTGCCGTCGGCCCTGGTGTAGGTCCTCGTGGTGCCGACGGTGTTGAGGGACTTTGCCAGGTCGCCGGACGCCCATTCCTTGATGGCGTCCGTGTCGAGCGTGACGGACAGGTCGTCCCCGACCTTGACCCACTTGGCGATGGTCTTGGCGTCCACGGTCGCCACGGTCTTGCTGTTGGCCGTGAGCGTCTGCGTGGCGGCCAGGTACTTGTTGGCCGTCTCAACGGCGGTCTCGAGCTTCTTGCTGGTCGAGGTCACGGTGGGCTGCTGGAGCTGGTCGTCGCCGAGCGTGAGCGTGGTGGTGCCGGTCGAGAGCGCGGACTTGACCGCCTTGAGGACGGCGGACTCGTCCACGGCGGTGCCGACCTTCTCCTTGGTGACGACGAACTTGCCCGAGGACTCGCTGTAGCTCGCGGTGGCGTTGGTGGGCTGCGTCGCGCTGGAGTTGGCGGTCTTGACCGCAGCGCTCACGAGCGAGGCGAGCTTGTCCTTGTCGTAGTCCATGTCGACCTTGGTCGTCACGTTGTTGCCCGTGAAGATCGTGACGGGCCAGGCCCAGACGTTGATCTTCGACATCGTGTCGCTCGCGTAGGACGAGGTGTCGTACTTGAGGTCGATGTCGGAGCCCTTGAGGCTCAGGCTCACGTTGTCGCCGCTGACGGCGAGCTGGTAGCTGCCGAGGGCGTCGTTGAGGTCGGAGGCCTCCGCCGCGGGCGTCTTGAGCGAGACGGCCTTGCCGTTGACCGTCGTGTTGGGCATGTAGACGTTGGACCAGAGGGCGCATCCCGCCAGGTACACGGCGCACACGACGCCCACGGCGATGGCCGCGCCCTTGCCGTGGCGGCGGCGCGGGGCCTTGCCGGCGGCTTCGCGCCCGCGCATGCCCTCGAGGTCCATGTGGGGGTCGTAGGCGGGGACGGCCTTGCCCATGGGCGCGGCCTGGGCCCTGCCCGGAGCCGCCGTGGCCCTGTCGGGAGCGGCCTGGGCCCTTGACCTCTGGCCCTCGGCGGTCGGGTTCGCGAAGTGGGAGGCCCGGCTGCGGGTGGCGCCTGCCTCCGCACGGGTCGTGCGCGCGGCGCCGGCCTCCTGGCGGGTCGCCCGTGCGGCTCCTGCGACCTGACGGGTCGTACGAGCGGTGCTTGCGCCCTGCTGTGCCGTGCGGTTGGCGCCCGTAGCCTGGTGCGGCGCGGCCTGGTGCGGCGCGGCGCTCCTGGCAGAGGCGCCGCGGGTGCCCTCCTCGGGCTTCCTCACGGTGATCCTCTGGCCCTGTGCGTTTATGACGTCAATGCGCTGACGCTGTGGTTTCCTCATATCAGGCAACATGGATGCCTCGCATCTGCCTCTCTGGCCCGCATCCTCGCGGGCGCCTTGATTCACGGGTTACAATTCTATCCAAAACGACACGGACCATGCGAATGGTGACGGATTAAATGACAATTACACGCATCACGAGCCTAGCTGAACGTGGGCTCGACCCCTACCTCAGGCTCTCGGAGCGCCAGCTCCGCTCCAACCTCCATCCCGAGCAGGCGCTCGTCATCTGCGAGTCGCTCCTCGTGATACAGCTTGCCGTCGAGCGCGGCCTCGACGTGGTGAGCGTCCTCGTGGACGAGCGGCACCTCGACAACCTCCTTGCCCACGTTCCCGCCCTGGGCGAGAAGGACGTGCCCATCTACGTCGCGAGCCGCGAGCTCATGAGCCAGATCACGGGCTTCAACGTGACGCGCGGCTACATGGCGGCCGTGCGCAGGCCGCGGGCGCTCTCGGTTGCGGAGGCGCTCGCCGGCGCGCGGCGGGTGGCCGTGCTCGAGGGCCTGGTGGACGTGAGCAACCTGGGCGCCATCTTCCGGAACGCCGCGGCGCTCGGTGCCGACTCCGTCATCCTCGCGCCCGAGTGCGCGGACCCGCTCAACAGGCGCTCCATCCGCGTGTCCATGGGCAACGTCTTCGTGGTGCCGTGGGCCGTCGCGCCACGGCCCTGGCCAGGCGCACTTCTCGCCCAGCTCCGCGAGGGCGGCTTCTCCACGGTGGCCATGGCGCTCGACGAGCGCGCCCTCAGGGTGGACGACCCCGCGCTTGCCGCCGCGGACCGGCTTGCGCTCTTCTTTGGCACGGAGGGCACCGGCCTGTCCCGGCCCGTGCTCGACGCGGTGGACCGGACGGCCATCATTCCCATGTCCCGGGGCGTGGACTCGCTCAACGTGGCGGCCTCGTCGGCGGTGGCGTTCTGGGAGCTGTTCGCGCGCGCCAGCGGCGCGGCGGGGGAGGGCGCGTAGCCGCGCTGCGTGAGCCTTAAAGGTTCCTTTGGTATTGTGGAGAAGTGCGACGTCTTCCGCTGGCACCATGGCGTTGCAAGTTCGACCGATCTTTGGGTATCAAAACAAAAGCGTCGCGCAGCCCGTTCGGAGGGCGGCGCGCAAGACATAAGGAGCTGTCCCAGCGCTATGGACGACAAGAAGAAGAGACAATCGATGATCGTCTACCTGATCATCGCGATTGCCCTCGCAATCGGGCTGCGGAGCGTGCTGTACCCCAGCATCACGCAGTCGCAGGTAGAGCAGGTGACGTACAGCAAGTTCATCGACATGGTGGACGACGGCGACGTAAAGACCGTCAAGCTCAACACGGGCGACAACACCATCAAGTTCACGACGGACGACAGTAGCGTCACGTACGAGACCACTGAGTTCCCCAACGACAGCGACCTCGTGAAGCGCCTGCAGAAGGCGGGCGTGACCTTCTCGGCCGAGATTCCGGACCAGACGAGCGACATGTGGCTCTACCTCGCACTGAGCTACATCCTGCCCATCGCCATCATCTTCGGCGGCGGCTGGCTCCTCAACAGGAGGCTCCGTAAGCAGATGGGCGACGACGAACCCTCCATGAACTTTGGCAGCGGCTTTGGCATGGGTGGCGGACTTGGCCGCTCCAACGCCAAGGAGGTCAAGGGCAAGGAGACCGGCGTCACGTTCAAGGACGTCGCCGGCCAGGACGAGGCCAAGGAGTCCCTGCAGGAGATCGTCAACTTCCTCTCGCACCCCGAGAAGTACGCGGCCATCGGCGCCCGCTGCCCGCGCGGCGCACTGCTCGTCGGCCCTCCGGGCACGGGCAAGACGCTCCTCGCCAAGGCCGTCGCCGGCGAGGCGGACGTGCCGTTCTTCCAGATCTCCGGCTCCGAGTTCGTCGAGATGTTCGTGGGCCGCGGTGCCGCCAAGGTGCGTGACCTCTTCAAGCAGGCCAAGGAGAAGGCCCCCTGCATCGTGTTCATCGACGAGATCGATACCATCGGCAAGAAGCGTGGCATGTCGATCAACTCCAACGACGAGCGCGAGCAGACGCTCAACCAGCTCCTGACCGAGATGGACGGCTTCGACAACCACAAGGGCATCGTCGTGCTCGCCGCGACGAACCAGCCCGACGTGCTCGACCCGGCGCTCCTGCGCCCCGGCCGCTTCGACCGCCGCATCCCCGTGGAGCTGCCCGACCTCGCCGGCCGCGAGGCAATCCTCAAGCTGCACGCGAACGACGTGAAGATGGAGCCGGGCATCGACTTTGGCTTCGTCGCCCGCACGACCCCCGGTGCCTCCGGCGCCGACCTCGCCAACATCATCAACGAGGCGGCACTCCGCGCCGTCCGCATGGGCCGCAACCGCGTGTCCCAGGAGGACATCACCGAGTCCGTCGACGTGGTCATCGCAGGCGAGAAGAAGAAGTCCACCGTCCTGTCCGAGCACGAGAGGGAGGTCGTGGCCTACCACGAGACGGGCCACGCCATCGTGGCCGCGGTGCAGGACGGCAAGATGCCGGTCAGCAAGATCACGATCGTGCCGCGCACCTCGGGCGCACTCGGCTTCACGATGCAGACCGAGGAGAACGAGCACTACCTCACGACCCGCGAGGAGTACGAGCAGCGCATCGCCGTGCTCTGCGGCGGCCGCGCCGCCGAGGAGCTCATCTTCGGGCAGATGACGTCCGGCGCCGCGAACGACATCGAGAAGGCGACCAAGATCGCCCGCGCGATGGTGACGCAGCTCGGCATGTCCGACAAGTTCGGCATGGTCGCGCTCGGTGAGACGCGCAACCGCTACCTGGGTGGCGGCGCCGAGCTCACCTGCTCCGACGCGACGGCGACCGAGATCGACGACGAGGTGACCAGGCTCGTGGAGAAGGGGCACCAGATCGCGCTGCAGACCCTGAAGGAGAACCGCTTCAAGCTGCACGAGATCGCCCACTACCTGCAGAAGAAGGAGACGATCACGGGCGAGGAGTTCATGAACATCCTCAACCGCGACGACGGCTTCGCCCCCAAGTACAACACGCAGGGCCAGGCTGGCACGCAGCAGTAGACATCTTCCCGCGTAGCGCGGGGAACATGGAACGACATCGGACCCTCGGGACCCCACGGCCCCGAGGGTCCGTTCTTCTCGCCCGTAGAGGCGCTTGGCTATACTGGCACGCGGATTTGAGGGCGAACATGGAGGTGACGCATGGACGCGGAAGAGAGGCTCGCGCGAGGGCTTGGCGACAGGGAGCGGCTGGTGCGGGCGGTCAAGGCGTTCGCGCCCGGCTGCGAGCAGGAGGAGCACGACCGCGCGCAGATCCTGGCCTGGCTCGGGAGGGCGGACTGCCCCGACGTCAGCACGCGACGGAACGACGTGGCGCACCTGACGGCCTCGGCCTGGGTGGTGAGCCCCGACCGCTCGAGGGTGCTCATGGCCTACCACCGGATCTACGACACGTGGGCGTGGCTGGGCGGCCACGCGGACGGCGACTTCGACCTCGCGCGTGTGGCGATGCGCGAGGTGGGGGAGGAGAGCGGCCTCGCGCACGCGCGGCTCGCGTCGCCCGAGCCGGTGTCGCTCGAGGTGCTGTGTGTGAACGGCCACGTGAAGCGTGGCGTCTACGTGAGCTCGCACCTGCACCTCAACGTGACGTACCTCGTCGAGGCGGACCCCGCGGAGCCCGTGCGCCCGAAGCCGGACGAGAACAAAGCGGTGCGGTGGTTCGAGAAGGACGAGGTCCTTGGCCACGTGACCGAGCCGTGGATGGTGCGCTGGGTGTACCCCAAGCTCCTGGGGCGCATGTAGCGCCCGGCGAGCCAGGCCGCGGCTAATGGCGAACGCTGCCCGTGTCAAATAAATATCCGGCCCGCGTGGCAAACGTTCCGTGAACGGCCGCATAGTGCTATCATCGGCCATGCTGCGTTGATGGGGAGAGTACGTCTGGCGCTGCGGCCAACAGAGAGCGGGGACGGTGGGAGCCCGCGGCCGTGCCTTTCGGAAGATCACCCCGGAGCTGCGGTCCGAAAGCGCGGGTCTGCCCGTTGCAAGTAGGCGCCGCCGGAGAGGCCGCCGAGACAGGCCTACCGAGTTTGGCGGAGAATCCGCTCGCTGGGTGGTCACAAGCGAAGTGTCGAGGAGCGCTTCGTCCCAGCAAGAGGGACGGGCGCTTCTTTCGTGGGTGCCCAGAAGGGAAAGGACACGAGGTGGCAAATCAGTACAAGAAGACGATGAACCTGCCCAAGACCAAGTTCTCCATGAGGGCCGGCCTTGCCCAGCACGAGCCCGAGCGGCTCAAGGACTGGGAGCAGAACGACGTCTATGGCCAGCTGCTCAAGAAGAACGAGGGTCACAAGAAGTTCGTGCTCCACGACGGCCCCCCGTATGCCAACGGCCCCATCCACCTGGGTCACGCCCAGAACAAGATCTCGAAGGACATCATCAACCGCTACTGGTCGATGCGCGGCTACCAGACGCCGTACGTCCCCGGCTGGGACTGCCACGGCCAGCCCATCGAGCACAAGGTCGAGGAGATGCTGGGGACCGACAAGTTCAACCAGCTCCCCACGGTCAAGATTCGCGAGCTCTGCAACAAGATGGCCGTCGAGCAGGTCGACACGCAGCGCCAGGGCTTCAAGCGCCTGGGCGTGCTTGCCGAGTGGGACAACCCCTACCTCACCTACACCCATGACTACGACGCGACCGACGTCGAGATCTTCAAGGCTATCTTCGACAAGGGCGCAATCTACCGCGGCCGCAAGCCCGTGCACTGGTGCACGCACTGCCACACGGCACTCGCCGAGGCGGAGATCGAGTACGGCGACGAGGTCTCTCCCGCAATCTTCGTGCGCTTCCAGATGACCACGGTCCCCGAGGGCCTCGAGGCCTACAAGGACAACCTGTGGGTCGACATCTGGACCACGACCCCGTGGACCCTTCCCGCGGACGACGCGGTCATCCTGCACCCCGATGCCGACTACGTCGCCGTCCTCGTTGACGGCCGCGCCGAGCTCATGGCGCAGGCACTGGTGGAGAAGGACTGCGAGAAGTTCGGCTACGAGTCCTGGGAGCTCGCCAAGCGCCCTGACGGCTCCGTGTGGAGCATGACCGGCACCGAGCTGGTCCACAACAAGTACAAGCAGCCGATCTTTGGCGACCAGGGCGTCGAGGGCGAGTTCATCTACGCGGACTACGTCACGCTCGACGACGGCACCGGCATCGTCCACACCGCCCCCGGACACGGCGTGGACGACTACAACGCCGGCATGCGCTTCAACATCCCCGTGGTCATGCCCGTTGACGACGACGGCAACTTCTACAAGGGTGACGGCATGGGCACGGGCGGCCCGTGGTCCGGCATGAACGTGAACGACGCCAACCCCAAGATCATCGAGTGGCTGCAGGAGCGCGGAACCCTCATCCTTCACGAGGACATCACGCACAGCTACCCGCACTGCTGGCGCTGCAAGCAGCCGGTCATCTTCCGTGCCACGAGCCAGTGGTTCGTGAGCATGGACAAGACGGGCCTGCGCAAGGAGGCCCTCGACGAGCTCGCCAAGGTCAAGTTCTACCCGGCGCACTCCCGCAACCGCATCACCTCCATGGTGGAGAACAGGCCCGACTGGTGCATTTCTCGCCAGCGCAACTGGGGCGTGCCCATCCCGGCCTTCACCTGCGAGGACTGCGGCGAGACCGTCATGAACGACGACACGCTCGACGCCGTCATCAAGCTCTTCCGCGAGAAGGGCTCCGACGCCTGGTTCACGGAGGACCCCGCCAGCTACCTCGGCGACGCCTGCGTGTGCCCCAAGTGCGGCTCGCACCACCTCAAGGCGAACAAGGACATCCTCGACGTCTGGTGGGACTCCGGCGTGAGCCACACGGCCGTGTGCAAGCACCGTGACTACCTGCAGTTCCCCGCCGACATGTACCTCGAGGGCTCCGACCAGCACCGCGGCTGGTTCATGAGCTCGCTCATGACCTCCGTGGGCGCCTACGGCGTCGCGCCGTACAAGTCCATCGTGAGCCAGGGCTTCACGCTCGACGGCCAGGGCCGCAAGATGTCCAAGTCGCTCGGCAACGTGATCGACCCCAACAAGGTCTGCGCCAAGGACGGCGCCGACGTCCTGCGCCTGTGGCTCGCGTCCGTCGACACCTCCGTCGACGTCCCGTGCGACGAGACGATCCTCGGCCACGTCGGCGACGCGTACCGCAAGATCCGCAACACCCTGCGCTTCCTGCTCGGCGAGATCGAGGGCCAGTTCGACCCCGCGACCGATGGCCTCGCCTTCGACGACCTCGAGGCGAACGACAAGGTCACGCTCGCTCACGTGTGCGAGGTGCACGACGTCGTGACGAAGGCGTACTCCGAGTACCGCTTCAACGTCGTCTACAGGAACCTGTACGACCTGGTGACCGAGCTCTCCAACGGCTATCTCAACGCGACCAAGGACCGCACGTACTGTGGCGGCAAGGGCACGCACGAGCGCCTCTCCGCGCAGACCACCTGGGCGCACATCCTCTCGATGCTCGTCCACGACCTGCAGCCGATTCTGGTCTACACCACGGACGAGATCATGGCGTACCTGCCCGAGTCCATGCGCGAGGGCCAGAAGTACGCGGCGCTGCTCGACTGGTACCAGAACCCCGTCGCGTCCGACGTGTACGAGAAGTACCTCCCCGCGTACCAGGCGCTCGCCGAGGCCAGGGGCGCCTTCACCAAGTCCTACGAGGAGGCGACCGCTGCCGGCACCATCACCGAGAAGACGACGCAGGCCGCGCGTGCCGAGCTCACGCTCCCGGCCGACGCCTACAAGGCGCTCACGGAGGCCGGCTGCGACCTCGCCGAGGCCTTCGTCTGCTCCGAGGTCTGCGTGCACGAGGGCGACGAGCTCTCCTGCGAGGCGCTCCCCGCGAACGGCGAGAAGTGCCCGCGCTGCTGGAACTGGCGCGAGCTGGGCGAGGACGGCCTCTGCAAGAGGTGCCACGAGGTCGTCGCGAGCCTTCCGACCGAGGAGTAGGTAGACCGTGGGAGAGACGAGCAGGCTGACGGCACGCGGGTACCGCGCCATCTGGTTCTCGGTGGTCGCGTGCCTGGTGCTGGTCCTCGACCAGACCACCAAGCTCGCCGTGCGGTCCGTGCTGAGCGTGGGCGAGCGGCGGGAGTTCATCCCGGGCGTGCTCGACCTTCTCTACGTGCGAAACGATGGTGCCGCGTTCAGCATCGGGCGCGGGGCCGGCGTGGTCTTCGTGGCCATCGCGGCGCTCGTCGTCGTGGGCGCTTTCCTGCTCGTCTGGAAGCAGGACCTGCCCATGCCGCTCGTCGTCTCCATCGCCTGCGTGGCGGGCGGCGGCGTCGGCAACATGATCGACCGGCTCGCCGCCGGCTACGTGACCGACTTCCTCGCCACGACGTTCATCGACTTCCCGGTCTTCAACGTGGCGGACATCTTCGTGACGGTGGGCGTGGTCGCGTCGCTCGTGGGCTATAACATATGGGACTCGCGACGCCAGAAGGCGCGCGGGTAGGCAAGGCTGATTCTGGGCGGGTCCTCGGGGCCCGCCCTTGCATTGGGGGTTGTTCGTGGCAAGGATCCTGAACGCGCTGGTCGGGCCCGAGTCCGACGGCATGCGGCTCGATGCGTTTCTCGCGTCGGTCGATGGCTGCCCCTCGCGCAGCGCCTGCGCGAGGCTCGTGGCCGATGGCGCCGTCACCATCAACACGACGCCCGCCACGTCCAAGAGCGAGTCCGTCTGCCTGGGCGACCGCGTGCAGGTCAGGCTTCCCGAGCCCGAGCCGGAGGACGGCCAGCTCGCCCCCAACCCAAACATCCCGCTCGACATCCGCTTCGAGGACCAGTACCTCATCGTGCTCTCCAAGCAGGCGGGGCTCGTCTGCCACCCCAGCCCCGGCCACGTGGACGACACCCTCGCCAACGCGCTCGTGGCGCACTGCGGCTACGGGCACCTCGGCATGCTCCAGGGCGACGACCGCCCCGGCATCGTGCACCGGCTCGACATGGACACCTCGGGCCTCATGGTGTGCGCAAAGGACGACGGCGTCCAGAAGTCCCTGCAGGACCTCATCCGCCTGCGCGTGCTCGACCGCCGCTACGTCACGCTGGTCCACGGCTACGTCGCACCCGACTCGGGCACCATCACCACGGGCATCGCGCGCTCGCGCAGGGACCGCCTGCGCATGGCGGTCTCGGACGACCCGTCGGCGCGCGAGGCCATCACCACGTTCACGACGCTCGAGCGCTTCGAGGCCGGCCGCGTGGACGACGGCTACTCCCTGCTCGAGTGCCACCTCTACACGGGCCGCACGCACCAGATCCGCGTCCACATGCGCCACGTCGGCCACCCCTGCGTGGGCGACCAGCTCTACGGCCGCGGCGACGACCGCACCAACATGGGTCTGCGCCGCCAGTTCCTGCACTCGTGGCACATCAGGTTCGACCATCCCATAACTGGAGAGACCATCGAGCTTGCGGACACGCTCCCTCCCGACCTAGCGCATGTATTAGAATCGCTCTCTGAGCGTTCCATGGGTCGCACGGCGGCGGGCGAGAAGATCTGCCCCCAACTGCTGGACCCGGGACGTGACTGAGGTCCCGATCTTTCCGGAAGGGGTGTGCGCTTGGAGCTGGCAAGACTCGGCACGTCGCCCATCGAGGTCTTCAACAGCATCGTGGGCATCTTCTTCACCGTTGCCTACTTCTACCAGGTCATCTACGCGATCTGGGCACTGTTCCGCGGCGAGGTCAAGCTGCCTGACGCCAAGAGGAACCACTCCTACGCCTTCGTGATCGCCGCCCACAACGAGGAGGCGGTCATCGCCAACCTCGTGGAGTCGATCAAGGAGCAGCGCTACGACGGCCTGATCGATTGCTACGTCGTGGCGGACGCGTGCACGGACGACACGGCCGAGGTCGCACGCAGGGCGGGCGCCATCGTGTGGGAGAGGAACGACCTCGCCCGTCGCGGCAAGAGCTGGGTGCTCGACTTCGCCTTCGAGCGGCTCATGCGCGAGTGCCCCGGCAGGTACGAGGGCTTCTTCATCATGGACGCGGACAACGTGATCCCGCCCGACTACGTCAGCATCATGAACAAGACGTTCGACCAGGGCTTCCTCGTGTGCACGAGCTACCGCAACTCCAAGAACTTCGACTCCAACTGGATCAGCGCGGGCTACTCGCTCTGGTTCCTTCGCGAGTCTCGCTACCTCAACAACGCACGCATGCTCCTCGGCACAAGTTGCGCCATCTCGGGCTCCGGCTGGCTCGTCTCGGAGTCCATCATCAAGGGCATGAACGGCTGGCTCTTCCACACGCTCACGGAGGACCTGCAGTTCTCCGCGTTCTGCAGCGCGCACGACATCCGCATCGGCTACGCGCCGGCGGAGTTCTTCGACGAGCAGCCCACGGACTTCAAGACTTCGTGGACGCAGCGCATGAGGTGGTCGCGCGGCGCGTACGAGGTGCTCTTCTCCTATTGGCGGGATCTCCTGCGCGGCATCTTCAAGGGGCGCTCGTTCGCGTCGTTCGACATGCTCATGTGCATGTCTCCCGCCATGATCTGCACTGTGCTCTCTGTCTTCGTCAACATCGCGTACCTCATCATCGGCACCGCGAGCAGGGGCTACATCGCCACGCAGGGAGAGCTGGGCTCGTGCGTGCGCTCCATCGTGACGACGCTCGTCTCCTCCTACTTCATGTTCTTCATCATGGGGCTCATCACCACGATCACGGAGTGGAAGCACATCCACTCCAAGAGCCGCTGGCGCGTGATCGGCAACCTCTTCACGTTCCCGATCTTCGAGCTCACCTACATCCCCATCAACGTGATCGCGCTCTTCAAGAAGGTCGACTGGATCCCCGTCAAGCATGACATCGCCGTGGACTTTGATGAGGTGGTGAGTGAGGGCGCCAGTTAGGCCGCTCGTGCCGCAAGGTGTTACAATCTGTCAAAATCCATCGGTAAGCATTTGGGTTTCGTTCCGTCAGTGGCATCTGATGCAAAGGAGATTGTGTATGGCAACGTTCTTCGAGGGGGAGTCCCACACCTTCTCAGAGTACCTTCTCGTCCCGGGTTATTCCTCCCACGAGAACATTCCGGCAAACGTCTCGCTCGAGACCCCGCTCGTCAAGTTCAAGCGCGGAGAAGAGCCGGCCATCAAGATGCACATCCCCATGGTATCGGCAGTCATGCAGGCCGTCTCCGGCCCGCGCCTGGCCATCGCGCTTGCCCAGCAGGGTGGCATCTCCTTCATCTACCAGTCGCAGACCCCCGAGGACGAGGCCGCGATGGTGCGCGAGGTCAAGACCTACAAGGCCGGCTTCGTCGTGTCCGACTCGACCCTGACGCCCGACATGACCCTACAGGATGTGCTCGACATCCGCGACCGCACGGGCCACACCACCATGCCCGTCACCGAGGACGGCACCCCGCACGGCAAGTTCTGCGGCATCGTGACCAGCCGCGACTACCGCGTCTCGCGCGACGACCGCGGCAAGAAGGTCTCCGAGTTCATGACGCCGGCTTCCGAGTGCGTCACCACTGACACGAGCACCTCGCTCAAGGTCTGCAACGACATCATCTGGGACCACAAGATCAACACCCTGCCCGTGGTCGACAAGGACGGCAACCTGTCCTCGCTCGTCTTCCGCAAGGACTACGACTCCCACAAGTCCCGTCCGGACGAGCTGCTCGACGAGCACAAGCGCTACGTGGTCGGCGCCGGCATCAACACGCGCGACTACGCGGAGCGCGTGCCCCTGCTGGTCGAGGCCGGCGCTGACGTGCTGTGCATCGACTCCTCCGAGGGCTACTCCGAGTGGCAGAAGCTCACGCTCGACTGGATCCGCGAGCACTACGGCGACGCGGTCAAGGTCGGCGCGGGCAACGTCGTCGACGCCGACGGCTTCCGCTACCTCGCCGAGGCCGGCGCGGACTTCGTCAAGGTCGGCATCGGCGGCGGCTCCATCTGCATCACGCGCGAGCAGAAGGGCATCGGCCGCGGCCAGGCATCCGCGCTGATCGACGTCTGCCGCGCCCGTGACGAGTACTACGAGGAGACGGGCGTCTACGTGCCCGTGTGCTCCGACGGCGGCATCGTGTACGACTACCACATGACGCTCGCGCTCGCGATGGGCGCCGACTTCCTGATGCTCGGCCGCTACTTCGCGCGCTTCGACGAGTCCCCCACGCGTCGCCTCAACGTCAACGGCAACTACGTGAAGGAGTACTGGGGCGAGGGCTCCGCACGTGCCCGCAACTGGGCCCGCTACGACCTCGGCGGCTCCAAGAAGCTCTCGTTCGTCGAGGGCGTCGACTCCTACGTCCCGTACGCCGGCCCGCTGAAGGACAACGTCGACCAGTCGCTCACCAAGGTCCGCTCGACGATGTGCAACTGCGGCGCGCTCACGCTCGCCGAGCTGCGCGACAAGGCGAGGATCACGCTCGTCTCGTCCACGTCGCTCGTCGAGGGCGGCGCGCACGACGTCATCCTCAAGGACTCCGACACGAGCACCAACTTCAGGTCGTAGTGCAAGGCGGCACCTAGCCGCGCCAGCGAGCTTGATGTAGCATTGACCCACCGCCATCACCTAGTGTGGCGGTGGGTTTTTGTATGTCGACGCCCGTGCGGGAAGGGCTTTGGGGTGATGAGCATGAAGAGTTGCGGTGTGGCAGAGAGGCTGGCCGCCATGAACGTAGAGTACGCCGCGGAGAAGGACTTCTTTGGCGGGACGCGCAGACACTTCCCGAGCAGGAGCGCCTGCGTGGAGCTGATAAACGACGTGCGACAGCTCCTGTTCCCGGGCTACTTCGACAACGAGAGCGCCGCGGGCGAGAGCAACGACTACCTCACGCGCGAGCGCCTGCTGCACGTGGAGCGCGTGCTGCAGGGCCAGGTGCTCGAGGCGCTGCTCTTCGAGGATGGAGACCTCTCGCGCGACGAGGCCGGAAAGCGTGCCGCGAACGTGGCGGAGACGTTCCTGGACAGCCTGCCGCACGTGCTCGAGCTCCTCATGACGGACATCCAGGCGCTCTACGACGGCGACCCCGCCGCGGGCAGCCTCGAGGAGGTGCTCGTCGCGTACCCAGGCTTCTTCGCGATCTACGTGTACCGCATCGCGCACGTGCTCTACGGGCTCAAGGTGCCGCTCATCCCGCGCCTCATGACCGAGCACGCCCACAGCAAGACCGGGATCGACATCAACCCGGGCGCGCACATCGGCAAGTACTTCTTCATCGACCACGGCACGGGCGTCGTCATCGGCGAGACGACCGAGATCGGCGACCACGTCAAGATCTACCAGGGCGTCACGCTCGGCGCGCTGTCGACCCGCAAGGGCCAGCTGCTATCGGGCAAGAAGCGCCACCCGACGCTGGGCGACTACGTGACGGTGTACTCCAACGCGTCCATCCTCGGCGGCGAGACGGTCATCGGCAACGGCGCGGTCATCAGCGGCTCAGCCTTCGTGTGCGAGTCCGTGCCCGAGAACGCGCGCGTCCGCCTCAACCAGGAGACGATCGTGCGTCGCCCCGGCGAGCCCGAGCCCGTCTGGTGCTACGTGATATAGGCGGGGGAGAAGGACGCACTTCTCGCCCGGCGCACGCCCGGCACCTTTCCGTCGCGTAACGTGCCGGCGTGCGCATCGGGACGTTTCGCTATACTAGGGCGTGCTAAATCGCCGTTTGAGGCATACGGCTAGGAGAGGAACCAAATGGCTGACAACACTGATGCCGCCGAGCGTGGGATTCCCGCGTACGACGCGCAGGCAATAGAGACCAAGTGGCAGAAGATCTGGGAGGACACGGACCTCTACAAGACGGACACCGACCCGTCCAAGCCCAAGAAGTACGTGCTCGAGATGTTCCCGTACCCCTCGGGCGACCTGCACATGGGCCACGCGCGCAACTACACCATCGGCGACGCCATGGCGCGCCAGGCGCGCATGCGCGGCTACGACGTGCTGCACCCCATGGGCTTCGACGCGTTTGGCCTTCCCGCGGAGAACGCGGCCATCAAGCACCACACCCAGGCCGCCAAGTGGACGTACCAGAACATCGCACAGGCCGTCAAGACCATGAAGCGCATGGGCTTCAGCTACGACTACGACCGCATGTTCAACACCTGCGACCCCGAGTACTACAAGTGGGGCCAGTGGATGTTCATCCAGATGTGGAAGAGGGGCCTGGCCTACCGTGCCACGAGCCCCGTCAACTGGTGCCCCACGTGCAAGACCGTCCTCGCCAACGAGCAGGTCGTGGACGGCCGCTGCTGGCGCTGCGGCTCCGTGCCCGAGAAGCGCAACCTCTCGCAGTGGTACCTCAAGATCACGGACTACGCGCAGGAGCTGCTTGACGACCTCGACAAGCTCACCGGCTGGCCCGAGAACGTCAAGGCGCAGCAGCGCAACTGGATCGGCCGCTCCGAGGGCGCCGAGATCGACTTCCGCCTGGCGGACGTGGACGGCAAGACCCCGACGGACCGCAAGGTCACCGTCTTCACCACGCGCGCCGACACGCTCTTCGGCGTGAGCTTCATGGTGCTCCCGCCCGAGAGCGACCTCGCGGAGGAGCTCGTCAAGGGCACCGAGTACGAGCCCGCGTACCGCGAGCTCCGCGCCGCGACCGAGAAGGTCAGCGCCGTCGACCGCCAGGGTTCCGACCGCGAGAAGCACGGCGTGTTCACGGGCCGCTACGTCATCAACCCGATCAACGGCCGCCCCGCGCCCGTGTGGGTCGCGGACTACGTCCTCATGGACTACGGCACCGGCGCCGTCATGGGCGTCCCCTGCGGCGACCAGCGCGACTTCGACTTCGCCAAGAAGTACGGCCTCGACATCATCCCGATCATCTGCGAGAAGGACGACCCCCTCTACGAGGAGCTCAAGGACGAGCATGAGATCCGCGTGCGCTCGGTCGACTGGGACAAGGCCATGGTCGCCGAGGGCTACCTCGTGCAGTCCGGCGAGTTCACGGGCCTCAAGGGCGGCAAGCACTCCGAGGCCGTCGATGCCATCACGGCGTGGCTGAAGGAGCATGACTGCGGCCGTCCGACCGTGCAGTACCGCCTGCGCGACTGGCTCATCAGCCGCCAGCGCTACTGGGGCAACCCCATCCCCATGATCCACTGCGACCACTGCGGCGACGTCCCCGTGCCCGAGGACCAGCTGCCCGTGCGCCTGCCTGAGGACCTCGACCTCGGCGCCGGCGACACCCTCGCCGAGTACGCGCCGTTCTACGAGACCACCTGCCCCAAGTGCGGCCGTCCCGCAAAGCGCATCACGGACACCATGGACACCTTCACGTGCTCCAGCTGGTACTACCTGCGCTACTGCGACCCCCACAACGACGAGGCCCCCTTCAGCAAGGAGGCCGTTGACCGCTGGATGCCGGTCGACAACTACATCGGCGGCATCGAGCACGCCATCCTGCACCTGCTCTACTCGCGCTTCTGGACCAAGGTCCTGCGCGACATGGGCATGGTCGACGTGGACGAGCCCTTCACCAACCTGCTCTGCCAGGGCATGGTCAAGGACGCCAACGGCGACACCATGAGCAAGTCCAAGGGCAACGTCGTGCCGCCCTCGAGCGTCATCGAGCCCTATGGCGCCGACACGATGCGCCTGGCCATCCTCTTCGTGGCGCCGCCCGAGAAGGACTTCGACTGGGACGAGGAGGCCGTCGCGGGCGCCAACCGCTTCATCAAGCGCGCGTGGCGCGTGGTCTGGCAGCTCTGCGACAACGCCGCCAAGGGCACGGTCGACCCCAAGTCACTCGACGCCAAGTCCGCCGAGCTCAACCGCGCACTCCACCAGATGGGCATCAAGTGCACCAACGACTTCGACCGCGGCCAGTTCAACACCGCGATCTCGGCCGTCATGGAGCTCACGAACGCCGCGTCCAAGTACGTGAACGACGTTCCGGCCGAGAAGCGCGACTCCGCGCTCTCGTGGCACGTCGCCCACGACATCGTGGCCATGCTCGCGCCCATCTGCCCGCACTGGGCGGAGGAGCTCTTCCACGAGGCGCTCGGCCTCGAGGGCTCGGTCTACAACGAGCCGTGGCCGGAGTTCGACCCCGACCAGGCCAAGAGCGACACCATCCAGATCGCCGTCCAGATCAAGGGCAAGGTCCGCGCCCACGTCGACGTCGCGGCCGACGCCTCCAAGGAGGAGCTCGAGGCCGCGGCGCGCGAGGCGGTCGCGGAGCAGCTCGAGGGCAAGGACGTCAAGAAGGTCATCGTGGTGCCCGGGAGGCTCGTCAACATCGTGGCCATCTAGCGCGCACGCGGCACAACCGCTTGTGGTTAATTCGTGGCGCCAGGCGAGCGATGGCACAAACCGCGCGGTTGTGGTAGATTAGTCACAGCTTAATCGTGACTGTTCGAGGAAGTGGGGTGGATCTTCTCGCCCCGCTTCCTTTCTGTATGTCGGGTCTAGGCCCGGGAAGGGAGATGCCTTGGCATCCACGGATATCGAGAGGGGAATCCTCGAGGCGCTCGAGGCGGCCGCACCCGCGCATGGAATCGACGTCGTGGACGTCGAGGTGGTCGGGTCCTCCAAGGCGCCGGTGGTGCGCGTGAGGATCGACCACGCCGACGAGACGCTCCCGACCATCACGCTCGACGAGGTGACGGCGCAGAGCGGCTGGGTGAACGAGGTCATCGACGAGAGGGACCCGTTCGCGGGCTCGTACACGCTCGAGATCTCGAGCCCCGGCCTGTCGAGGCCGCTGCGCAAGGCGCACGACTTCGAGCGCTTCGCGGGCGAGGACGTGTCGCTCAACACCTTCGACCGCGAGGGCCGCAGGCACTACACGGGCAGGCTCAAGGGCCTCGTGGACGGAAAGGTGGTCGTCGAGTGCGACGGCGAGGAGTTCTCTTTCGCACTCGACCAGATCAAGAGCTGCAAGATAAAGCCGAAGTTCGACTAGGGTCCGACGGACCGCGATAATCAAGAAGAGGATGGGGAAAGGACAAGCATGGCATCTGAGATGATGGAAGCGCTCATGGCCCTGTGCCAGGAGAAGCATATTGACGAGCTGTACCTGATCGACCAGCTCGAGCAGTCGCTCGCGAAGAGCTACGCGGAGGTCATGCACCTGCCGGACGGCGCGCGCGTCACGATCGACCGCGAGACCGGCAAGGTGTACGTGTACGAGCTCGTGCCGAAGGAGGAGTCCTGGGACGACGAGACCGGCCTCTACACCGACTTCGACGAGGTCGACGTCACGCCCAAGGACACGAGCCGCACGGCATACACGCACGCGAAGTCGGTCATCAACGAGATCGTGCGCAACTCCGAGCGCCAGCAGATCTACGAGGAGTTCTCGAAGAGGATCGGCGACATCATCACGGGCACCGTCCTCCAGACCACGCCGGACTTCGCGATCATCAAGATCCGCGAGGGCGTCGAGGCCGAGCTCCCGTACTTTGACCAGCGCCGCCACCCGGACGAGCTCAACGAGCGCCCCGCCGGCGAGCGCTACTCGCACCACCAGCAGATCCGCGCGATCATCATCGACGTGCGCGACCCCAACAGCAACCAGCAGCCGGTGAGGGGCGAGCGCCAGCGTCCGTCCATCGTGGTGTCCCGCACCCACCCGGACCTCATCCGCAGGCTCTTCGAGCTCGAGGTTCCCGAGGTCTACGACGGCGTCGTGGAGATCCGCTCCATCGCCCGCGAGGCCGGCGTGCGCTCCAAGGTCGCGGTGAGCTCCGTGGACGACAGGCTCGACCCCGTGGGCGCCTGCGTCGGCCCCAAGGGCAGCCGCGTGCGCGCCGTCGTGTCCGAGCTGCGCGGCGAGCGCGTCGACGTCGTGCTGTGGAGCGACGACCCCGCCAAGTGCGTCGCGAACGCGCTGTCCCCGGCGCGCGTCAGCCGCGTGATCGTGGACGACGAGGACAACTACGCCACCGTCATCGTCCCGGACGACCAGCTGTCGCTCGCCATCGGCAAGGAGGGCCAGAACGCCCGACTCGCCGCGAGGCTCACGGGCATGCACATCGACATCAAGAACGAGTCGCTGGCCCGCGAGGTCATGCGCGAGATGCCGAAGGAGGTCGAGCTTCCCGCCGAGGAGGGCGAGCACCGCTGCGAGTACACCGGCCCGACCGGCATCCAGTGCCGCAACATGGCCCGTCCGGGCTCGCGCTACTGCGGCATCCACGAGCAGCTCGCCAAGTACGCCGACACCGACGTGTCCGACGATCCCGACTCCCTGATCTAGCCGTGAGTCGAAGTTATACGAACGTATCCCGTCCCATCATGGAAGGTTGGTTTTATGGCAAAGACCCGCGTACATGATCTAGCCAAGGAATATGGAATGACCAGCAAGGAGATGCTCGGCCACCTCGCGGAGATGAAGATCCCCGCCAAGTCGCCGTCCTCCACGCTGGAGGATGCCTACGTCTCCATCATCCGCAAGAAGCTGAAACCGATCCTCGAGGCGCGCGCCGCGGAGATCGAGGCCCAGAAGAAGGCCGAGGCCGAGGCACAGGCCGCCATCGAGCGCGAGAAGCACGAGAAGGCCGAGAAGGAGCGCCTCGAGGCGGAGAAGCGCCGCAAGGAGGAGCGCGCCGAGGAGGAGCGCCGCCGCGCCGCCGAGGAGGCCGCCCGCAAGAAGGCCGAGGAGCAGCGCAAGGCCGAGGAGAAGCGCCGCAAGGAGGAAGAGGAGCGCAACCGCGTCCACGACAACGCCCCCAAGTCCATCCCCTCGTTCGCGAGCCTGCTCGACCAGATCGCCCAGCAGGAGGTCGTCCTGAAGGAGCAGGCCGAGGAGCAGGCGAAGAAGAAGGAGGAGAGCCGCGGGCAGCGCAGGGACCGCCGCGACAGGAACGAGTCCTCGATGCCGCACCGCACCTCCCGCACCAGGGTCTCCGCACCCGAGCCCGAGGTGGGGTCCGAGGGCGAGCACGGCGGCAAGGGCCGTGGCAAGGGCCGCAAGAACCAGCGAAGGAGCGGCCAGAACGAGGACCGCTACAGCCGCATGGCGCGCGAGGCGCAGGAGTACAACCAGGTGCTCGAGGAGGCGCGCGAGGCCGTCGAGGAGGCGACCCGCGAGTCCACCGGCAGGCGCAAGAAGCGCAAGGAGCGCAGGAAGAAGCAGCAGGCCGAGAAGGCCGAGGAGAAGCGCATCGAGGAGGCCATCGCAAACGACCAGGACCTCTCGCAGCTCGACACGGTGAAGGTCCCGCAGGGTGCCACCGTCTCCGAGCTCGCCGACCTTCTCGGCGTACCCGCCAACGACATCATCAAGAGGCTGTTCCTGCTCGGCACGCCGCTCACGGTGACCGAGTCCATGTCCGACGACCTCATCGAGCTCGTCGCGGACGACCTCGGCCGTGACATCAAGATCATGACCAAGGAGGAGGAGAACTCCTTCACGTTCTACGACGACCCGAAGGACCTCAAGCCGCGTCCGCCCGTCGTGACCGTCATGGGCCACGTCGACCACGGCAAGACGTCGCTGCTCGACGCGATCCGCCACACGGGCGTCGCCGAGGGCGAGGCCGGCGGCATCACGCAGGCCATCGGCGCCTCCCAGGTGCAGATCAACGGCCGCACCATCACGTTCATCGACACGCCCGGCCACGAGACGTTCACGGCCATGCGTGCCCGTGGCGCCAAGGTGACCGACATCGTCATCCTGATCGTGGCTGCCGACGACGGCGTCATGCCGCAGACGGTCGAGTCCATCAACCACGCCAAGGCGGCAAACGTGCCCATCATCGTTGCCGTCAACAAGATCGACAAGCCGGGCGCCGACCCCCAGAGGGTTCGCCAGGAGCTGACCGAGTACGGCATCATCCCCGAGGAGTGGGGCGGACAGAACATGTTCGTCGACATCTCGGCCAAGAAGCACATCGGCATCGACGACCTGCTCGAGGCCGTGCTGCTCGAGGCCGACGTGCTCGAGCTCAAGGCGAACCCCGACACGTTCGCGTCGGGCAACGTCCTCGAGGCCAAGCTCGACCGCGGCCGCGGCTCCGTCGCGACGCTGCTCGTGAACCGCGGCACGCTGCGCGTGGGCGACGCAATCGTTGCGGGCATGGCCTACGGCAAGATCCGCGCCATGATCGACTCGCACGGCAACAACGTGCAGGAGGCCACGCCCTCGACGCCCGTCGAGGTCCTCGGCCTGCAGAGCGTCCCGATGGCCGGCGACGAGTTCCGCGTCTTCCAGGACGAGCGCGAGGCGCGCAGCCTGGCCGACGAGCGTGCCCTCAAGGCCCGCATCGAGGAGCAGAACAAGGTCAAGCACGTCACGCTCGAGAACCTCTTCGACACCATGGCCGACGCCGAGGTGAAGGAGCTCAACCTCATCATCAAGGCGGACGTCCAGGGCTCGATCGAGGCGCTGCAGGACTCCCTCGACAAGATGGACCAGTCCGAGGTCCGCATCAACACGATCCACTCCGCCGTCGGCGCCATCACGGAGACCGACGTCACGCTCGCGGACGCCTCGAACGCCATCATCATCGGCTTCGGCGTGCGCCCGGATGCGAAGGCCCGTGCGGCAGCGGAGCGCGAGGGCGTCGAGATCCGCACCTACAGCGTCATCTACAAGGCGATCGAGGACATCAACGCCGCCCGCATCGGCATGCTCAAGCCCACCGAGGAGGAGGTGCAGACCGCGTCCATCGAGGTTCGCAACACCTTCAAGGTGCCGAAGGTCGGCATCGCGGCCGGCTGCATGGTCCAGGAGGGCGAGGTCACGAACAGCGACCTCTGCAGGCTCGTCCGCGACGGCATCGTGGTGTACGAGGGCAAGCTTGCGTCGCTGCGCCGCTACAAGGACGACGTCAAGTCCGTCAAGGCGGGCTACGAGTGCGGCATCGGCCTCGACAACTTCCAGGACATCCACGTGGGCGACGTCATCGAGACGTACCGCATCGAGGAAGTAGCACGTACGGAGTAGGAACATGAAGCAGAACCAGAATTCCCGCCGCACGAACAACCTCGCGCGCGAGAAGCTCGCAAACATCCTTCTGTTCGAGGTGTCCGACCCGGACCTCGCGCTCGTGACCCTCACGGGCGTGGAGGTCTCGGTCGACAAGTCGGTGCTGAAGGCGTACGTCAGCTGCGACAGGGACCGCTACGAGGCGGTCTCCGCCGCGCTGGAGCGCGCCAAGGGCCGCATTCGCAGCCTGCTGGGCCACGCGCTCGGCTGGCGCGTGACGCCCGAGCTCATCTTCCAGATCGACGAGACGGCGGACGAGGCGGAGCGCATCGCCCTCGCCCTCGAGAACGTGCCGCCCACGCTCTCGGTCGAGAAGGACGAGTTCGGCTACCCGGTGGCGGACGATTCCGCCGAGTCTGACGCCGACGAGAAGGACGAGGGGGTCGAGTAGCACAGCCATGGACGTCCGCCAGAATCCCGAGCAGGAGGAGCGCTTCTCTCGCATAGCAGAGCTCATCGAGGGGAGTGGGACCATAGCCATATGCGCCCACACGAGCCCGGACGGTGACGCCCTGGGCTCGACCCTGGGGCTGCAGAAGGTGATCTTGAGCAGGTGGCCGCACAAGACCGTCGTGGGCCTCCTCGCCGACGCGGACGCCGTGCCGCGGATCTACTCGTACCTGCCCGGCAGCGGCGCCCTCGTGCACGCGCGCGACTACGAGGGCGCGCCCGACCTCTTCGTGAGCGTGGACCTCTCCGTGGCGAAGCGGCTGAACGACGCGGAGCAGGTCATGCTCCGCTCCCGCCGGACGGCCATCATCGACCACCACCCCTGCGACGACCCGTACGCGGACGAGAGCCTGATCAGGCCCGAGGCCGCCGCAACGGGCGTCCTCGTGGCGGAGTTCGCGCTGCACCTGGGCGTCGATATCACGCCCGACATCGCGCGCTGCCTGTACTGCGCCATCGCGACGGACACGGGCCGCTTCCAGTACCAGAACGCGGACCCCGAGTCCTTCTCGGTCGCGTCGCTTTTGGTGGACGCCGGCGCCTCGCCGTCCGAGCTGTCGCTCAACGTGTACCAGAACTTCTCGCTCTCGTTCCTGCACCTCGAGGCGCTGGTCATGGGGCGCATCACGACCTTCGCGTCGGGAAAGATAACCTACAGCTACGCCACGACGGCCGACCTCGAGCGCACGGGCGCGAGCCTGGACGAGTGCGACGGCCTGGTGGACGTGGTCAGGAGCGTGTCCGGGTCCGAGGTCGCGCTCTTCCTCAAGGAGGTGCCGGGCGGCAAGGTGCGCGGCAACCTCCGCTCCAAGACGGACAAGGACGTGTCCGGCATCGCGCGCAGGCTCGGTGGCGGCGGCCACAAGGCAGCGGCCGGCTTCACGTACGAGGGCGACATCGACCAGGCGCTCGCGGCGGTGCTGCCGCCCCTGAGGTCGCTCTTCGAGTACGTCGACCCCGACGGCACGATCATCGGCGAGCGGCTGGACCCGAGGCTCATCGCCGCGGACCGCGCGCGTCGCTCGGGCGGGAGCGCGACGGGCCAGGTGAGGGCGTGAGGCGCGGCCAGAGCGGGATCAACTGCCTGCTGGCCGTCGACAAGCCGGTGGGCATGAGCAGCCACGACGTGGTGAACCACGTGCGTCGGGCGCTGGGCGAGAGGCGCGTCGGCCATGCCGGTACGCTCGACCCGCTCGCGTCCGGCGTGCTCGTGGTGGGCGTGGGCCAGGGCACGAGGCTCATGGGTCTGCTCACCGCGGACACCAAGTCGTATGTGGCGCGCATCGCCTTTGGCACGCAGACCACGACGGACGACGCCGAGGGCGAGCCCGTGCTCACGCTGCCGGCGCCCGAGCGCGTGCTCGACCGTACGTTCGCGGCCGGGGTCGTATCCTCGCTCGTGGGGGAGCTGGACCAGGTGCCACCGTCCTTCTCGGCCATATCCGTGGGCGGCGTGCGCGCGTACGACCGTGCGCGAAAGGGCGAGAAGGTCGAGCTCAAGAGCCGTCACGTCACCATTGCGCAGGCGGTCCTCCTCGACGTGGTGGCCGACGACCCCTCCGGCGAGCCGTGCTGGGACTGCGCGTTCGTGGTCTCGAAGGGGACGTACGTGCGCAGCATCGCGCGCGACCTGGGCACGTCGCTCGGAAGCGCGGCGCACCTGGTGGCGCTTAGGCGCACGGCATCCGGCAGCGTTGGCCTGGGCGACTGCGTCAGCCTGGACGAGCTCGAGGCCAAGGGTCCGGACGTCCTGGCAGCGGCCGCGCTCGACCCCGTCGCGAAGCTCGGGTTGCCCAGGCGCGAGCTCTCCGTGCAGGAGGCGGCGGACGCTGCCTGCGGCAAGCCCGTCGCGTGCGGCGACGCGGCCGTCGCGGAGGGCGGGCGCGTGTGCCTGACGCACGGCGGGCGCCTGGTGGGCGTCTGGACGCGTGAGGGCCGGCGCCTGAGGAGCGAGGTCAACTTCCCCGCGGGAGTCATGGGGGTGCGGCCTTGACGGAGCGTGAGGCGCGCGCGGACGTGCCGGCATCCGGCGCGGACCTTGCGCGCGTGACGGCGCGGTCGCTCTTCTATACCTGCCCGCCGCTCGAGGAGGCCGCGCTTCCCGGCGGCCGGGCGTACCTCGTGCACGGCACGCGGCTGGGAAGCGACGTGGACGCCGTGGTGTGCATAGGCGCGTTCGACGGCGTGCACGTGGGGCACCGCGCGCTCGTGGCCGCGGCGCTCGAGGACGCGCGTCGGCGCGGCTGCGCCTGCGTTGCGGTGACGTTCGACCCGGACCCGGCCGACCTCCTCGTGGGGGAGCGCGCCTCGAGCAGGCTGCTCGAGGTCGCGGATCGCGTGCGCGCGATTGCGACCCTGGGCGTGGACGCCGTGGTCGTGCTCGACTTTGGGCCCGGGCTCGCGGGGACTCCCTACCGGGAGTTCGTTGCGAGCACGCTCGACTCCGTCGTGAGGCCGGTCTCCATCCACGTGGGCACGAACTTCAGGTTCGGCGCGCGGGGCGAGGGCGACGTCGCGGCCCTGGCGGCCATCGGTCGCGCCCAGGGCTTCGAGGCGCACGCCCACGAGCTCGTGACGGCCGGGGGCCAGCCCGTGTCCGCGACCAGGATCCGCGCCCTTCTCCACCAGGGAAAGGTGGGGGAGGCCTCCAGGCTCCTGGACCGCCTGCACTGGGTGCGCGGCGTGGTGGAGCACGGCCGCGGGAAGGGGACTTCATTCGGATTTCCCACCGCCAACGTGCGCGTGCCGCGCGTGGCGTGCATGCCCGCAGACGGCGTGTACGCCTGCGTCGTGTGCGACGGCGCCAGCGCTTGGCCCGCGGCGGCCAACGTGGGCGCCCCGCCGACGTTCAGCGCGCCGGAGGAGGCCTTCCTCGAGGCGAACCTCCTGGGCTTCGACGGCGACCTCTACGGAAGCGAGGTGAGCGTCCTCTTCGTGCGGTGGCTTCGCGCCTCGCGCCCGTTCTCCTCGACCGCCGAGCTCGAGCGCGTGGTTCTTGGCAACATCGATTGGGTACGTAAGAACCTAGGCGACCGTGGAGTGGGGGTGCGCTCTTGATAACCGACGAGGACAAGGAACGCGTCCGACAGGCGACGGACATGCTGCAGCTGGTGGGGGAGACCGTGGAGCTCAAGCGCCGCGGCTCCGACTGGTGGGGATGCTGTCCCTTCCACCACGAGAAGAGCCCGTCGTTCCACGTGAACCCCACCACGGGCCTCTGGAAGTGCTTTGGCTGCGGCGCCGGCGGCGACGTGTTCGCCTACGTCATGAAGCGCGAGAGCCTGGACTTTCCGGACTCCATCCGCTACCTGGCCGAGCGCGCCGGGATCGAGCTTTCCGAGGAGCGCTCCGGCCCCAGGCGTGGGCCGCGCAGGACGCGCGTGCTCGACTGCCTCCAGGAGGCTGAGAAGTACTACAACACCCAGCTGATGCGCGGCCGTGGGGACGGACCCGCGGCGGGCCGGCGCTACCTTTCCGGCCGCGGCTTTGGCTCTGACGTGTGCAGGCGCTGGGGCCTGGGCTTCGCCCCCGGCCACGGCGCGCTCACGGAGCACCTGCGCGCGCAGGGCTTCTCGCGGCAGGAGCTCGTCTCCGCGGACCTCGCGCTCGAGGGCCAGGGCGGCCGCCTGCGCGACCGGTTCTACGACCGCGTGATGTTCCCTATCCACGACGAGCAGGGCCGCACCATCGCCTTTGGCGGCAGGGTCATGACCGACGCGAAGCCAAAGTACCTCAACACCAAGGAGACCGCGGTCTTCTCCAAGGGAAAGCACCTCTTCGCGTTCGACCGCGCCAAGGACTCCATGGTCGCGTCGGGCACCTGCATCGTGTGCGAGGGTTACACGGATGTCATCGCCATGCACGAGGCGGGCTTCACCAACGCCGTGGCAACCCTCGGCACCGCGCTCACGATGGACCACGTCAAGCTGATCGAGCGCTTCGCACGCAAGCGCATCATCTGCATGTTCGACGGCGACGAGGCCGGCCAGCGCGCCGCGGAGCGCGCGGTCCGCTACATCGACAAGACCGGCGTCGAGATGCTCTGCGTGGTCCTACCCAACAATCAGGACCCGATGGAGTTCCTGCGCGACCACGGGGCGGACGCCCTCAGGCCCATCCTCGCGGCCGCCCAGCCGCTCATGGACTTCGTGTTCGGCAAGCGCCTCGCGGGCTACGACCTCAGCGTACCCGGCCGCCGCGTCGCCGCGCTGGATGACATGGCCCAGGTCCTGGCACCGCTCGCGGACTCCATGCTCATGGACGGCTACGCCACGCAGCTCGCGGACATGCTGGGCTTCGACGTGGACAGGGTGCGCCAGGTCATTCGCGACAAGGCCGCGGCGGCCCGCCGCAAGGAGGCCGAGCGCTCCCGCATGGAGGCGCAGCAGCCACAGCCCCAGTCGCAGTCCCAATGGCAGGGTGACCGGCAGGCCGCGGCACCGCAGCAGGCCGCGCAGGGCGGCGGGGGAGAAGGACGAGCGCTTCCGGCCGCGGCCCTCTCCACGGACGAGAGGATGCAGTCGGTCGCCGAGCGCGAGCTCCTTTCCATGATCGCGACCCATCCGGACGTGATGCGCCAGCACGGCGACCGCATCGCGACGTTCACCTGGTCGGACTCGCGCTTCGAGGCCATGGCGTGGGCCATGCTCGCCACGCCCGCGGGCACGCCGCCCGCGGAGGTCGTAGGCGCCGCAACGGACGTCGTGGCGGACGCCCCGCGCATTCTCGCCGGCGGCCGGCTCGAGGTCACGTCCCGCATGCCCGTGGAGCAGCGGGCGGACTTCCTGCTTGACGTGGTCGAGCTCTGGTCCAAGCGCCGCGAGGTGCGCGAGATAAAGGCAAGGCTCCGCATGTCGAGCTCGAGCGTCCCGGACGACCAGGCGCGGGGGCTCTTCAGGACGGCAACGGAGCTGCAGAAACGTATTAATGAGCTGTCAAATAGGGTTTCTGCCGTTGCATAAGCCAAATTTTGGGTAGTATCCCTAACGCACGTGCGTAGAAAGGACATCCGTGGCAAACAAGAAGGCTACTCCCGGTACCGACTCCCAGCTCTCTGACGAGCTCGAGGGCATCGTCGGCAAGCTCGTCACTCAGGCGTCCTCCTCCAACAACACCATCACGGAGGACGACATCCAGGTCGCGATCGCAGAGATCGACGTGGATGACGACGAGCTGTCGGACATGTACGACGCGATCCGCGCCAAGGGCGTGGAGATCTCCAACGGCGAGGAGGCACCCGCGACCGACATCGAGTCCGACGACCTCGACGACGAGGAGGAGGACGAGGAGGAGCTCGAGGGCGAGGATGACCTCGAGGAGGAGGACGAGGAGCTGGCCAAGGCCCGCAAGGAGGCCCGTGCGGCAAGCGAGATCCTCCGCTCCGCGTCCAAGGGCAAGTCCACGCACAAGCGCAGCTCCCGCGCCCGCGCGCGCAGGGTCGACAACACAGCACGAGGGCACGACATGAAGCTTGGAGGCTCCCGCGCCCGCGCGCGCAGGGTCGACAACTCCACCGTCATGCTCACGGGCGACCCCGTCCGCATGTACCTCAAGGAGATCGGCAAGGTCGACCTGCTCACGGCGCAGGAGGAGGTCAACCTCGCCATGAAGATCGAGGCCGGCACCGAGGCCACCAAGAAGCTCGAGGCCGCCGAGAACGGCGAGATCGAGCTGACCCGCGCCGAGCAGCGCCGCCTCATGCGCATCGAGCAGGTCGGCCTCGAGGCCAAGCAGTCGCTCATCAGCGCCAACCTCCGCCTCACGGTCTCCATTGCGAAGCGCTACGTCGGCCGCGGCATGCTGTTCCTCGACCTCATCCAGGAGGGCAACCTCGGCCTCATCCGCGCGGTCGAGAAGTTCGACTACACCAAGGGCTTCAAGTTCTCCACCTACGCCACGTGGTGGATCCGTCAGGCCATCACCCGCGCCATTGCGGACCAGGCCCGCACCATCCGAATCCCCGTGCACATGGTCGAGACCATCAACAAGCTCGTCCGCGTGCAGAGGCAGCTCCTGCAGGACCTCGGCCGCGACCCCACCCCGGAGGAGATCGGCGCCGAGATGGGCATCTCCGCGGACCGCGTGCGCGAGATCCAGAAGATCAGCCAGGAGCCCGTCTCGCTCGAGACGCCAATCGGCGAGGAGGAGGACTCCCAGCTGGGCGACTTCATCGAGGACTCCACGGCCGTCGCGCCGCCCGAGGCCGCGAGCGACTCCATGCTGCGCGAGCAGCTCGAGCAGGTGCTCGACAGCCTGGCCGACCGCGAGCGCAAGGTCATCAAGTTCCGCTTCGGCCTTGAGGACGGCCATCCCCGCACGCTCGAGGAGGTCGGCCGCGAGTTCGGCGTCACGCGCGAGCGCATCCGCCAGATCGAGAGCAAGACGTTGGCCAAGCTGCGCCATCCGTCCCGCTCCGGCCGCCTGAAGGACTACATCGAGGACTAGCCGCGCATCAGGTCGGCGACGCGTCCCTGGACCTTGCGTCCCAAGACCCGCGCCGCGACAAGCATCAAGGTAATGACGAGAAGGACTGCTCCCTTTTGTGGGGGCGGTCCTTCTCCCTTAGTGCGTTGCCTGGTTCGCGGCTAGAAGTCGATGTCCTCGACCATCATGGGCTCGGTCTGGTAGCGCAGCGGCTCGAGCTCGTCGACGGTGCGGTAGCCGGACGGCGCATCGATGACGGTCGGGATGCGCTGGACGATGGTCGCGCAGGTGTGCTCGACGGTCGCGGGCTTGTCCACGTGGAACGTGGTGTCGGGCTCGCCGTAGATCTTCCAGTCGCAGAGGTCGCCGTCGTCGGGCCCGTACACCTTGCCGATCTGCGAGGTCACTATGTCGATGCCCTGGTAGGTCTTCGTGGTGACGCGCGTGTTCATGCCCAGGACCTTGCCGGCCTCGATGGTGCCGCCCATCGTGTCGGAGTAGGTGTCCTTCTCGGCCACGTACGGCACGTTCTCCTGGATGATCTCCTTGATCGTGAGGCCGAGCTCCTGCGCGAGCGCCTCGTTGGAGTTCCAGACGTAGGAGGGGACGATCTCGTCGGGGTGGGCGAGGGTCTTCTCGAACTCGTCGGGCGTGAGGCCGACGCCGTGCGCCCTCGCGAGCGCCATGCCGTACTCGTCCACGTTGTAGGACACGGAGCCCTCGATCTTGTCGATGCGGTTGACGGCGCCCGCGATGAGCCCGACGATGCGCACCCAGAAGACGTCCTCCATGCCGGCGCCGAGCATCGTCGCGCCGTTCTCCTTGGCGATGGCGTCCAGGCGGTTCGTGGTCGCGGAGGACGTGGTCCACGGGAACGTGGCCTCCTCGCACGTCGTCACGACGTTGATGCCGCGGGACAGGCACTTCTCGGCCATGGGCGCGATGTCGTCAACCAGACTGAAGAGCGTGAGGATGGCGATGTCGGGCGCGCAGGAGTCGAGCACGGCGTCCGCGTCGTCAGATATCTTGACGCCGAGCTTGACGGGCAGGCCCGCAAAGTCGCCGGCGTCCATCCCGATGACCTTAGGGTTGGTGTCGATGGCGCCTACGAGCTGCGCACCGTGCTCGTGCAGGTAGCGGATGGTGTACTTTGCCATCTTCCCGCAACCGTACTGGACGACCCTGATTGGCCTGCGACCCATGGCGAACCTCCCTTGACGTTCCGTCGGCCGGGTGCCGGCGGATACCTTCGCGTTTCCGCTTGAGCCTGTTATACCGCCTTCGCACCCGCGGATACATATCCGCTTTTTACAAATCGGTCGGCGTATACGCGCTTTGACCGTATATTTCCGCATCAATTCGTACTTGCTGCACGCGCGTTACGGACCGCCGCCGCGATATGTGGAGGCTCTCTGGCGACAAAAAATATTCGATTCTGGCTTGCGCGGGCGGCAATGTCTGTTATAGTTCCTAACGCACTAAGAAATTCCCCGGTGGCGCAGTGGTAGCGCAGCTGACTGTTAATCAGCGTGTCGCAGGTTCGAACCCT